>MEDZ01000003.1:33229-358948 GCA_001724275.1 Gemmatimonadetes bacterium SCN 70-22
CCCCTCCCCCCCCTCCGGCCCCCCCCCATAAAACGCCTCCCCCACGCCCCCCGCAATCGCCGCCTGCGTATCCGCATCCCCGCCTAACGACACCGCCAGCCGCACCGCCTCTTCCCACGACGTCGACTCCAGGAACGCGATCAGCGCCTCCGGAACCGACCCCTGGCACGACACGTCGAACCGGTACGACGGGCGGATCTCGGCCACCGTGCGATCGAGGTCGTACCCGAAGCGCCCGCTGATCTCCTCGCGGATCCCCGCCTTCGGCACCCCCGTGCGCGCCAGGTACACCGCCAGCGCCACCGCTTGCGCCCCGCGAATCCCCTCCGGGTGATCGTGCGTGACCATCGCGCTCCTCGCCGCCTCGGCCAGCACCGCGTCGACCGAGTCGAACGCCCACCCCACCGGCGCCACCCGCATCGCCGAACCGTTCCCCCAGCTGTTGTACGGCGCCGGGTTGGGCGACCAGAGCCACTGGATGAACGACCCGCCGTACCCCGCATCGGGGTGTCGCCGACCGAACTCGCGGTACGCATCCTCGTAGGGCACCCCGGTGAGTATCGCGTGCGCGGTCGCGCAGGTGAGCACCGTGTCGTCGGTGTAGCGGCTGTGCGGGTGCCGCATCCGTATGCGCGTCGACTTCTTGGGGTGGTGCTCATACACCGACCCGATGATGTCACCGGCGATCACGCCGATCATGTGGCGCTCCCGGTAAGCCTCACGTTATGCCTGCTCGCACGTACGCCCATCGGGGCTGGCAGTGGCACCTCCGTGCAAGTCTCAACAGCCATAGTGCTTCAGCATCGTCTTCGCGTCCAGAACCTCATCCGTCCAACACAGCGGCTTCCGCCCCTGCCGCCGAAAGGCGATGACGGCGCCAGGACTCCCGGTCTCGGCGAGGTTCTTAGCGACACGGCGGCGGAACGATGCCTCGGCCGCCGCTTCGGTCATGCATCCGACAGTCCATAGCCGGCCATGATACAGGAAGGAGCAAACGAGCTCCGCAACGACGTACGGGCGCTGCTTCGAGGCCTTTCTCCGGCTCCGCATGATCTGACTGGGGTGTGGATTGAAGTCCCTGAGGTGGTAGTGCTTCTCCGTCTGGCGATCGTAACTGGGTGCGTGGTCCTCCCTCGACTTCCTCACAATCGCGCCCTCCCGCTTCGTGGCAGCCCCGCTGCCCCCAGTTCCTGAAGCGCCGCCACGATCGCCGTTGCCGACCCCCCCATACTCCAACTCGCACCCCACTGTATCGGCCACGAATAGCCGCTGCCGTCCAGCGCACGCCGTACGGCGCCGTGCCCAACCAGAAAGCCGCCCGTGCGCCGCGTCACCACTTGTGCGCAGCCGATGCAGATGCCGGACATGTGCCCGATCGACAGCATCCCCCCGAAGCTCACCATCAATGCCATGGCGCCGCACGTGGGGCACGACGAGCGCGCGTCTTCCCACCAGTTCCAGACCAGCAGCAGCGCACCAAGCCGCGTCGGCGCTGGTCTAGCCGGCACCAGGATGCTGGAGAAGTGTTCCGCAAGCGGCCCGCGGTAGCGCGCCATCTCTCGCAGGATGCGCGCACGACTTGGCTGGCGCCGATCGACCGCCTGCCAGGGATGCAGGACGGACGGCGTGAGGTTCGGGAATTCGTCGGTGAGGTCGCTCATGGCCCGTTTCGATGAGGTGAGACCGCCTCATTCGCACATGGCTCCGGATGATGCATCCGGCCGGCTGGGCCACCGTCACAGGCGACGGATTGGCGAACGGGTCATCGAGCCGGGGCTCTCGCCGTTCTCTTCATGCTGGCCACCGAGGCGGAGGCGGCCGAGAACCATTCTAGCGTCGAATGGCGTCTTCGCGCAAGGCGCCGGGGGGTGGGTATCCAACTTTGCCCAGCAGGGAGTACTGTCGGAGGGTATCGCCATCTTCCCTCGCATGGTGGACGGAACGTTCACTGGGCGCATATCGTGTTGTCCTCAGTGCCGGATAGAGTCAGTATGATCGCTTCAAAGCATTAGGTAACCCGCGAGGTCACCAGATGAACCACCTCGTTTCTCGCGCGTCACGAGTATCCACCGTGGCGCGCCCGGTCCTCGATGCGCCCCCGGTGCTCATCACGGAGTTCCGTGTCGAGCTGGATCTCGCGAGTCCCAGTCACCTTCCGGCCGATGCGCTGCCCTCGACGTACACGAGCAAGCCGCTCGTGCTCATCGAAGGCGCGAGCCTCTTCGGCGAACTCGCCATCGTGAGGCTGCTGCAGAAGGATGGATGGGGCGGCGTTTGGGTCGACACGTTCCACAGCAGCGCGCAACACCAGCTGTTCTGGGACGACATGCCGCATCGAGCAGCACCGTTCGGTCTGCAACAGGTGCCTCTGGCACGCGGCATCTACGACCGGATCGTTGCGGCGCGCGGCGGCAGACGGGGCGGGTTCTTCGACGTCCTCGCCTGGCGAGGCGACGAACTCGCCTTCATCGAATACAAGGGGCCGGGCGACAGGCCGAACAGGAACGAGCCCGCGTGGCTTGCGGCCGCTTTGTCATGCGGCGTCGCGCCGGCCCAGCTGTTCTGTGTCTCGGCCACGTTCGCGGGAACCGCGCTGCCGCAAGCTCGCGACAGGCGCAACCGCGTGCCGAAGGCTTCGCCCTCGCGAGGGTCCGCGGATACTGCCGGTACGATCGGAGTCGTACCGACTTTCCCCTCATCCAGGACACCGACGATGAGCCAGAAAAAGGAACCCGTCCACCGTCGCAAGATCAGTAGCGCACTGCAGGCGACCCACGGCTGGTCGGTTCGTACGAACGTCGACGGCTACGTGGAAGTCACGCCGCCACGAGGGGCGCGCGATGATGCCTTCGCCGCACAGGTACGGGCGGCCGTCACGGCGCTCGGATACGAACCGCAGGTCTCGTGGTTCCGGCGATCCGATGGCACGCACTGCGTCCGCGTCCGGACGCCCGAGACCATCGCGCAGATCGACCGGGGACGTCATCGCGTGTGAACCACGGGATTGGGTGTTCCATCACGTGGCATCGAGCGTTTCCACTCCATCAGGCGACCGACTTCCGCTCTGCCCTCTCTCTTGCGACAACCAGATGCCCCACCTCCTGATCGGCTTCGACTCCGCCTGGACACCCACCAACGAAGGCGCCATCGTCGCCGCCCTCCGGCACGACGACGGCACCTTTCCGCACGCCGCCGCCGATTCCGGGCTTCCGTCACCATCAACCGTCTGCAAACAACCGCACGTACGGCTCATACCTGAACCGCCTGTTTCGCGCGAAGCCCGTCACCTCAGTGAGTATCCCGAGCTGCTCGAACCTGGCAATGAGCGTGTTGGCCGCCGCGAACGAGGTGCCGTTCAACGACGCGACGTCGGCCACGGCAACGATCGGCTTGTTGTACAGCATCTCCAGTACACGGTGCCCATTGCCCGCGGCGCGACCCAGGTACTCGGTAATGGCCGTCCGGTGTGCTTCGCGCATGAGCAGGATCTGCCGCGCCGTCGCCGTCGCCTCGGCGCTGACCTCCGCCAAGCCGCGCAGGAAGAATTGCAGCCAGCCCTCCCAATCCCCTGCGTCGCGCACTCGCTGCAGGCGATCGTAGTATTCGCCGCGATAGCGTCGAAACCAGTGCGAAAGGTAGAGCACCGGCTTGTGCAGGATGCCACCCTCCGTCAGGAGGAAGGTGATCAGCAGTCGTCCCACGCGTCCGTTGCCATCGAGAAACGGGTGAATCGTCTCGAACTGCGCATGAGCGAGCCCGATCTTCACCAGCGCCGGCAGCCCGTCGTCTCGATGGAGGAAGGTCTCGAGGGCTCCCATGGCGCCGGGGACCATGTCCGGCGGCGGCGGGACGAACGTGGCGTCGGCCAGCATCGCTCCCATCGGTCCGATCCAATTCTGGGAGCTACGCAGCTCGCCTGACGTCAGGTGCCCGCCTCGCACCCCCTGCATCAGTTGCGCGTGAATTTCGCGGATCAGCCGCACCGACACCGGAAGCTCCGAGAGTCGCTTCAGTCCTCTGTTCATCGCTGTCACGTAGTTCACGACCTCGTCGACATCGCGGGGCCGCTCCCCCGCCCCCACCAGGTTCGCCTCCGCCGCCAGCAGGTCCTGGAGTGAACTCTGTGTCCCTTCGATCTGGCTCGAAAGCACTGCCTCCTTCCGAACGTACATGAAGACGAACAGGTCGGGATTGGGCAGGGTGAGCACGGAGCCATCCAGCCGTCCAAGCGCTCGATCCGCGTCCGACAGGAGTGTCCGCAGATCCCCGGTCAGATCGACCGGCGGAACCGGCGGAAGTGGAGCCGGAACGAAGGCCCGGTAGCCCGCCGGCTGCCGGACGTACACCCCTGCCCGGCTCGATCGCCCGCTCGTCTGGTTCTCCATGTGAAAGGCAGCCCTCAGTACAAGGTCAAGCGGCGCCTGTGTTATTGCCACACGATAATATAAACGCGAGACTCCCCCGTGTCGAACCCTGCCTTGAACAAGACACCAACGGCGGCGACCGACACCTCATCGGCGCCCCGTCACCCCGCAGCCAATCCTTCCGGCCGAGCGGACGCCCGTCTATCGTCTCACCAACGCTGCGTACGCCGCCGCCGTCGAGCCCATGCCTCCCCCTCCCCGCCCCCCTCGCCCCCCAGGCGTCCAATCCATCCTCGACGAGATCGCCCAGCGCCCCGGCGGCTTCGCCTCCCTCGACGCCCTCAACCACCACCTCGCCCGTCGCATGCAGGAGTACAACGCGACGCCGCAGCCCGAGCTGGGCGGGCTCTCCCCAATCCAGGTGCAGCAGCTCCTCACCGGCGACTGGGCCACCACCGGCGCGCTGCGCGTGGCCGACGACGCGTCACTCGAGGAGCTGCACCACGTCCCCTTCCTCGCCGACGCCCGCGCGCTGATGCGCTACGTCGCCCAGCACGCGCCGGTCAAGCTCACCAGCCTCGGCAACCTCTCGCGCGCCGCAGTGGCGGCGCTGGTGCCGCAGTTGCGCATGGTCGCCGACGAGGATGATGAAGCGGACGAAGAGGGGAACGCGCCGCTCCCCCCCTTCCCCATCCGCAACGAGGGCGACGCCCTCTGGCTCGGCATCCTGCGGCACGTCCTCCTCTTCGCCAAGCTGCTCGCCAGGCGCAAGGGACTCGTCCTCACCAAGCGCGGACAGCAGCTGCTCGACGACGGCCAGGCCGGGGCGCTGTACGCCCTCCTCTTCCGGACCTTCTTCCGGCAGTTCGACCTGCGCTTCCTGTGCAACGACGACCGGCACCCGCGGCTGCAGCAGACTCTCGCCTGGTCGTTCTACCAGCTGGGCCGCGCCGGGAACGAGTGGGCCTCCGCCGAGTCGCTGGCGGCGCGCGCCTGGCTCGACAGCGCACGCGACCCGATGGACGCGCGCGACCGCGAGTTCGGCGACATGCGCCACTGGGCCTTCCAGCGGCGCGTGTTGCAGCCGCTGGTGATGTTCGGGTTGCTCGAACGGCGACGCGAACCCGGGACCAAGCGGTGGGAGTATCGCTGGGAGTTCCGTCCGGCGGCACGGTTCGAGCGCGTGCTGCGGTTCGAGTTCCAGGGCGGCGGGAGGGGCGACCTGTTCCTGATGCGGTAGCGGCGACGAGTGGCGGGCATGATTCACCGCATGAACTCGTCGAAGAGCGGCACCGTGAAGATCGTATCCCAGGTGGCGAGTGTAGCGGAAACTGATAATCTCGCTGATCTCGCTATGATTCCGTCTCTTTTCGCCCTCCCCTCGAAGTCGGTCATCAGCGGCACCACGTCGCCAACACCAGGCGGCATGTAGCGATGATCACCTCGTCCTGGTCCTTGAGCACCGTTTCGCCTACACGACAAGCCCGACGTGTATAGGAATCCCGATTTCCTGTACACGTCACCCCCGACGCCTATAGCAGACGGGCATTTGCTCAGGCGACCCCCCGCCCCCTCGGCGCATGCAGCGCCTCCGCCACCACCTGCGGATTCCGCGCCGCCACCTTGAGCAGCGCCAGCGCCGGACCGTCCGGCGTGCGCCGCCCCTGCTCCCAGTTGCGCAGCGTCGCGACGCTCACGCCGATCCTGGGCAGGCGTCAGGTCGCCTTGCTCGCTCTTCTTGGCTCTCGATGGTGCGCAAGGGGAGTGTACGCCAATGGCGTAGTAGGGTCACCTCGAGCGGCCCACCATCATCCGTCTGTTGCTCGTCGTACCACGCGTCTGCGAATGGCGTGAACGCTGCGATGCGACCCCCGCGCCCAACGCGCGTCAGGCTTTCCACCCCCCACCTTCCGCCACTTCGCCGCTGCCCCGTCACGTCCGCGCATCGACATTCGATGCTGGACATGCCCACATGACCACCACTTCCCCCACCCCCGCCGAGCAGCCGCTCCTCCAGCGCCTCTCGACCCTCGACCGCTTCCTCCCCCTCTGGATCTTCGCCGCCATGGGGCTCGGCCTCCTCCTCGGCCGCCTCTACCCCGGCCTCGGCGCCGCCCTCGACCGCGTCCAGCTGGCCGGCGTCTCGGTCCCCATCGCCGTCGGACTCCTGTGGATGATGTACCCCGTCCTCGCCAAGGTCCGCTACGAAGCCATCGGCGAGCACGCCCGCGACACGCGCCTCCTCGGCACCTCGCTGGTGCTCAACTGGGTCGTCGGCCCGCTCGTCATGCTGGCCCTGGCGTGGATCTTCCTCCCCGACCTCCCCGCGTATCGCAACGGCCTCGTCCTCATCGGCCTCGCCCGCTGCATCGCCATGGTCCTCATCTGGAACGCCCTGGCCTGCGGCTCCGGCGAACTCGCCGCCGTCCTCGTCGCCCTCAACTCGGTCTTCCAGATCCTCACCTACTCGGTCCTCGGCTGGCTCTTCCTCACCGTCGTCCCGGGGTGGTTCGGCGCCGAGTCTGCGGTGCTCGACGTGACCATGGGCCAGATCGCCAAAAGCGTCGGGATCTTCCTCGGGATCCCGCTCGTCGCCGGCTACCTCACCCGCAAGCTCCTCGTCGCCCGCAAGGGGGCGGCATGGTATGACGGCGTCTTCATCCGCCGGATCGGCCCCACCGCGCTCCTCGGGCTCCTCTACACCATCGTCCTGATGTTCGCCATGCAGGGGCACCGCATCCTCGAGCTCCCCCTCGACGTGCTGCGCATCGCGCTCCCCCTCCTGGTCTACTTCGTCGTGATGTTCGGCTTCGCCTTCTGGCTCTCGCGCCGCCTCGGCTTCGACTACCAGAGCACCGCCTCGCTCTCCTTCACCGCCGCCGGCAACAACTTCGAGCTGGCCATCGCCGTCGCCGTCGCCACCTTCGGCATCGGCTCGGGCGAAGCGCTCGCCGCCGTCGTCGGCCCCCTCATCGAGGTCCCGGCCCTCATCGGGCTCGTCTACCTCTCGCTCTGGGCGGGGCGGCGATGGTTCGGCTTCGACCCCGCCGCCGCCGCGCCCCGCCGTTCGCCCCCCGACCTGCGCGCCGGGAGAGCCGTCTCGTGAGAGCGCGCGCCGCCAGGCGCCCTGCAACGGATCCCGCTCCGGTCACAGGACGCTCGTTCAGGATCGGACGCCTCGAGGCATGCCCGAACGACCCAATGCCGCGGGCGGCACCGCTGTAGTTTGGACCAAGGCTGCGGTGTCGGTCCATTTTGCCTCGTCCAGTGGACCGCCACAGCCGCGCCCCACCTGTGCCCCACGCGCCGCCCATCAACGCTCCGACCATGACCCAGCCCTCCACCATCATCTGGACCCAAATCGACGAGGCGCCCGCCCTGGCGACCTTCTCGCTCCTCCCCATCGTCCAGGCCTTCACCGCCGGCTCCGGCGTCACGGTCGAGACCCGCGACATTTCGCTCGCCGGGCGCATCCTCGCCAACTTCCCCGACTTCCTCACCCCCGAGCAGCGCATCCCCGACCACCTCGCCGCCCTGGGCGAGCTGGCCACCAGGCCCGACGCCAACATCATCAAGCTCCCCAACATCTCGGCGTCGATCCCGCAGCTCAAGGAAGCCATCGCCGAGCTGCAGGCGCACGGCTACGCGGTCCCCGACTATCCCGAGTCGCCGGCCACCGACGCCGAGAAGGCCATCGCCGCGCGCTACGCCAAGGTCCTCGGCTCCGCCGTGAACCCCGTCCTCCGCGAGGGGAACTCCGACCGCCGCGCCCCGCTCTCGGTCAAGGCGTTCGCCAAGAAGAACCCGCACAAGCTCGGCCCCTGGTCCAGGGACTCCAGGTCGCACGTCGCCCACATGACCGACGGCGACTTCTACGGGAGCGAGACCTCCGTCACCCTCCCCGCGGCCACCAGCGCCCGCATCGAGTTCGTGGCAGCTGACGGCGCCGTGAACGTCCTCAGGAAGGGGATCGCGCTCGAGGCGGGCGAGATCTTCGACACCGCCGTGATGCGCGCCTCGGCGCTCCGCGACTTCTACGCCCGCCAGATCGCCGACGCCAAGGCCAGCGGCCTCCTCCTCTCGCTGCACCTCAAGGCGACGATGATGAAGGTCTCGGACCCCGTCATGTTCGGGCACGCGGTGACGGTCTTCTTCCAGGACGTCTTCGCGAAGCACGCCGGGACCTTCAAGGCGTTGGGCGTGAACCCGCGCAACGGGCTGGGCGACGTGTACGCGAAGATCGCCACCCTCCCCGAGGCGCAGCGCAAGGAGATCGAAGGCGACATCGCCGCCACCTATGCCACCCGCCCGGCGCTGGCGATGGTCGACTCCGACAAGGGGATCACCAACCTCCACGTCCCCAACGACGTCATCATCGACGCCTCCATGCCCGTCGTGATCCGCGACAGCGGCAGGATGTGGGGCCCCGACGGCAAGCTGCACGACACCAAGGCCCTCGTCCCCGACCGCTCCTACGCCGAGCTCTATCAGGCCGTCTTCGACGACTGCCGCGAGCACGGCGCCTACGACCCGCGCACCATGGGCGACGTCCCCAACGTGGGGCTCATGGCGCAGAAGGCCGAGGAGTACGGCTCGCACGACAAGACCTTCATCGCCACTGGGAACGGCGTGATCCGCGTGGTCGACGAGAACTCCGGCGCCACGTTGTTGCAGCAGGCGGTGGAGGAAGGCGACATCTTCCGCGGCTGCCAGACCAAGGACCTCCCCATCCGCGACTGGGTCAAGCTCGCCGTCCGCCGCGCCCGCGCCACCGGCGCCCCGGCCGTCTTCTGGCTCGACCGCAACCGCGCCCACGACCGTGAAGTGATCGCCAAGGTCGAGCGCTACCTGAAGGATCACGACACCACGGGGCTCGACATCCGCATCCTCTCCCCCGTGGAGGCGATGAAGTTCTCCCTCCAGCGCATCCGCGAGGGGAAGGACACCATCTCGGTGACCGGGAACGTCCTCCGCGACTACCTCACCGACCTCTTCCCCATCCTCGAGATCGGGACCTCGGCCAAGATGCTGTCGATCGTCCCGCTCCTCGCCGGCGGCGGCCTCTTCGAAACCGGCGCCGGCGGCTCGGCCCCCAAGCACGTGCAGCAGTTCCAGGAGGAGGGCTACCTGCGCTGGGACTCGCTGGGCGAGTTCTCCGCGTTAGGCGCCTCGCTGGAGCACGTGGCCCTCACCACGGGGAACGCGAAGGCCGGCGTCCTCGCCGACACCCTCGACCAGGCAATCGGGAAGTTCCTCGACACCAACAAGTCGCCGGCGCGCAAGGTGGGCCAGATCGACAACCGCGGCTCGCACTTCTACCTCGCCCTGTACTGGGCCCAGGCCCTCGCGGCTCAGGACAAGGACGCCGAGCTCACGGCACGCTTCACCCCGGTGGCCAAGGCACTCGCCGACAACGAGGCCACCATCAACGCCGAGCTGATCGCCGCGCAGGGGAAGCCCGTCGACATGGGAGGCTATTACCAGCCCGACGTCGCGAAGACGAGCGCCGCCATGCGCCCGAGCTCGACCTTCAACGCCATCATCGACGGATTGCGGAAGTAGTATCCGTCGAGGAAACACCAATGGTCAACGGCCGGGCACCATGCTCCCAGCCGTTGACCATTCGCTTTATCCCGTTGCGCAGGTGCAAGCTGTGGAAGTTGAGCAGCAGCCCCACGCGCCGATGGGAGAGCCGGAGGTACGTCAGCAGCTGCGCCTCGTGCACCGGGTGGAGCTGCGTGACCCCCTTCACCTCCACGATGATCTCGTCGTCCACGAGCAGGTCGAGCCGATACGCCACCTCCAGCTCGATCCCGTCATAGACCAGCGGCACCGGCACCTGCACCCGCACCGCGAGCCCCCGCTTCCGCAGCTCGTGCGCCAAACACGTCTCATACGTCGACTCGAGCAGCCCCGGCCCGAGAACGGAGTGCACCCGCATCGCCGCCTCGATGATGGGCCCCGTCCTCTCCCAAAACTTTCTCTCCATCCCCTCCGTGCCTCCGTGCCCCCCCGTGATAAATCCCCGCGTACAGCCGCCCGCCCCGCAACGAGTCTACCCCACGACCGTCACCCAAACGTCACGTGGCCAGCACCAGCGCGCGGATATTCAACACGGAGGAGACACGGAGGCACGGAGGGACACGGAGGAACTACAGATCCGTCCGCAGCTTCCAGAGCTCCGGAAACAGCACCACATCCAGCATCTTCCGCAGGTACCCCACCCCGCTCGTCCCCCCCGTCCCCCGCTTGAAGCCGATGATCCGCTCCACCGTCGTCACGTGCCGGAAGCGCCATAGGCGGAATGCATCCTCCAGGTCCGTCAGCTCCTCCCCCAGCTGGTACAGGTCCCAGTAGCGTGACGGGTCGCGGTACACCGCCAGCCACGCCTGCTCCACCTCGTCGCTCGCCGGGTACGCCTGCGTCCAGTCGCGCTCCAGGTGGCTGGCCGGCACCGGCAGCCCCCGGCGCGCCAGCAGCCGCAACGCCTCGTCGTACAGCGAGGGCGCCCGCCACGCCGCCTCCACGTGGGCCAGGAGGTCAAGACGGTGGGCATGCGGCTTGAGCATGGCGGCGTTCTTGTTCCCCAGCATGAACTCGATGCACCGGTACTGCCAGCTCTGGAAGCCGCTGCTGTTCGAGAGATAGGGGCGGATCGCCGAGTACTCCGGCGGCGTCATCGTCGCCAGCACGTCCCACGCGTGCACCAGCTGCTCCATGATCTTGCTCACCCGCGCCAGCATCTTGAACGCGCTCCCCAGCTCGTCGCGCGTGATGCAGCTGACGGCCGCCGACAGCTCGTGCAGCATCAGCTTCATCCACAGCTCGCTCGTCTGGTGCTGGATGATGAACAGCATCTCGTTGTGGTCGGGCGACAACGGATGCTGGGCGGTGAGCACGGTGTCGAGCTTGAGGTAGTCCCCGTAGCTCATGTCCCGGCTGAAGTCGAGCTTGGCCCCCTCGTCGGCGACGATCTGCTCGCCGGTGGCGGGATGGGTCGTCCCGGGCGTGCCGCTCTCGGGCTCCTGGCCTGCGCGATGGTGCAATCCGGTCATGTGACTGCTCCCCTCTGGTGGAAGCGCGCCTCCTGCCATTCACCGGTGGCCAGCACCTGGCGCAGGTGCTCCACCGCGTCCCACACATCGACGAAGCGGGTGTACAGCGGGGTGAAGCCGAAGCGCAGGATGTCCGGCGCGCGGAAGTCGCCGATCACCCCGCGCGCGATGAGCGCCTGCATGACGGCATAGGCCCCCTCGGCGCGGGCGAACGACACCTGGCTCCCGCGCCGCGAGTCCTCGCGCGGTGTCACCAGCGCCAGCCCGTGCCCCGCGCAGCGCGACTCCACCAGCGCCATGAAGTGATCCGTCAGCTGCAGCGACTTGGCCCGTAGCGCCACCATCCCCCCCAGCGGCTCGGCGGCCAGCACCGTCTCCACCCCGCACGCCAGCGCCGTCAGGCTCAGCACCGGTGGCGTCCCGCAGGCAAAGCGCCCGACGCCAGCGGCGGGGCGATACTCCGGCGTGAACTCGAACGGCGCCGCGTGCCCGAACCACCCCGACAGCGGCTGCCACACCCCCTCACGCGCCATCCGTTGCAGCTGGCGCGGATGCGCCCACAGGAACGCCGGCGCCCCGGGCCCGCCGTTGAGGTACTTGTAGCCGCACCCTACCGCGAAGTCAGCGTCGGCGCCGGCCAGGTCGACCGGCACCGCCCCCGCCGAGTGGGCCAGGTCCCAGATGGCGAGCGCCCCGCACCCGTGCGCCGCCGCGGTCAGCGCCGGCATGTCGTGCATCCGCCCCGTGCGGTAGTTCACGTGCGTCAGCATCAGGATCGCCAGCCGGTCGTCGAGCCACGCCGCGATCTCGTCCGGCTCCACCAGCTGCAACGTGAAGCCGTGCTGCGCCGCCAGGCTTTGGGCGATGTACAGGTCGGTCGGGAAGTTGCTCCGCTCCGACACGATGGTCCGCCGCCGCGCGTCGCCAGCGGACGTCACCAGCGCCATCGCGCTCGCCAGCACCTTGTACAGGTTCACCGACGTCGAGTCCCCCACCAGCACCTCCCCCGCGCTCGCGCCGATGAGCCGCGCAATCTTGGCCGCGATCCGCTCGGGCAGCGTCACCCACCCCGCCGTGTTCCAGCTCCGGATCAGCCCCGTCCCCCACTCGTCGGCGATCGCCCCCTGCACCCGCCCCGCCGTGGCGACCGGAAGCGCGCCCAGCGAGTTGCCGTCCAGGTAGATGACCCCGTCCGGGAGCGTGAAGAGCGCCCGGAGCGGCGCCAGCGGGTCGCGCGCGTCGAGCGCGAGGGCGTCGGAGCGGTCGAGCATGAAGGGGTGGCGGCCCCGCAGGGGCGATGGGCGGTCAGGGGAACGCGGCCCCTAACATAGCCGTCGGCCGCAGGGGGCGCGATGTCATTGGCCGTTGCGCCACGGCACCTCGCCGGCACCCTGACCTGCGCCGCCCGCGCCGTGCACCTGGGGCGCACGAGGAGGGCGTCCTGCAGGTGGTTGAGGTAGGCGTGGAGCGTGTCCTTCCCGAAGGGACAGATATCTAGGATTTGTCCCTCCACGAATTACGAGACGAACGGGGCGCATGCCGAATCGTCGAACAGGATGGGAAGCGTCCCTTGCACCTCGGATCGCCTCTCCAAGGAGCCCGCAGTACCAGCGGCCCAGGACACCGGCACGAGCGTGGTTTGCGCAGGAAGAGGCGCGAGTGCCAAGCTGACTCGGGGCGGTCGAGGGCGAGGCGGTCACCGTTGCGGCGCTGGCCCACCCCGGGGCCTGCGTCCGGGCAGACGCGCGCCCGCGCCCGTCACAGCCAGCTCCCGAAGCGCCGGATGTACCACCCCTTCGTCAGCTGCACGAGCCCCGCATAGGCCAGCAGGATGAGTGCCAGCCACGCGAAGTAGATCGGAGGGAGCGCCTGCAATCCAAGCCTGGTCCCGAACGGCGTGTACGGGATCAGCACCCCCGTGGCGATGATCGCGCTCGTGAGCGCCAGCACCGGCCACGCGGCACGGCTCTGGACGAACGGGACCTTGGCGGTGCGGATCATGTGGACGATGAGCGTCTGCGTAGCGAGCGACTCCACGAACCATCCCGTCTGGAAGAGTGACTGGTGCGCGCTGGCGTTCGCCCCGAAGACGAACCACATCAGCGCGAAGGTGAGCAGGTCGAAGACGGAGCTCGTGGGGCCGATGTACGCCATGAACCGCCCGATGTCGTCGGCGCGCCATTTCCGGGGGATCGTCAGGTACTCCGGATCCATCGCGTCCCACGGGATCGACGTCTGCGACAGGTCGTAGAGCAGGTTCACCGTCAGCAGCTGGATCGGGAGCATCGGCAGGAACGGGAGGAAGGCGCTCGCCACCAGCACGCTGAGGACGTTCCCGAAGTTCGAACTCGCCGTCATCTTGATGTACTTGATGGTGTTGCCGAAGGTCTTGCGACCCTCGAGCACCCCCTCCTCGAGCACCATCAGGCTCTTCTCGAGCAGGATGATGTCGGCCGACTCCTTGGCGATGTCGACCGCCGAGTCGACGGAGATCCCCACGTCGGCCTCGCGCAGGGCGCCGGCGTCGTTGATCCCGTCGCCCATGAAGCCCACGGTGTGCCCGAGCGCGCGCAGCGCCCGGACGATACGCACCTTGTCGTCAGGCGTGAGCTTGGCGAAGACGATCCCGCGGTCGGCCACCGTGCCTAACGCCTGCTCGTCGAGCCCGGCCAGGTCGGGGCCGAGAACGATGGCGCCGGCATCGAGCCCCACGTCGTGGCAGGTCTTCCGCGTCACCACGTCGTTGTCGCCGGTCAGGATCTTCACCGCGACGCCGTGCTGCGCCAGCGCCCGCAGCGCCGGCGCCGCCGAGTCCTTCGGCGGGTCGAGGAAGCCCATGAAGCCGGCCAGCACCAGCTCGCACTCGTCGCGCACCGCGTAGGGGCCGTGCGTCGGCTCGAAGTCGCGATAGGCGACCGCCACCACGCGGAAGCCGTCGGCGTTCAGCTCCGTCACCAGCTCCCGCGCATCCTCCAGGCGCTCCGCGTCGAGAGCGACGACCTTCTCCTCGTCGTGCACCTGCTGGCACAACGAGAGCACTTCCTCGACCGCCCCCTTGCAGATCAGCTGGTGGTGCCGGCGCTCGTGGTCGACCACCACCGACATGCGCCGGCGCGCGAAGTCGAAGGGGATCTCGTCGATCTTCCCGTATGCCTTGTCGATCGCCAGCTCGCGATGCAGGTCGCCGTGCTCCAGGATCGCGACGTCGAGGAGGTTCTTGAGCCCCGTCTGGTAGAACGAGTTGAGGTAGGCGAGCGCCAGTACCCAGTCGTCCTCCTCGCCGACCACGTTGAGGTGACGCTCGAGGACGATCTTGTCCTGCGTGAGCGTCCCCGTCTTGTCGGTGCAGAGGACGTCCATCGCCCCGAAGTTCTGGATGGAGTGCAGGCGCTTCACGATCGTCTTGTGCCGCGCCATCGCGACGGCGCCCTTGGCGAGGTTGGTCGTGACGATCATCGGAAGCATCTCGGGGGTGAGCCCGACCGCGATGGCGAGGCCGAAGAGGAGCGACTCGAGCCAGTTCCCCTTCGTGATCACGTTCAGGAGGAATACGATCGGGACCATCACCAGGATGAACCGGATGAAGAGCCAGCTCACCTTGTTGACGCCCACGTCGAATGCCGTCGGGGCGCGCTCCCCTTCCAGCCCCTTCGCCAGGCGGCCCACCATCGTCGCGCTCCCCGTGGCGAGGACGACGGCGGTGGCTGTGCCGCTGACGACGCTCGATCCCATGTAGCAGATCGTCGGGAGATCGGTGGCGGCCATCGCACTCGCCGATGGCTCCGCGCGATCGGCCTTCTCCACCGGCACCGCCTCACCGGTCAGCGCGGCCTGGCTGACGAAGACATCCTTGGCCACGAGCAGGCGGACGTCGGCGGGGATCATGTCGCCGGCCGACAGGTACACGATGTCGCCCGGCACCAGCTCGTGCATGGCGATCTCGCGCCGGCGCACCGCCGGCGCGTTCCCCGCGATGTATTCGTCGCCCGCGCGCTCGACGGTGGCATTCGTGCACACCAACGCGCGCAGCGCCTCGGCCGCCGAGTGCGACCGGTACTCCTGCACGAAGCGGAGGATGGTGCTCAGCGTAACCATCAGGGCGATGACGACGACCGCCCGCATGTCCCCGGTGATCCCCGAGACGACGGCCAGCGTCGTCACCAGCAGGTTGAACGGACTGACGAAGGCGCGGCGGAGTTGGACGTACCACGGAGGCGTCTTCTCGTGGGCGACCTCGTTGGCGCCGAACCGGGCACGGCGCGACTCCGCTTCTTCGTCAGTGATCCCCGACCGCGTGGTCTGCAGCTCGGCGAGCACCGCCTCGGCGTCGAGGCAGGCAAGGCGAGCGAGGGGCGAGTGGGCGACGTCGACGTTTGCCATCACGTGGCAATCTCGTCGCGCGACCTTGCCCCTCGATGAAGCGGGTAGGGGCAGGGCGCGGTCTGCCGTGCCCCTCCCGCGTCTGCCGCCCGCGCCGGCGCTGGCCGCTCGCATCGAATCCCGCCTCGTGCTTCGGACACCGCACTCGAGCGCCCCGAGTCTGCAGGAGACTCGGAGCGGCTTGGAGGTGTTTCCACACGGTAGGTGGCTACCCCTTGATCGGCACGCGACGACTACCGCGCTTCGCCGAAGGCGACTCAGGGTGATGGAGACGGCACGCGGACCACCAATCCGCATTCCCTGGATACCGCCCTCGGTTTGCCCCTCGACGAACGAAAAGCGCCACTGGCGTCAAGCCTGTGGCGCTTCTTGTAAGTTGTTATGAACGAAAGACTTATGCCAGCAAATGGCTAGGGACGGAATCGAACCGCCGACACGCGGATTTTCAGTCCGCTGCTCTACCAACTGAGCTACCTAGCCGCACCGCCCGGAGCCCCTTCCAAGGCCCCGAGCTAGCCTCCCAATCTACTCCCCACCGCCGGCAACAGGAACCCCTGCCCCCACCTGACCCAGCTCCCGCTCCTTCCACAACGACCAGACCGCCGGGATCACCACCAGCGTCAGCACCGTGCTCGAGATCATCCCCCCCACCATCGGCGCGGCGATCCGCTTCATCACGCTCGCCCCCGCCCCATCTCCCCACAGGATCGGAACCAGCCCCGCCATGATCGCCGTGACCGTCATCATCTTGGGACGCACACGCTCCACGGCCCCCTCCACCACCACGTCCCACAGCTCCTGGCGCGTCACCACCGCACCGCGCGCGCGCCGGGCAGCCCAGGCGTGGTCCAGGTAGATCAGCATCACCACCCCCGTCTCCGCCGCCACCCCGGCCAGCGCGATGAAGCCGATGGCCACCGCCACCGACCAGTTGTAGCCCAGCGCCCACACGAACCAGATACCGCCCACCACGGCGAACGGGAGCGAGCACATCACGATCAGCGTCTCCCCCACGCTGCGGAAGTTGAAGTACAGCAGGAGGAAGATGATGGCCAGCGTGGCCGGGATCACGACCTGCATCGTGCCCCGCGCGCGCTCCATGTACTCGTACTGCCCGCTCCACACGATGCTGTACCCGGGGGGGAGCGTCACCATGTCGCGCACCATCTGCTGCGCCTCGTGCACGTAGCTCCCGATGTCACGCCCCACCACGTCCACGTACACCCACGCGGTCGGCATCGCCCCTTCCGTGCGCACCACCATCGGCCCCGCCACCTGCTTGATCGTGGCCAGCTGCCCCAACGGCACCTGCGCCGCCGGAGCGGTCATTGCGCCTGGCGGGCTCGCCATCCCCGCTCCCGGCAACGCCCGCCCTCCCGCGCTCGCCGTCATCACCCCGCCCCCCTCCACCCCTCCCCCCGCACCGATCCCCTGGTTCACCGGGACCAGCACCGACGCCAGGCGCTCGGGCGTGTCCCGCAACTCCTGCGGATAGCGCACCCGCACACCATAGCGCTCGCGCCCCTCCACGGTCTGTGTGATCGTCATCCCCCCGATGGCCGTCGCGATGACGGTCTGGATGTCCGCCACGTTGACCCCGTGCCGCGCCGCCGCCTCCCGGTCGATGTCGATGTCGAGGTAGTAGCCCGACACGGCCCGCTCGGCGAACGCACTCCGCGTCCCCGGTATCATCTGCACCCCCTGCTCCACCTCCTTCCCCAACCGCTCCAGCGTTGCCAGGTCGGGGCCGAAGATCTTGACCCCCACCGGCGTGCGAATCCCGGTGGCCAGCATGTCGTTGCGCCCCTTGATGGGCATCGTCCACGCATTCGTCACCCCCGGCAGGCGCACCGCCGAGTCCATCGCCGCAATCAGGCGATCGGACGTCATCCCCGCCCGCCACTCCCGCTCGGGCCTGAGCGTGATCGTCGTCTCGAACATGTCGAGCCCCGCCGGATCGGTCGCCGTGTTCGCCCGCCCCGCCTTCCCCCACACGTGCGCGACCTCGGGGAACGACTTCAGGATCGCATCCTGCTGCCGCAACAGCTCGCGCGCCCGCGCGATCGGGAGCCCCGGGAGCGTCGTCGGCATGAAGAGGATCGTCTCTTCATCCAGCGGCGGCATGAACTCGCTTCCCATCCGCGTCCACGGAATCCACGTGACGATCACGGCGAGCACCCCGGCCAGGATGACGGGGCCGCGGTGTCGCAGCACCACGTCGATCACGGGACGATACAGCCGGATCAGGAGGCGATTGAGCGGGTTGGCACGCTCGCGATAGATCCGCCCGCGAATCAAGAGCCCCATGGCCACGGGGACGAGCGTCACCGACAACAGCGAAGCCGCCGCCATGGCGAACGTCTTGGTGAAGGCGAGCGGCTTGAACAGGCGCCCTTCCTGCCCCTCCAGCGTGAACACCGGGAGGAACGACACGGTGATGATGAGGAGCGAGAAGAAGAGCGCCGGCCCCACCTCCTGCGCGCTCTCCACCACGATGCGCCAGCGCTCGGCGGTGGTGAGGTGGCGCGTCGAGAAGAAGCGGCCGCCCGCCCCGTCGGCGTCCGGCCGCGCCGCATGCTCGAGATGCTTGTGCATGTTCTCGATCATCACGATGGCGGCGTCGATCATGGCGCCGATGGCGATGGCGATCCCGCCCAGCGACATGATGTCCGCCCCCACCCCCACCATGCGCATCGCGAGGAAGGCGATCAGGATCCCGATCGGGAGCGTCAGGATCGCCACCAGCGCCGACTGCGCGTGCAGCAGGAAGATGACGCACACCAGCGCCACGATGAGCGACTCCTCGAGCAGCTTCCACGTCAGGGTGTCGATGGCGTGCTCGATGAGCGCGCTCCGGTCGTAGACCGGTCGCACGACGACGCCGGGCGGCAGCCCCGACTGCACCTCCGCCAGCTTGGCCTTCACCCGCTCGATCGTCGTCAGGGCGTTCTCGCCGAATCGCATCACGACGATGCCGCCCACGGCGTCGCCTCGCCCATCCAGCTCCGCGATCCCGCGACGAATCGCGGGGCCCACCGACACGCGCCCCAGCTCCGCCACGCGAATCGGCGTCCCCGACGCCGTCGCCCCGACCACCACGTTCTCGATGTCGGCGAGCGACTTGAGGTAGCCGAGCCCGCGCACCATGTACTCGCGCTCGGACAGCTCCATCGTCATCGCCCCCACGTCGCTGTTGGCCGCCTGCAGCGCGCTCATCACGCGCGTGACGGGAATGCCGTAGGCCAGGAGCTTGGTCGGGTCGATGTCCACCTGATACTGCTTCTCGAAGCCGCCGATGCTCGCTACTTCGGCCACGCCGGGGACGGCCGTGAGGGCATAGCGGAGGTACCAATCCTGCACGCCGCGCAGCTGCGCCAGGTTCAGGCGGCCGCTGGTGTCCTCCAGGGCATACTGGTACACCCAGCCAAGCCCCGTGGCGTCGGGGCCTAACGACGGCGTGACGCTGGGCGGGAGCTTCCCCTGGATCCCGTTGAGGTACTCCAGCACGCGGCTGCGCGCCCAGTACAGGTCGGTGCCGTCCTCGAAGATGATGTAGACGAAGGAGACGCCGAAGAACGAATAGCCGCGAACCGTCTGCGCCCCGGGAACCTTGAGCATCTCCGCGGCGATGGGATACGTGACCTGGTCCTCGACGATCCGCGGTGCCTGCTCGTTGTAGTCCGCCTGCACGATCACCTGCACGTCGCTCAGGTCGGGGAGCGCCTCCAGCGGCGTGCGACGCAGCGCCTGCACTCCGGCGATGGCCAGGCCGACGGTGAAGATCGTGACGATGAGGACGTTCGCGGTCGACCAGCTGATGATGCGCTTGAGCATGGGTCCCTCCCTACTGCCGGTGCCCGGAGTGATCCATCGCCGGCATCTCGTGGCCCGCATGCGACGTATCGGCGCCCTTCGCCCTTGGCGGCGCCCCGCCCCCCGGCGTCCCCCGCGACGGCGTCTCCCGCATGGGAAGCGGCACGGGCGGCGTCTGCAGCTCCATCCCCGGCATGTTCCCCATGCCGCCCAACGCCTTGCCCAGGTTCGACTCGGCGTCCACCAGGAACGTCGCCGAGGCCACCACCGTGTCGCCGGCCGCGATCCCGCGCAGGATCTCGATGCGCTCGTCGTTGGCGCTCCCGATCGCCACCTCGCGCGGGACCAGCATCCCCGACGCCTCGCGCACGAAGACCACGTGGCGCTCGCCGGTCGAGAGCACGGCATCCCGCGGCACCGTCAGCACCTGGGGGCGCGTCGCCCCCACGATGCGAACCGTCGCGTACATCCCGGGCTTGAGCCGGGCGTCCGCGTTCGCCAGCACCACGCGCACGCGCGCCGTGCGCGTTTCCGGGCTGATGGTCGGATACACGAAGGTGATCCGCCCCATGCGATGCTCCCCGGGAAGGGCGGGGAAGTCGGCGTGCACCGTCAACCCGACGCGAACGTCTGCCAGGTCCTGTTCGAACACCTCCCCCTCCACCCACACCTCGCGAAGGTCGGCCACGCGATACAGGGCATCGCCGGCCATGACCTTCTGCCCCGCCACCACGTTCTTCTCGATCACGTAGCCGCTGGTCGGCGCGTACAGGGTGATCGACTTGCGCACCTGGCCGGACCGCTCGATCTCCCGAATCTCCGCGTCCGGCACGTCCCAGTACGCGAGGCGCCGCCGCGCCGACTCGAGCAGCTCGTCGGCATTGTTGCGCGCCCCCGCCGCGGCATCCGACAGCTTGCCCTGCAGCGACTTCGCCAGCAGCAACTCCTCCTGCGCCTGAACCAGCATCGGAGAGTACAGCGCGAACAACGGCTCCCCTGCGGCAATCGGTTGCCCGGTGGCATTCACCAGGAGGCGCTCGACCCACCCGTCGACCTTGAGGCTGATGGCACTCAGCCGCGTCTCGTCGTACGTCACCTGCCCCACGGTGCGGATGTCGTGCCCGAACGGGCCCACGTCCGCGACGGCGTAGGTCACGCCGATTCGCCGTTCCTGCTCCGGCGTGAGCATGACGGGCTGTGCCGCTCCCCCCGACGCCGCCATGGCACCGTGATCGTGTCCCCCCGCCGCCGGTGTCGGGGCGCTGGTCCCGCGGGTCGCGAAGTAGACGCCCGCGAGCGTCGCCAGCACGATCCCTCCGTAGATCGCCCCCCTGGCCACGGGGCGCGGGCCACTCGAACGCGCCCCCGCCGCATGCAAGGCGCGATTGGTCTCGCCGGTCATCGTGCACCTCCTGGTGCGGGCGCATCGCCGGGGCGACGCACGTTCGGGTTCGGCCCCGTGTCGTCGGGGGCGACGGTGTCGGGATCGAGGAGCTCGCGGGCGCTGAGCATCTCCAGCTCGGCCCACGCCTTCCCCTGCTCGGACTCGAGCGTGACCAGCTCCTGGCGGTAACGGTTCACGCTCATGCGGCTGTCGAGGAGCGTCATGAAGTCCACGCTCCCCACGCGATAGGCAGCGAGCGCCGAGGCCACGGCCGCTTCCGCTTGCGGGAGGATCTCGGTGCGATAGAGCGCGGCGAGACGCCGCGCGCGCTGCAGCGCGGCATGTGCCTCGCCCATGCGCCCCCGCGTCTCCGCGCGCATCGCGGCAAGATCCGCCGCCGCCATCTGGCGCATGGCGGCCGCCTCGCTGCGCATCTCCAGTTGGCGCGAGCGCGCGAAGACCGGGATGGAGGCGCCGATCATGAGGCTCGCCATGTGCTCGCGCCCGCCCCCGCCCATCCCGTCCAGCGCTGAGGCGCGCTGCGTGCCGTACTGGATCCCCACTTGCAGGTCGGGGATGAGCTCGCGCCGGGCCAGCGTCTCGCTCGCCTCGGCCGCGCGCACCTCCTCGACCCCTGCGCGCACCATGGGGCGCTGCCGGGTGGCGATCGAGTCCAGCCAGTCACGCGAGGGGACGGCCTCGGGAAATCGCGGCAGCTCCACACGACCCACCGGCGTCGCGGCGTCACGGTCCAGGAGCGCGTTGAGCCTGGCGGCCATGCTCACGCGCATGGCCAGCATGCGCAGCGTGTCCTCCGCCATTCGCGCAATCTCCACGTGGGCCCGCAGGACATCCGCCTGGCGTCCCTCCCCCACGCGATACATCGCCTCGGCCGTGCTGGCGACATCCTGCAGCAACCGCAGCGTCTCGCGCGCGACGTCCAGGCTCCGGTCGGTGGCCGCCAGGTCGTAGTACGCCATGGCGACCTGGCTCCGGACGTCCCACGCGGCGTCCTCCGACCTCGCGCTGGCGGCCGATGCCTGCGCCGCCGCCGCGCGCCCTGCAAGGGAGAGTTTGCCTCCCGTGGGGATCATCTGCATCAGCTGCAGCTGCGTCATCCCCACCAGGGGCATCGGCGCCAGCCCGGGCAGGGTGCGGTTCATGAAGCCGAGCTGCAGCTCCGGGTCCGGTGGCCGGCGCGCCCCGGCCACGCGCGACGCCGCCGCGCGTGCCAGCGCCTGGGCCGCCGCCACACGCGGGTTCGCCAGGCCGGCGGCGCGATAATAGTCGCCGAGTCGCTCCCCAGTCGGCGTTTGCGCCTACGCGGGGAGCGCGCGAATGGTGGCGACCAGGCAGGCCGCCCAAACATGTCGGTACATGAAATCCTGTCCTCTCGAGATCGTGCAGGGCGGAATGCCGGCACGCGGAACGAATGGCGCGCGCGCCCACGACTCAGCGTGGGCAACGGGCAGACGTTTGCGAGGAGGTCAGGCTCGCGGTGGGGGGAGCTCCGGGGCGCGAATGCTCGTCGGTGGCCGCACGAGGTGCGGCGCGACTATTCCCGGATCGCCCTGGTCGGGAAGCGACACCCACGCCGAGGAGGGGAGCGCGGCGAGTGGGGCGCAGGCAAGCATCGAGGTGCACGACCGCGCCGCGTCCCGGTCGGGACAGTCGTCGCGGTGGCGATCCTGCGGCGCGCCGTGCGCGGCCATGTGCGTCGTCTCCGACATCGGCGCAGCGCCTGCGGCCGCGACGTCCGCCATTCCCATGCACACGACCTCGCTCGCCTGCACCGACTGCAACAGCAGCAGGGCAGCGAACACGCACGCGGCGAGTCGGCGAAGGATCGGCATGGGTTTCATCGGGCGACGCCTGTAACGTAGCAGGTGCGGCGCGGCGGCTCCAGCCGTCACATGACGATGCGTGCGCGGATCGCGAAACGGATGCGGATCGTGGCCAGGCGCTGCAGGAATTTCCCTGACGCACCCACCCTCGTACACTGCCCAGACCGGCGTCGCGACACCATTCTCCAGCGGATGACGATCCTCACCTTCACCCTCCTCCTGGCCCTCGGCTCCGTTGCCGCCGGCATGCTCGGCGCGCTCACCGGCCTCGGCGGAGGCGTCGTCATCGTCCCCCTCCTCACCCTCGCCTTCGGCGTCGACCTCCGCTACGCCATCGGCGCCTCCCTCGTCGCCGTTATCGCGACCTCGTCCGCTTCGGCCGCCGCCTACGTCCGCGATGGCTACGCCAACGTCCGCGTCGGCATGCTCCTCGAGGTCGCCACTACCGTTGGCGCCCTCCTCGGCGCCTTCGTCGCCGGGTGGATCTCCCCCTCCACCATCGCCGTCATCTTCGGCGTCGTCCTCCTCTTCTCCGCCCTCCACTCCACGCACGCCGCGCCCGAGATCCAGGAGGACTGCCCGCCGACGTCGCTGGGCGCTCGCCTCCGCCTCAACTCCACCTACCCCACGGAGCAAGGCGAGCGCCCCTACTGCGTCCAGAACGTCCCTCTCGGCTTCTCCCTCATGCTCGGTGCTGGCGTCCTATCGGGGCTCCTCGGCATCGGCTCCGGCGCCTTCAAGGTCCTCGCCATGGACCGCGCCATGCGCCTCCCGTTCAAGGTCTCCACCACCACCAGCAACTTCATGATCGGGGTCACCGCCGCGGCCAGCGCCGGTGTCTACCTGCAGCGCGGCTACCTCGACCCCGGCATCACCATGCCCGTCATGCTCGGCGTCCTGGTCGGCGCCACCCTCGGTGCCCGCCTCCTCGTGCGCGTCCAGGCCCGCATCCTTCGCAAGGTCTTCAGCCTCGTCATCGTCGCCCTCGCCCTGCAGATGCTCTACAAGGGGATAACCGGAGGCCTCTGAGTGACGACTCCCCCCACACGCCTCAGCGACGAGCGCATCGACCAGTTCATCGGGCGCGTCCTGCAAGCCGGCGTCGTCATCGCCGGCGCGATCGTCGCCGTCGCCGCGCTCTTCTACCTCGCGCGCTACGGCGCCGCCACCCCCGCCTTCGGCACCTTCCGCGGCGAGCCCGCCAACCTGCGCACCGTGGCTGGCATCGTGCGGGGCGCCGCATCGTTGCACCCGCGCGCCTGGATCCAGTTCGGGCTCCTCATCCTCCTCCTCACCCCCATCGCCCGCGTCGTACTTCTCCTCGGCGCCTTCGCCATCCAGCGCGACAGGCTCTACGTGGCCATCGCCTCCGTGGTCGTGCTCCTCCTCATCCTGAGTCTCGCAGGACTCACGCCCTGACTCGGCGTGGCGAGCCAGCCGCACCGGGTGGTTTCGGGACCTGATCTCGGGGGTGAACCCGGCGACGATCCTGCAGCCCATCCCCCTGCAGGCGATCCCCCTGAAGCCGATCCCGTAACCGATCGCTCCCGAGCTCCGGTGCGCAATCTCGACGCGGACCCGCGCCGCCGTCGTTAGGCTCCTGACCCCTCCGCCTCGGGCGCGTCCAGCACCTCCCGAACCTTCTGCGCGAGAGTCGCCGGCACGTACGGCTTCTGCAGGAAGTTGCGCCCCACTTCCAGCACCCCCTGGTGCACGATGGCGTTGCGCGTGTACCCCGAGGCGAACAGCACGCGCGTCCGCGGGCGCTCCTCTGCCAGCCTGGCCGCCAGCTCCTTCCCTCCCATCCGCGGCATCACGACGTCGGTCACCACCACGTGGATCTCCCCCCCGTACCCCCGCGCCACCTCCAGCGCCTGCACACCATCTCCCGCTTCCAGCACGGTGAAGCCGTGCGCACGCAACGCACGCGCGGCAATCGCCCGCACCGACGCATCATCCTCCACCAGCAGCACGGTCTCGTCCCCGCGCACCTGTCCCATCGTCGCTGCCGGTGCCGCCTCGCCGGGGACGCCATGTGCCCGCGGCAGGTACACCTTGAACGTGGCCCCCTGGCCCGGCTCCGAGTACGCCCAGATGTGCCCGCCCGCCTGCCGCACGATCCCGTAGCACGTCGCCAGCCCGAGCCCCGTCCCCATCCCGCTCGGCTTCGTCGTGAAGAACGGCTCGAAGATCATCGGCAACAGCGCCGGGTCGATCCCCGATCCGTTGTCGCTCACCGCCAGCATCACGTAGTCCCCGGGCGCCACGTCGGCATGCGTCGCGGCGTACCCTTCATCCAACGTCACCTTCGCCGTCTCGATCGTCACCGTCCCGCCCCCGGGAAGCGCATCGCGTGCATTCACGGCGAGGTTCACCAGCACCTGCTCCATCTGGGCCGGGTCCACCTTCACGGGCCAGAGCTCCGGCTCCAGCTCGGTCACGAGCTCCACGTGCTCCCCGATCAGCCGGCGCAGCATGCGGTCGGTCTGCGTCGTCAGCGCATTCAGGTCCACCACGCGCGGCTCGATCACCTGCCGCCGCGCAAAGGCCAGCAGCTGGCGGGTCAGTTCCGCCGCCCGCGCCCCGGCCCGCGTCACCGCCGTCAGGTCTTCATCGGCGTGCAACGGGTCCTGGCGCGCGAACGCCGCATGGCTCAGGATCACCGTCAGGAGGTTGTTGAAGTCGTGCGCCACCCCGCCCGCCAGCCGCCCGATGCTCTCCATGCGCTGCGATTGCAGCAGCTGCGCCTCCAGCGTGTGGCGCGTCGTCTCGTCGGTTGCCACTCCCGCGATCCGCACCACCTCCCCCGCCGCGTTGCGCACGGGAAAGCTCCGGTCCGAGATCCAGCGCATCGCGCCATCGGGGCGCACCACGCGGTATTCGGCGCGGAAGGTCGTCCGGTCGCGCTCGAAGGCCTCCACCACCCGCGAGCGGTCGTCGGGATGGATCGCGTCCAGCCAGATGCGGGGGTTGCGGCGCAGCTCATCGGGCGATCGCCCCCAGATCGTCTCGAAGCCTCGGCTCACGAAGTCCACCTGGCTCGATTCGGGGCGCGCGATGTAGAACACGGCGTCGACGTTCTCGGACAGCTCGCGGAACAGATCCTCGCTCTCGTGCAACGCCATCAGCATCCGGCGACGCTCGGTCACGTCGGTCATCAGCGACACGCGTCCCACCGGCCGCTCGCCGTCGAACAAGACCTGCGACACGATCTCGCCCCACACCAGCGTCCCGTCAGCGCGCGTCGCCCGCACGTCGAACATGAATGTCCCCCCCGACGCCCGCCCCTCCTCCACCCGCCGGAACAGCGCCTCCTGATCGTCCACATGCACCACCCGCGTCCATCCATCGCCCTGCAACTCCTCCGCCGAGCGTCCCAGCATTCGCTGCGCCGCCGGGTTGGAGTACACGACGTTCCCGTCGACGTCGGTCAGGAAGATGCCTAACGGCGCCGCCTCGCTCATCCCGCGAAAGCGCAACTCGCTCGCCCGCAGCGCCCGCTCGGCTGCCACCTGCTCCGTCCGCTCCTCCACGAAGAACGCCACCCCCCGCTCTCCCCGCACCTCGATCGGCAGCCAGCTCGCGATCCAGTGCCGCTCCACCCCGGGCTGCGCCCGCGTCTCCCCGCTCACCGGGATGCGATGGATCCCCTCGCTCGACGTCAGCGCCCGGCGCAGGATCGGATCGGCCGTCGGCGCCAGCTCCGGAATGACCTCGCGCATGGTCCGCCCGATATGCTCGGCCGCCGCCACCCCGTTCATCTCCGCGAGCGCACGGTTGATCCGCACGTAGCGCAGCGACGAGTCGAAGACCGCCATCCCGATCGGTGAGGCCTCGAACAGCGCATCCAGGTACGTCTCACCGGCCGGCGAACTCATTGCCCCCCAAATGTCATGGTTTCGCGATCGCCCAAACTCCACCGTGTTTGGGCGCGTACTGGCACTTCCCCCACCCTCCCCCGTTATATCACCATATCATATCGGCGTCCACATGCCGCCGAGCGCCCTCATGCGAACCATGCCTGTGCGACACATCCCGGTTTCGTCCCTCCTCGCCGCGATGGCCCTCGCCGTCCCCCTCGCGGCCCAGGCGCCGTCCTCGCGCCTTCGCGTCCCGGTCACGGTGGACACCCTCCCCAACGGGCTGACCCTCATCGTCCACGAGGACCATTCGGTCCCGACGGTGGCCACCAACGTCTGGTTCCACGTGGGCTCTGGTGACGAAAAGCCGGGCCGCACCGGTTTCGCCCACCTGTTCGAGCACCTGATGTTCATGGGGTCACAGCACGCCCCATACCCCCAGTTCGACCGCCTCCTCGAGTCGGCGGGCGCCAGCAACAACGGCACCACCAACAACGACCGGACCTCGTACTACGAGTGGGGCCCCTCCAACGCCACCCCGCTCATGCTCTGGCTCGAGGCCGATCGCATGGGATGGCTCCTCCCAACGATGGACAGCGCCAAGGTCGACGCCCAGCGCGAGGTCGTGAAGAACGAGCGCCGCCAGGGCGTCGATAACCAGCCCTACGGCATCGCCGAGGACCTCCTCGCCCCCGCCCTCTACCCTGCCGGGCACCCCTACTCCTGGCCGGTCATCGGCTCCATGGCCGACCTCTCGGCCGCGTCGCTGGACGACGTCAAGGACTTCTTCCGCCGCTACTACGCCCCGAACAACGCCGTCATCGTAGTGGCCGGTGCCGTCCGAGCCGACTCGGTCCGCCGCGCCGTCCGCCAGGCCTTCGCCGACATCCCGCGCGGCCCCGCCATCACCCGTCCCGCCCCCCGCGCCTTCGCCCCGCGCGACACGGCCATGGTCGCGGAAGACCAGGTGCAACTGCCGCGCCTCTACCTGGCGTGGCACGCCGTCCCGCAATACCACGCCGACGACGCCGCGCTCAACGTCACCCGTTACCTCCTCACCGGCGCCCGCAACAGCCGCCTCACCAGCGCCCTCGTGTACGACCAGGAGCTGGCCAAGGACGTCTACGCGTCCAACGATTCCAAGAAGCTCGACGGCGACTTCGGCATCATCGCCACCGCCCGCCCGGGCATCGCGCTCGATGCCATCAGGAATGCCATCGACCGGGAGCTCCGGCGCCTCGCGGCCGACGGACCCACCCCCCGCGAGCTGGAGCAGGCGCGCAACGCCATCGAGTCGGGCTTCCTCAATCGCCTGGAATTCGTGAACGCCAAGGCCGAGCAGCTCAACGAGTACTATTACTTCACCGGAACCCCCGACTACTTCCAGCGCGACCTCGACCGTCATCGCGCGGTCACGACCGACGATATCAAGCGCGTCGTGTCGCACTACCTCGTCGCCCCGCGCGTCATGCTCAGCATCGTTCCCAAGGGACGGAAGGAACTCGCCGCTACCCGGGAGGGCGTGCAATGAGCCGCCTCGTCCTCACCCCAGCGGCCGGAGTCGTCGCGGCCCTCCTCGGCATCGCCGTTGCCGCTCGCCCGGCCATCGGCCAGGACTTCGTGCGGGAGCGCCCGCCCACGCTGGGCGCCCCGGCCCCGCTCACCGTCCCGGCGGTCCACGCCAGCCGCCTCGCCAACGGCATCGGCGTCACGGTCGTCGAGCAGCGCGAGCTCCCGCTGGTGCAGGTCATCGCCTCGTTCGACGGCGGCTCGCGCCTCGACGGTGCCACCCCTGGCATCGCCGCCTTCACCGCCAACCTCCTCGACGAGGGTGCCGGCGCGCGCGACGCGGCCACCCTCCAGTCCGAGCTCGCCTACCTGGGGGCCTCGCTCCAGACCGGCGCCGACTGGGACCGTCTCTTCGTCTCGCTCAAGGTTCCGGTACGCTCGTTAGGTCCCGCGCTCGACCTGCTCGCCGACGTCATCCGCCGCCCCACCTTCAGCGCCGCCGAGGTGCGGCGCCAGCGCGACCTCCGGCTCGCCGCCCTCCTCCAGCAGCGCGACCAGCCCAACGCCCTCGCCGACCTCGCCTTCAACGCGATCGTCTTCCCCGCCGGCCACCCCTACCACCACAGTGCCGGCGGCGACTCCGCCTCGGTCGCGGCCTTCGACAGCGCCGCCGCGCGCGCCTTCTACCGCCGCGCCATCGCGCCGGCCAATGCCCGCTTCGTCGTCGTGGGCGACATCGCCGAGGCCGAGCTGCGTGCGCAGCTGCAACCACGCTTCGGCGACTGGCGCGCGGAGGCGCCGGTGGCGACTGCGCCCCCCGTCACCGTTGCCCCCCTCCACCAGGCCAGGACCCGCGTCTTCCTCGTCGACAAGCCCGCCGCCGCGCAGTCGGTCATCCATATCGGCTGGCCCGGCGTCGACCGCCTCTCGCCCGACTACGCGCCGCTCATGGTCATGAACACCCTCCTCGGCGGCTCCTTCACGTCGCGGCTCAACATGAACCTGCGCGAGGACAAGGGCTACACCTACGGCGCCAGCTCGCGCTTCACCTTCCGCCGCGCCCCGGGACCCTTCGTCGCCTCGGCGGCCGTGCGGACCAACGTCACGGATTCCTCGCTGGTCGAGTTCTTCCGGGAGCTGCGCGGCGTCCGCGATCACCTCGTCCCCAACGACGAACTGCAGCGCGCCAAGGCCTACGTCGAGCTCGCACTCCCCGGCTCCCTCGAGAGCACGACGCAGGTGGCCAGCACCGTGTCCCAGCTCGCCCTCTTCGGCCTCCCCCTCTCGGCCCTCGCCGACTACGCCCGCAAGGTGCGCGCGGTCTCGGCCGCCGATGTCCAGCGCGTGGCCCGCCGCTACCTCACGCCTGATCAGGCCACCGTGGTCGTGGTCGGCGACATCACCAGGGTCCGTCCCTCGGTCGAGGCCCTGGCCCTCGGCGAGATCACGGTGCTGGACGTGAAGGACGTCGCGAGATAGCCGCGGCCTTGCCCAGCGGGAACGCCGGGGCGCGACCGCGGCTGGGGCGTGCGCCCGGCGCTACGGCGCCGGCCGCGTCCCGTGGTCCGCGGTGATGATCGACTTCAGCCCGCCCCGCACGTTGAAGTCTCCCACCACCCGCATCCACCGCGGCGACGCCGCGACCACGAGATCGTCGAGGATCCGGTTCACCACCCGCTCGTAGAAGATCCCGTCGTTGCGGAAACTCCAGAGGTAGAGCTTCAGGCTCTTCAGCTCCAGGCAGACCTGGTCCGGGACGTAGCTGATGTTGATCGTCGCGAAGTCCGGCGCTCCGCCCTTGAGGAGCGCGAGTTCCGCCGCATCCGTCTCGATCCCACCGATCGGACAGAGCGACGTGAACTCGGGCGTCGTCATGAAGATCTCGTAGTTCCGTCCCGGATAGGGGTTCGGAAACGTCTCGAGCAATTCAGGCTGCGGCATGAGGCGAAAGCTGGCACCCCGCCGATCTCCGGGGTAGGGCCGGGGTACTACGACGAGTGCATGCCGACACGCCCTGGCGCACACGACGGACGTGACCGGATGTGCGTTCTCTCATCGGTGGTGTATCGACGAGCGTAGGCGTGCGATGTCGTGCCGCCGGCGTCCCCCCGGTTCGTGACCCCGCGCGAATTGCACCCGTCAAGAACTATGGACAGGTCCGGAACCCGACCGTACCTTGGTTTTCAGGTTGGCGCGCTTCGCGCCGGCCGCTGCCGACGCGAGAACGGCGCGACGGCACTCGCCCCCCGGTACAACCGGGGGGCTCTTCTTTTCCATGCCATGAAGGTCTCGTGCGCGCGCGCCGGTCTCGGTGCCCGCTACGCCCCGTCGCGCAACTCCCGCGACATCTCCTCGAGCAACCGCTTCTCGTCGCTCGTCAGGCTCTCCATCCCCTGCTGCGAGATCTTGTCCAGCACCAGGTCGATGTCGCTCATTCGCGTCCCTCCCTTCGGGCTCACCGGGGGGACCTGCGACGCAGGGCGCCGCGAAACGACCGCGTTGCTGCGCGCGATGATCGCGTCGATCTCGTTCCCCTTCTCGCGGGCTCGCGGCATGGAGCGCGGAATGGCACGCGGCGTCTCGTCGGGCAGGTCGGGAAGCTGCGAGACGCGCTGCTTGAAGCGATCCAGCCCCGCACTCCCCGACGCGGTGCGGAGGTACAACCACCCCGCAGCCAGCCCCCCCAGGTGTGCGAGGTAGGCGACCCCGCCGTGGCTCTCGGCCATCCCGCCCATCAGGTTCACCACCACCATCAGCGCCACCATCCACTTCACCTTCAGCGGCAGGACGCCGAACAGGAACACCTCGTCGTCGGGCCACCGCGTCGCGTACGCCAGCGTCACCCCGAGCACGGCGGCCGACGCGCCGATCAGGAGCGACTCGCGCGCGAACAGGAGGTGGAAGAACCACCCCCCCAGCCCGCACAGGAGGTAATAGCGCGTGAACTCCCCCGCGCTCCACGCATGCTCCACGCGCGGCCCGAAGAGGTACAGCGTGTACATGTTCAGGGCCAGGTGCCAGAACCCCCCGTGCACGAACATGTACGTCACGATCGTCCACCACGAGCGCGACACCCCGTCGGCCTGGAAGCCGAGCGCCGGCAGCATGTTGTGCGCGCCAACGACCGTCAACTGCAGGAAGTAGATCGCGACGTTGATCGCGATCAACCACTGCACCGCCCTCGTTAGGCGGGGATACTCGATCTCGTCGGTGTACGGGACGTCCATCGGCTCCGGCGCGGCGAACGGGTGACTCTCCTGCTATATCTATCGCGGAGCCCGGGCAACTGTTCCGCCCGCGTGCTCCCACCGGCGTCTCCGCCGGCCTTCCTTCAGCGAATCGTCGCCGGACCGCTCAGCCTGTACGCCACCCGAACGTCCGGGTGCAGCCCCATGGCGTGCTCGACCAGCACGCTCCAACGCCGGTCCATCATCCCCCGCTCGGTCGCCGGGCCAGGATGCATCACGATGCGCGCCGCAGGGCTCGCCGCGTGCGTCTTCTCGACGATCCGCAAATAATCGGCGTCACTCGCCTCGTCGGTCCCGGCAATGGCCACCGCATGTGCGCTCCCCACACGCGCCGCGGCCCGAATGGTCTCCATGGCCCGCTCCAGCACGGCGTCCGTCAGCGACGCCTCGAGCGACACCTGCACCATCTGTACATACGGATGAAGCCCGGCAATCGCTTCAGGGCGCTGCCCATCGGTGTCCACCATCACCGGCGTCTTCAGCGCCATCACCTCCAGCGCCCCCTCCAGGAACGGTCCGTTCCCCAGGGCATCCCGCCCCGAGATGCACACCGAGTGCACTGGCGACCGGCTCAGTCCCCGTGCCACCTCGCGTGCCAGCACCTCCGCGGTGTACATCGTCGCCGTCTCCGCCGGACCGGCAAAGCGGATGAACAGCTGGCGCCGCCCGGCCCATACCCCTTGGCGCTGGATCGCGATCGGTACCCCCGCGAGCGCGGCGGCCTGAACTCCCCTGGTCCCCATTTACCTCGAATCCCTGGTCGAGTATGCCAACTGCACGATGCGGTCGCACAGCTCGGGAAACGACATCCCGGCCGCCGCCGCCGCCTGCGGAATTAGGCTCGTTTCCGTCATCCCCGGCAAGGTGTTCGCCTCCAGGCAGTAGAAATCGCCCGCGGGCGTCATCCGGAAGTCGATCCGCGCGCACCCCCGCAGCTTGAGCGCCGCGTAGGCGCGCTGCGCCAGGCGCTGCACCTCGGCCGTCTGCTCCGCCGTCAACTCCGCGGGAAAGATCTCCACCGCCATCCCGGGCGTGTACTTGCACTCGTAGTCGTACAGCTCCTTCACCGGGATGATCTCCCCCACCGGCAGCGCGTCCCCCCCGAGAATGCCGACCGTCAACTCCCGCCCCGGAACGAACGCCTCGATCATCACTTCGTCGTCGTGCCGGAACGCTTCGGCAATCGCCTCCTGCAGCAGCTCCGGCGTTCGCACCAGCGTGAGCCCCACCGTCGACCCCTGCTTGCTCGGCTTGACGACCACCGGGAACCCCAGCTCGCGCCCCACCTCATCCGCCGTCGCCGGCGCCATCAGCCACCCAGCAGTCGGGACCCCGGCACGCTCGAACAGGTGCTTCGAGAGATCCTTGTCCATCGCCAGCGCGCTCGCCAGGTGCCCGCTCCCGGTATAGGGAATCCCGGTCAGGTCCAGCAGCGCCTGGATCGTCCCATCCTCCCCGGTCCCCCCATGAAGCGCCAGGACGATCACTTCGGAGTCGCCGAGATGGTCGAGCGTCTTCGGGAGCGCACGATTCATCCGCGCCAGCGCCTGCACGTCGGGCGGGACGGTCTTCACCACCCTCCCTCCTTCCAGCAGCGCCCGCTCGTCCCCCGCCGTCAGCACCCCCCGGGCCGTATCCACCGCGACCACGTCGTATCCGCGCGTGCGCAGCGCCTGCGCGACGCGCAGCCCGGACGCCAGCGACACGTCACGCTCGGACGAAGTCCCCCCCATGAGCACCGTGATTCTCATCGCCCCGACTCCCGTCTCCCGTCTCCCGTCTCCCGTCGCATGCCCCTCATCTCGCCATCAGGAACTGCAGCAGGTCTCCCCGGGTCACGATCGCTTGCACCTGGCCGTGAGACTGCACGAGGACGGCCGGATTGGCCTTCGAGAGGAGCTTGGCCACGTTGTCGGCCGGCGTGTTCACGTCGATGATCGGGAACGGCGCGTCCATCACGTCACCCACGGAGGCATCGAGCAGTTTGGGGTTCTCCAGCGCCTTCGCGGTGAGCGTGTGCTCGGTGACCGACCCCACGCACACGGCGCCGTCCATCACCGGGAGCTGCGACACATCGTGCAGCGTCATCAGCCGCAACGCCTGGCGCACCGGGGCCCCCGGCGCGGTGCTCACCATCACCGGCACCCCGCCCGGCTTCACGTTGATCACCTGGGCGATCGTCGCCTTGTCCGCCTCCAGCAGTTGGTTCTCGCGCATCCACTCGTCGCTGTACAGCTTCGAGAGGTAGCGCTCGCCCGTGTCGCACAGGAACGTCACCACCAGGGCCTCGGGGTCGTTGATCCGGCGCGCCACGTTCAGCGCCACGTGCGCGATCAACCCGGCCGATCCCCCCACGAAGAGCCCCTCCTCGCGCGTGAGCCGGCGCGCCATCGCGAACGCGTCCTTGTCGCCCACCGTCTGGAACTCGTCGATGACCCCCATGTCGAGCGTCCCGGGAACCTTGTCCTGCCCGATCCCCTCCACCTTGTACGGCGCCCCGTCGACCTTGCTGGCCCCGTGGCTCCGCCAGTACTCGGCCAGGATCGACCCCTGTGGGTCGCCGGCAATCACCTGGATCTTCGGGTTCTTCGACTTCAGGTAGCGCCCCACGCCCGTGAGCGTCCCCCCCGTCCCCGCGGCGGCCACGAAGTGCGTGATCCGCCCCTCCGTCTGCTCCCACAGCTCCGGCCCCGTCGTCGCCTCGTGCGCCGCCGGGTTCGCGTCGTTGTAGAACTGGTTGGCCAGTACCGCGTTAGGCGTCTCGGCGGCGATCCGCCGGGCCATCATCACGTAGTTGTCCGGGTGGTCCGCCGGCACCGCGGTCGGCGTGATGATCACCTCGGCTCCGAACGCCTTGAGGAGCCGCACCTTCTCCTGCGACATCTTGTCGGGCATCGTGAAGATGCAGCGGTACCCCTTGAGCGCCGCCGCGATGGCCAGGCCGATCCCCGTGTTCCCGCTCGTCCCCTCCACGATCACCCCGCCCGGCTTGAGCCGCCCGTCGCGCTCCGCCTCCTCGATGATCGGGAGGCCGATGCGATCCTTCACCGATCCGCCGGGATTGAAGAACTCCGCCTTCCCGTAGACCGGCGTGCGGATCCCCCGCGTGACGCGCGTCAGCCGGATGAGCGGCGTCCACCCGACCGTCTCCAGCACCGACTCGAACGGCTGCCGGTTGCGGGGAACGCGGGAGGTGAGCTGGGCAAGGGTCTCGGTCATGTCGCTGGCGCTGAAAAGGTCGTGAGGGGTGCCTAACGCTTCGGAACGATGGCCGGCGCGTCGCCGGGCATGGGAGCCCCGCCCGGCACGCGGAACTTGACCGGGAAGAGGATCGCGAACGGGATCGCCTTCCCATCCTTCATCGCCGGCCGGAAGACGAGCTCCCTCGCCCCGGCCAGGGCCGACGAGTCGAACGCCGCCAATGCCGCGTGCTCCTCGATGCGCGTCGATTCCGGGACGGGGCGCCCGAATTCGTCCAGGTACAGGCGCAGCGTCACGTTGTCCTGGATCCCCTGGAGATACGGGCCAGGCGGATACCGGAACGGCAGCGAGTCGCCGGCGAACACGGGAAGCGAGTCCGGCGTGACCGCCCCCGCTCGCTCCCTCCCCGCTCCCCCCTGGCACCCCGCCACCACCGCGGCCGAAGACCCCAGCGCCACGACCCGCATCCACGCCATGCGGACGGACCCGTTCACGAAGGACATGCCGCGCAATCTACCCGCCCCCGCTACCCCTCGCGCGCCAGGCGCGCCAGTTCGTCCAGCACGCGCAGCGCCTCGAGCGGCGTCATCTGGTTCGCGTCGAGCGCCTTGAGGCGAGTCACGGCAGCATGCGGCTCAGGCGCGAACAGGGACAGCTGTGGCGCCCCCGGCGTCGCGCGCCCCCCGCGTGTCGCCACTCCCGTCTCCCGTCTCCCGTCTCCCGTCTCGCGCATCAGCCCTTCCGCGAGTTGCTCTCCTTCCAGGAGCGCCAACACCTCCCTCGCTCGCCCAATCACTGCCTCCGGCAGCCCCGCCAGGCGCCCCACCTCGATCCCGTACGACCGGTCCGCCCCTCCGGGCTGTAGCCGGTGCAGGAACAGCACCTGCTCCCCCACCTCGCGCACCGCGACGTTAAAGTTGCGTACCGCATCTAATTCGTCGCTCAGCTGGGTCAGCTCGTGGTAGTGCGTCGCGAACACCGTCTTCGCCCCCGTCCGGTCGTGCAGGTGCTCGCTCACCGCCCACGCGATCGACACGCCGTCGTACGTCGACGTCCCGCGCCCGATCTCGTCCAGCAGGACCAGGCTGCGTCGGGTCGCCGTGTGCAGGATGGCGCTCGTCTCCGCCATCTCCACCATGAACGTCGATTGGCCCCGCACCAGGTTGTCGCTCGCCCCGACGCGCGTGAAGATCCGGTCCACGATCCCGATGCGCGCCCGGCTGGCGGGCACGAACGACCCCACCTGCGCAATCAACACGATCAGCCCGATCTGCCGCAGGATCGTCGACTTCCCCGCCATGTTGGGGCCGGTCAGGATGATCATCCGCGCCCCCTCCGTCAGCTGCACATCGTTGGGGATGAACTTGTCGCGCGGCATCATCCGCTCCACCACCGGGTGCCGCCCGCCGACGATCTCCAGGTCGAACTCCTCGGTGATCTCCGGGCGCACGTAGCGCTCCGTCGCCGCCACCTCGGCCAGCGTCCCCAGCACGTCCAGCTGCGCCACCAGCGCGGCCGTGTCTTGCAGCCGGCGGATCGCCCCCCCGACGCGCGCGCGCAATCCCTCGAACAGCTCGCGCTCCCGCGCCTCGATCCGCTCCGTCGCCGTCAGCACCTTCTCCTCGTACTCCTTCAGCGCCGGCGTCACGTATCGCTCGGCGCCGGTGAGCGTCTGCCGCCGCTGGTAGTCGTCGGGAATCAGGTGCCGGTTGGCATTCGTGATCTCGATGTAATAGCCGAACACCCGGTTGTAGCCGACCTTCAGCGAGGCGATCCCCGTCCGCGCCCGCTCCGCCGCCTGGATGTTGGCGATCGCATCGCGCCCCCCGTCCCGCAGCGCCCGCAGCTCGTCCAGCGGCGCATCGACCCCGGCCCGGATCGCATCCTCCTCCCCGATCGCCGTCGGCGGGCGCTCCACCAGCGTCGCGGTGATCGCCTCGGCCAGGTCGGCACACGCATCCCACCGCGCCGCAATGACGCCTAACGCACCGTAGTCGCCCAGGTGTGCGGTCGCCGCGGCAACCCGGGGCAGCTGTGCCAGCGAGCTCCCCAGCGCCCCCAGCTCGCGCGGCGTCGCCCGCGCCGCCGCCACCTTGCTCGCCAGGCGCTCCACGTCGCGCACGCCGTCCAGCGCGTCCCGCAGCGCGCCGCGCGCCACCCCGTCGTGCACCAGCGCTCCCACCGCGTCCAGGCGCGACTCGATCGCCCCCCGGTCCAGCAACGGCGCCAGCAGCCACTGCCGCAACAGCCGCGCCCCCATCGGCGTCTGCGTCCGGTCGAACACCCCCAGCAGCGTCCCCGCCCGCTCCGCCGAGGCCCGCCCGTTGGGATGGTCGCTCTCCCCGCGCAGCGACTCCACCAGCTCCAGGTTGCGGCGGGTCATCTCGTCCAGCGGCATCACGCCGCCGGCCCGCTCGAGCGTGGGGCGCGTGAGGTGCGGAATCCCCGCCGGCTGCAATTCGCGCACGTAGCGCAGCAGCGCCCCGCCTGCCCCCACCGCTGCCCCCGCATCGGTCCCCACCCCCAGCCCCTCCAGCGAGTGCACCCCGAAGTGCCGCGCCAGCTCGTCGCGCGCCACCGCCGGATCGAACTCCCACCCGTCGCGCTCGGTCACCAGCGCGCCGTCCGCGTGCAGCTCCGCCGCCGCCCCCACCAGCGAGGTCCCTCTCGCCACCAGCACCTCGCTCGGCGCGAACCGCGCCAGCGCCGCCCCCGCATCCGCGGCCGGGGCCAGCACCAGGTGGAACGCCCCGGTCGACACGTCCGCCGCCGCGATCCCGAACGTCTCACCCTCCCGGTGCACGGCACACAGGAAGTTGTTCCGCGTCACGTCCAGCAGGTCGTCGGCGAATGCCGCGCCCGGCGTGATCGTCTCCACGACCTCGCGCCGCACGATCCCCTTCGCCAGCTTCGGGTCCTCGACCTGCTCGCAGATCGCCACCCGGAACCCCTGCTGCACCAGGCGGCGCAGGTAGTCGTTCACCGCCTTCACCGGGACCCCCGCCAGCGGCACGTCCGACGCCCCGCCGTTGTTGCGGCTCGTCAGCGTCAACCCCAGCACCCGCGACGCCACCTCGGCGTCCTCGAAGAACATCTCGTAGAAGTCGCCCATCCGGAACAGCAGGATCGCCTCCTGGTGGCGCGCCTTGATGTCCCGGTACTGCTGCATGAGCGGCGTCCCGTCGCGGCTCATTTCTTCTCCGCCTCCACGACGATCCCGTTCACGCGCGACGCCTTCATCCGTCCCTGCGCCGCCACCGCCGCTTCGCGCGTCGCGTATCGCCCCACCCGCACCCGGAACGGCGCCTTCTCCCCCCACACGCGCACGTCGTAGCCGCGCTGCTTGAGCACCGCCGCCAGCGCTTCGGCATCTCGCTGCTTGGGAAACGCCGCCACCTGCACGCTGTACTCCGTGGCCGGCCGTGCGGCACCCGGCGCCACGCCATCGCGTGGAGCGGCACGTCCCGCGTCGCGCCCCTCCACCCCTCCCGCCCCGGGCGCCGACGGCCGCTGCACGTCACGCCCGCCACGCCCGGGCATCGCCACCGCGGTCGATTCCTCCTTCGCGCGCGCCGCCGCCCCAGCCAGCGCGCTCGGCGTGCACCGTTGCAGGTAGTACTCGATCTGGTTCAGCTGCTCCACGTCTTCCGCCGAAACCCGGCTGCGCGCCTCCGCCAGCGAGGCGCACCCCCGGCCAAGGTCACCGTCCTCGACGGCCAGTCGCCCGGCCCAGAATGCCGCCTTTCCCGCCACCCCCCCGGTGGGATGCTCGCGCACCAGGCGCTCGAAATTGCGCCGCGCCCCGATCCGGTCCCCGCGCGCCAGCTTGAGCTGCGCCACCATCATCGTCGCGTCCTCGGCCCGCGCCGATAGCGGGTACTCCACGCTCACGCGCAGGTAGTCGCGCTCCGCCTCCGCGGCGCTGCTGGAGGCATAGGCGCGCGCGAACAGCGCCTCGGCGTATTCGGACGTCCCTTCCGTCGCCGCGGCCAGCAGCGAATCCGCCAGCTGCCGCGCGCCCGACCGGTTCCCCGCGTTCACCAGGCGCTGCACGCGCGCCAGCGTCGAGTCGCCCCCCTGGGCGACGACCGGTTGCGCCGCGCCCGCCATGAGCGCGACACCCACGAGGACGGCAACGGCAAGCAAGCGGAATCGAGGCATCATGGTCGCATTGATCGTTAGGCGGCGTGGTGCCGCGCGGGGACGCACAGGGTGCAGACCAGCGAGGCCAGCATCTGTTCGTCCGAGGAGAGGCGCGTGTCCTTCGCCGCACGGTCCGCCGCCAGCAGCGCCGCGAGCGCCTGGTCGATGCTCGCCGAATCCCAGCGCGAGACGTTGCGCGCCCAGCACTTCGTCGCCTCTCCCCACGGACGCATCGGATATGCCCCCGTCTCCTTCAACAGCCCGAAGAACTCGGCCTCCAGCCGCTGCGCCGGCAGCCCTCGGTCGCGCGCCAGGCGGCCCCACCCGATCGCCATCGTCTGCGCCGTCAGCGCCATGATGATCGGCACCAGGCCGGATTTCGGCAGCAGCAACACGTGCTCCACCAGCGACAGCGCGGCATCCACGTCACGCTCGGCCACCCGGTCCAGGAAATCGCCCAGCGATTCCCCCTGCCGCACACCCACCACCTCGCGGACGGCGACCTCGTCGATCGCCCCGCCCTGCGTGTAGCTGGCCAGCTTGTCCAGCTCGGACGCCAGTTGCGCCGTGTCGGGGCCGACGTGCTCCACGAGGAGCTCGGCCGCGCGCTCGCTCGACGTCACGCCGTGCACCTCGCGGGCTTGCTCCAGCACCCACTCCACTACCTCGCGATCGCGCATCGCCGGGAACGCGAGCGCCACCCCCGCGCGCTCCAGCTCCTTGTCCGCCTTCGCTCCCGCCGTCGCGATCAGCACCAGGACGGTGGTACTCGATGGCCGCGTCAGGTATCGGTCGAGCCCCGCGCGCACGTCCTTCTTGAGCGCACCGACATCGCGCACCACCACGACCCGCCGCTCCGCCATCATCGGTGGCGTGTTCACCGCCGACTCGAGCTGCTCCGCCGAGACGTCGGCCCCCCGCAGCAGGTCGAAGTTGAAGTCGCGCGTCGCGGGATCCACGGCTCCGGCCATCAGCTGCCGCACCGTCCCTTCCTTCCGGTATTCATCGTCCCCGTGGAAGTAGTAGGCGGGCGCGAAGGTCTGGTTGTGGATGGCCTTCCGCAGGTCGCGGAGCGCTTGGGCACTCATGGTGGCCCAATATAGCGCGCCCTCCCCCTCCCTCCCGTTGCCGCCGGCCACGAACCCGGCACGCACGTGTACTCAGCGCGTCGGCGACTCGGGCTGGTAGTTCACCGCGCGCACGGGCGCCGATTCCGCCGCGTCGGCGTAGCGCAGCTGCGCCTCCTCCATCATCAGGAGCGCCGGCCACACCGCCATTCCGGTCGACACGGACGCGACGAACGCCGGAGGCGCCACGGGGAGCGGACCCCGCACCTCCTGCTCGGCCGTGACCGGACGGATGACGACGCCTGGGAGCCGGGCGATCTGCCCCGTGTCCGGACGCTCCATCAGCGCCACGGCCATGAGTCCGATCGCCACCAGTCCGAGCGACATGGAAACGAATCCGCTCATGCCGGGACCGCGGAAGAGAGGGGCCGGGGCCGCGAGCCGCTGGCGCTCCGTCTCGAGGCGCCGCGCGAGCCGCCGCGAAAACTCTTCCGATGGCTGGATGCTGGGCAGGTTGTTCCGAACCAGGAGCAGGCTTCGCCGCACATCCGAATCGAGTCGCGCGCACGCCCGACACTCGCTGCGATGGTGCTCCATCGCCACGACGTCCACCCCCGGAAGGGTGTCGTCCACGAAAGCGAGATGTTTGCGGCGGAACGTCCTGCAGTCCATGACGCGCGGAACCTCGAGGGCTGGAGGCGAAGGAGGGTACCCATCCCTCCCGATCGGGTTCCCATTTTGCACACGGTGGACACCGAATGCCAGAGCCCGCTCCTGGGAGGAGGACGAGAAACCCCCCACGGAGTTTCCGTGGGGGGTCGCTTCCCCGCTGTTCGGCCCGCCGTGGGACGGCTCCGTCCCACTCCCCTGGCTAGAGCAGCCCAGGCGCGATGATGGCCGCGAACGCGTTGCGTGCCCGGTTGAGCCGCGACTTGACCGTCCCGAGGTTGCACTCGGTGATCTCGGCGATCTCCTCGTACGACTTCCCCTCGAGCTCCCGGAGAATGAATACCTGCCGATGATGCTCGGGAAGCTGCTCCACAGACTGTTCGACCAGGTCTCGGAGGTGCCGCTTGCGATACAAGTCGTCCGGACGCGATCCGGGATCCTCGAACTGCAGCGGCCGGTCCTCGTCCTGCCAGTTCTTCCTGATGGCCTGGAACAGCACCAGCGGGTTCCGCGACCGGTTCCGTAGCTCATTCTTTGCCAGGTTGGAGGCGATCGTGTAGATCCAGGTCGAGAACTTCTTCGACCGATCGAAGCGATGGAGGTGACGGTACACGCGGATGAAGACCTCCTGCACCAGGTCCTCGGCTCGTTCGCGGTCACCGATCGTGCGATAGATGAAGTTCAGGAGGCGTGTCTGGTAGCGGTCCACCAGTTCCGGAAATGCCCGCTCCTCGCCCGCCAGGAACGCGCTGACCACCTCGCCGTCGTCCACCTGCCGAAGCCGCTCCCGGACGGAAGCGCCGGCAGGGAGGTGCGCCGATTGAAGTGCCGCGTCAGCCATGGTGGGTGTCCTCGCTGGTCTCGCTGGGTGGATCGTACTACGCCGAAGGTGGCAGCCCCACGCCCGTGTTCCACTGTCCTGCAGGGCAGACCCCGTGCCGCACCATCCCGCCAGGCCGGCATTGGAATAACTACCACAGAATCAACTACTTACCGTGTCCCATGTCACCTTGCCCCTCGGCACGGCATCCCGATCCGTCCACTCCGGGTGACAGGGGACTGTTCCCCAATTCTGGACAGTTTCCGTCTCCCCTCACCCCTACCTCCTCTCAGCGCCCCAGTCGGTAGCCCGCCGCGAACAGGATGGCCACGAGCGTCTTGCCGTCCACGATCTCTCCCCGCTCGATCATGGCCAGCACCTCGGACAGCGGGAAGTTCACCACCTCGATGAACTCGTCGGCCTCCCGCTGGCTCTCACCCATCGAGAGCCCGGTCGCCATGAACAGGTGGATCCGCTCGTCCGTGAACCCTGGGGTCGTATAGATCGTCGTCAGCGGTTCGACACGCTCAGCGGTGCAACCGGTTTCCTCCTTGAGTTCCCGAATCGCGCACTCGAGCGGCGACTCCCCCGCATCCAGGCGCCCCGCCGGGATCTCGTACAGGTAGCGCTCGGCCGCGTATCGGTACTGCCGCACCAGAAGGAGCTGCGGATCGTCCCCGCCCGGGTCGCTGGCGAACGGGATGACTGCCGACGCCCCCGAGTGCCGGATCATTTCCAGCTCCCCTTCCGTGCCATCGGGGAAGCGCACTCGGTCTATCTCGAGGTTCAGCACGCGACCCGAATACACGCGGGCGGACGCCAGCCGCGGTGACGAACTGTCCATAGTTGGTAAGAAACTGGTACTAATTAGCGACCGGCCATCATTCGGAGGTGGGGCGCCCCAGGGCATCGTATTCCCGCACTGCCCCCACTCCCAAGGCGGCCAACGAATCCCGTACTCCCTTCGCGTCGCCCACCGCGACGACCTGCAGTCGCGCCGGTTCCAGGTGCGCTTGCGCGACGCGAAGCACGTCATCGGCCGAGACCGCGGCGATCCGCTCGCGATACGTGTCGTAGTAGTCGTCCGGCAGCCCGAAGCCTTCGCGCATGGCCAGGGCATCGGCAATCGCCGCCGTCGTCTCGAACCGGATCGGGAAGACCCCCGTGAGATAGTCCACCGCCAGCGACAATTCGCTCGCGCTGACGCGCTCGGCGCGTATCCGGTCGATCTCGTCGAGGATCTCGCGCACCGCAGCCGCCGTGACGTCACTCCGCACTGCGGTCGACGCCTCGAACGCGCTCGCGCGCCGGCGCCAGTCGAAGGAGGTGAACGCCCCGTAGGTGTACGCGTTCCGCTCGCGCAGGTTGAGGTTGATGCGCGAGTTGAACAGCCCTCCCAGGATCGCGTTCATGACCGACAGCGCGTGGAAGTCCGGGTGCGTTCGCGGCACCGACAGGTGCCCGATGCGCAGCTCCGACTGCGGCGCGTCGGCCTTGGCCACCAGGTGCACGCCACGCTCCGCATGGGCCGCCCCCACCACGATCTCCGGTGCCGTCCCTCCCTCCACCTGCCACCCCCCGAACGCCTGCTCCGCCAGCTGCACGACCAGCCCGGGGTCCACGTCTCCCGTCACGATGAGCCGGCTCCGCCGGGGCACGATGAACCTCGCGTGGTGGGCCGCCAGTGACGCGCGCGTGAGCCCACCCACCGTTGCCTCGTCTCCTCCCTCCGCGCATGCGTACCGGCTTTCGGGGGCGAACGTGAAGCGCGCGAACATGTCGTCCGCCAGGCCGCGCGGCTCCGTTCGCTGCTGCAGCAGCTCGGCCAGTCGCTCCTGCCGCAGGCGCTCCACCTCGCTCTCGGGAAATGCCGGCTCCGATGCCACCTCGGCCAGCAGCTGCAATGCGTCCCCGAGCCGGGGCGACAGCACCGTGGTACTGCACTCCGCATACGTCCAGGTCACCCCGGTCGCCAGTTCCCCTCCCAGGCGCTCGAACGCATCGGTGAGCGCGACGGCGTCCCGCCGCTTCGTTCCCTCCGCGAGCGCATCCGCCGTCAATGCCGCCGCCCCCGCGCCCCCCACGTCGTCGCACTCCCCCCCGGCGTCGGCCATGAAGAGGGCCGTGGCCACCGGTAGCCGTTCGAGGCGCGCCACGTGCACGGTCAACCCGTTGCCCAGCACGTGCCGCTCGGTATCGGGAAAGCGGTACGGGCGCCGAGCCCCGGCAACCGGTCGCGTTGCTCCTGCCATGCTCACTCCTCCCCCTGCACGGTCGCTGCGACGACGGCGTCGCCCCCCACTGCACCCATCCCACCATCCTGCGGCACGTACAGCAAGGAGGCGCGATTCTCCCGCACCAGTCGCTCTCGCACGAACCGGTTCACGTCATCCACCGTCACCCGCCTGTATCGCTCCATCTGCGTGTTGATGAGCGTGGCGTCGCCGAAATACGTAGTGAATTGAGACAATTTATCGGCCCGTGACTGGGCTGACTGAAGGGATGTCACCAGGTCCGTGCTGATCAAGGCGATGGCCCGCTGCACCTCGTCTTCCCCTACTCCGCCCTCGCACATCGCATCCAGGCACTCGCCGACTGCACGCTCCAGCGCCTCGCCCGAAGCCTCCGGCCGGGCCGTCGCATCGACGATGAGCAGGTCGCTCCCCTTGGCCAGGTCGAAGGTGAACGCCACCGCCTCCGTCGCCAGCTGTCGCTCGCGGACCAGCCGCCGGTACAGGCGGCTCCCACGGCTCATTCCGAGGACAGCGCCGGCCACCGAGCCCGCATAGTACTCGTCGCTGCCGAACACCGGCGCCCGCATCGCCAGGAAGAGGCGCGGAATCATCACGTCGTCCGGCACCACCTCTCGCCGCCACTCGCCGAACGTCGGGGGGAGGGTCATCTCCGGGAGCGGGGGGCGTCCGCTCCCCCGCGGAATGTCGCCAAAGTGCTCCTCGACCAATCGGCGCGCCTCCTCCACCGTCACATCCCCGACGATCGACAGCACCGCGTTGTCGGGAGTGTAGAACGTCCGGAAGAAGTCGGCCACGTCTTCCAGCGTCGCCGCGCTCAGGTGCTCCATCGACCCGATGAGCGAGTGATGGAATGGGTGCTCGGCGGGAAATGCCAGCGCCGGCAGCTTCTCCCACCACGTCCCGTAGGGCTGGTTGTCCACCGACCAGCGGCGCTCGTTCTTCACCACGTCGCGCTGCGTGTCCAGCTTCTCCTGCGTCATCGCCGGCAGCAGCCGCGCCATCCGGTCGGCCTCGAGCCACAGCGCCAGCGAGAGCTGGTTCGAGGGCACGGTCTCGTAGTAGTTGGTGCGCTCCAGCCACGTCGACCCGTTCAACGTCCCGCCGGCTCGCTGGATGAGCTCGAAGTGCTCGTTCGCCGCGACATGCTGCGACCCCTGAAAGAGCATGTGCTCGAACAGGTGCGCGAATCCCGTGCGGTCCGCACGCTCATTCGCGCTCCCCACGTGATACCAGAGGTTCACGGCCACCACCGGAGTGGTGTGATCCTCCGATATCGTCACCCGTAGCCCGTTGTCCAGCGCGAACGATTCGATCGGCAGTTGCATCTGCACTCTCATCTCCAACTGGTCAGTGGTCAGCGCGGCGATCCCCGCCCGCCTATGGGAATCGTCAGTCCGTAGAGCGCCACGGGGTTGAATCGATCCACCTCCCCGGTCGAGAGATCCTCGTTCGGCGTCAGCACCTGGTTGAGCATCACGTAGGCGCGCAGGCGCGAGAACACGGGGCCGAGGTCGCGCAGGACCTTCTCCCCGACGTGCACCTGGAGCGCCGCCTCCCCCACGAAATCACGACCATATAGCGCTCGGTTCCTGGCGCCCCCCCCTCCGTAGGCGTACGTGAGGTAGAGCGGGAACTGAAGGTCCACCCACCCCCCAGTGCGCTCCCTCGCGATTCCGGGAAAGACATTCCCGATGAACAGCACGGGCGTGTTCGCGTTGCGCGGACTTGCCCCCGACGTCCCGTACGGCGTCACGCTTGCCCCGACGATCAGGGTCCACCACTTCGACGACGTCGGGACGATCGTGGCGAAGCGCAGGTTGAATCCGCTCGTGGACGGATACCCGTTCGGCGCCGAGAGGAAATCCGCGCTCATCATCCCCGGCTGCAGCAGGAGCTCCGGGGTCCTGTCCTGGGCTGCCGCAGGCGCCGACGTGAGCACGACCCCGGCGAGCACCGACGCGAGCCCCGACGCGAACCCCGAGGCGAGCATCGTCCGGATCCGCATCGATCGCAGGCTGTCGTGGAAGAACGTCACCCTACAATACCGAAGCGGGAGCGAGGACCAGCAGGGCCGTGAGCGGCACCTTCACCGACTCGGACAGGATGTACGTGATCGACTCCACGCGGTTCGCCGAGATGGGGCTCGTCTTGGTGGGCGACGGTACCGCCCGGAGATCGTACCGCCACGACAGGATCTGCAACCGCAGCATGTGAAAGGGGTCGCTCACCAGGATCACCTCACCGAGGTGCCGGGCCGACACCAGACGTGCAACCCCGCCAAGCGATTCCGCGGTGCTCCGCCCTTCGTTCTCCAACAGGAGCGCGCTGTCGGGAACCCCTCGCCGAAGCATGTAGACCCGTCCGACGGCCGCCTCGCTCGTCGTGTCGCCGGTCCCCATGCCGCCCGTCAGGATCAGGTGCGGCGCCATTCCCCTCTGCCACAGCTCCAGGGCATGGTCGAGTCGAGCCTTCAGGACGGGAGATGGCCGTCCCATGTACTGGGCGGCACCGAGCACGACGATCGCGTCCGCAGGCCTGGCTCCGTCGTGCGTCCCCCACAAGAGCACGCCGCTGAGCGAGACGAGCCACGCCACCGTCAGCAGGCGGAAACCGCCAAGCGCAAGCCGCCGCGCCGACCAGGTAGAGGGAGCCATCATGCGAACAATAAGGCCCCACCAACTTGCGTGCCTAGCCCTCTTCGGCCGCGCTCATCGCCCGCCCTCTCCCCCCCTCTCCCGCCACGTCCCCCGCGCCCTCACACCTCGCCCCCCTTAACGTGCCAAGCTCAGGAGCGAGAGCCAGAACACGTCGAACGCCACGCGTGCATTCCGATTGGGCTGGCGTGCCGCCCATAACACCAGTCCGTCGCGAAAGGCCAATTCGCACGACGCCAGCATGGCGGGAGGGAGTCTTGGGGAGAGGTCGAGGAGCTGGAACACGCGCGCAACCGTCTTCTCCCCCGCAGCCTGCCGATGCAGAGCCGACTCCTCGAGCGCCTGCCGAGCCGCGTCACCCCGTTCCTGCGTGAACTCGATGAGCACGCGCAGCTCTCCGTTCTCGATCTCCCCGCCCAGCCAGCGCCAGTAGTCCTCCATGACGGTCGCCGCCGTGCTCTGCGACAAGGCCTCCCCCTCCCGTCGAAGCACGCGGTCCGTCAGCCAGCGAATGGTCGCGGCCAGCAGCGCTTCCTTGCCGTGGTAGTGATACAACACGAGGGCCTTGGACACCGACGCTTCGGCCGCGATCGACTGAAGCGAGACCGCTCCCCCTCCCTCGTGCTGCGCGCACCGAAGGGTGGCGGCGAGTAGTCGCTCTCGAGCCTCGGTCGCGCGCGCATCACTGCGTCGAGCGCGCGAATTCGAGGGGCCGGAGCGACTGGAAGCGCTATGGGACATGGTTCGTCGCCTATCAAACGACGGCCCGCTCACCCGGCCCCGGGATCCGCACCTGGAACCCGTCTCCGATCAGCGTGTCCGCCAAGGCCTGCTGGGCCTGCGCTTCGCCGTGCACGAGAAACACGCGTTCCGGTCCGGGCCCGGGGCCTCGCACATGATGGAGCCACCCGCGAAGGTCACGCCGGTCGCCGTGCGCACTGTACCCGTTGATTACCTCTACCCGGGCGCGCAGCGGCAACTCGTCGCCAAACACCTTGATGATCGGAGACTTTTCCAGGATGCGCCGCCCCAGCGTGTGCTCCGCCATGAAGCCAACGATCAGGATGGTGTTGCGCGGATCGCTCGCCCCATTCGCGAGATGGTGCAGGATGCGCCCGGACTCGGCCATCCCCGATGCGGCGATGATGACCATCGGGCCTCGCATCGTGTTCAACCGCTTCGACTCTTCCGTGTCGCGGGTGTACCGTACCAGGTCGAACCGGAACAGGTGCGCCACCCCGTTCACCAGGTGTTCCGTGGTATCGAACGAATCCGGGTGCATCTCGAAGACCGACGTGGCGTCGGTCGCCAGCGGCGAGTCGATGAAGATCGGAATGCTCGGAATCTGCTTCTTGCGCGCTAGCGCATGGAGGTCGTAGACCAGTTCCTGGGTGCGCCCCACCGCGAACGCCGGGATCAGGAGCTTTCCTCCGCGCTCCGCCGTGGCGCGCACGATCTCCGCCAGCCGGGCCTGTGCATCCTCGAAGGGCGGATGATCCCGGTTGCCATAGGTGGACTCCATGATCACCACGTCTGCGCCCACCGGCGGGTCCGGGTCGCGAATGATCGGCAGCCCGGAGCGCCCGATGTCTCCCGAGAAGACCAGGCGCCGCGGCTTCCCCTCGTCTTCGTACTCGAGGATGACCGAGGCGGACCCCAGGATGTGCCCGGCCTCCACGAACGTGACGTGGAACCCCGGCAGGACCTCGACGCGCTTCTTGAACGGAACCGAGACCATGTTCTCCACCGTCCGGGCAGCATCCCGCATGGTGTAGAGCGGTTCCGCGTGCTCCTTGTTGCGACGCTGTAGGTAGTCGGCATCCTTCTCCTGGATGTGCGCCGCGTCCGCGAGCATGATCGCACAGAGGTCCCGCGTGGCCGGGGTCGACCAGATCGTGTTGGCGTACCCCTCCTTCGCCAGGAGGGGGAGGCGGCCGGAGTGGTCGATGTGCGCGTGCGACAGGATCACCGCGTCGAGCTCGTCAACCCGGAGTGGGAGGTGGCGGTTCTTGGCGTTGGTCTCTGATCGCCGCCCCTGGAAAAGGCCAAAGTCCAGCGCCAGCGTCCTGCCGGCATGGCGCAGGATGTGGCAAGACCCGGTCACCTCGCGCGCTGCGCCCGCGAACTCGATCTCCACCAGACCGTCCTCGTTCTCAGGTTTGCCGACACCTCGGCCGACGCGTCGCGCGCGAATGCCGGGTATTCTGCCGAGGCCGCGAAATTAGTAGCTTGGCGCGCATGCACACCACCCCTTCCGAGCCTTCGCTGACAGTCGTCAGGCATCCATTGGTGCAGCACAAGCTCACGCTGCTGCGCGATCGACGCACGCCCAAGAAGATCTTCAAGGAGCTGGTCGACGAGATCGCCATGCTGATGGCCTACGAGGTCACCACAGCGCTTCCGCTCGAGGAGATCGTGGTGCAGACACCGCTGGAGCAGGCGACCGGATGGCAGGTCAGCGGCAAGAAGCTCACCCTGGTCCCCATTCTCCGGGCCGGGCTCGGGATGGTCGAGGGAATCTTGCGCCTCGTCCCCTCCGCACGCGTGGGCCACATTGGGTTGTATCGGGATCACGACACGCTCGAACCGGTGGACTACTATTTCAAGGTCCCCGGCGACGCCGCCGAGCGTGACTTCTTCCTCCTCGATCCGATGCTCGCGACTGGTGGGAGTGCCGTCTCCGCCATCGATTCGCTCAAGCGCACGGGGGCCGTTCGCATCCGCTTTCTCTGCTTGGTGGCCGCCCCAGAGGGGGTCTCGCGCGTGCATCGGGCCCACCCCGACGTCCCCATCTATTGCGCGGCGCTCGATCGGGAGCTCAACACCCACGGCTACATCCTCCCGGGACTGGGTGACGCGGGCGATCGCCTGTTCGGCACGCGCTGATCAGCACCACACGGCAACCTCGCGCCCGCACGCTACCGCGTTGCTCGGTTACACAATCTGGCCTCGCGACTGGATAAATCGTCTCTTGTTCGCAATCACGTGCATCACTACATTGCGCCCGATTCCGGGATCCTCCGCGCCGATCACCCGCGACTTGGTCGTTGATGCTCATCAATTTGCTGCCGGACTTCTTCGCAGTCCTGAACAGCACCGATCGAGTCGCCGCTTACCAGCAGTATTTCGAGTCGCACCGCGCGAGGCTCTCTGCCTACTGGCACAACTACGTCTTCGATCCCGACAGCGAGCACTTTCTTGACGTCGTGCGGATGGCGGTCCACGCGGATCGATCCGACCTGCGCGCCATGCTCGAGCGCACCGACGTCGTCTCGCTGGCGCGCGAAACCGAGGCCCGCTGCGCGGACCTGTTAGGCACCGACGTCGACCTCGACGTCGTCCTGATGGTCGGAGTGGGCGGCGCGAACGCGGGCGAGCTGGTCGTTGCAGGTCGCGGCATGGCCTTCGTGTGCCTCGAGCACTTCACCGGCATCGCCAATCCCGATACCCAGGGTCTTGGCCTCGATCCCGAGCTCATTCCCCTGTGGCTCGCGCACGAGATCGCCCATGCGGTACGCTACACCTCGCCGACCAGCCGCAGCGAGATGCGCCAGGTCATCGACGAGGCGGACGGCTACTACTCCTACTGGGAGACCGGGCGCCGTGCCTCGGTGCGTGAGCTCCTCGTCAACGAGGGGCTGGCCATCAACGCCTCGCGCCTGGTCAGCCCAGGGCACGCGGCGTGGGAATATTACGGCTACGGCCGGCGACAGTACGCGCGCATCCGGGAGCTGGAGTCCCACATCTCGCGTGCCGTCGCCCAGGAACTCGACCATCACGCACTCGGCCTCCGCCTGCGCTACCTCATGGGCGGCACCAGCGATGACGCCCGCACGATCGATCGTGTCGTGATCCCCGAGCGTTCCGGCTACTACATCGGCGCCCGAATGGTGGAGGCAGCCATCGAGCAGCGTGGCATCGCGTGGGCAATTCGCGCAAGCGCCGCCGAGCTCCTCGACATCGCACGCGCTACCGCAGCGTCGGCATAGTCCGTCACTTCCCCACGCAGAACGATCGGAACACGCGGTCGAGCACGTCCTCGACGTCCACGCTCCCGATCAGTTCGTCCAGGGCGTGCGTGGCGCCACGCACGTGCACCGCGGCTACCGGGGCCGGGACCTTCCCCCCTTCCCACGCGGACAGGAACCCCTCGAGCTCCTCCAGCGCCTTCGCCAGCGCATCCCGGTGACGCCCGCGGGTCACGATCGGAAGGTCCACGCTCAGGCTCCCCACCGATCGCTCCAGTTCTCCCACGATCGTGCGTACCAGCACATCGAGCCCTTTGCGTGTCATCGCACTCACCGCCACGTAGGGGTCGCTCCGCGTCTCCCCCTCCCCCTCCGTCTCCCCCTCGTCACCCCCCGCAGCACGATCCCCGCCACGGTCTCCCTTCGTCAGTACCGCGATTCGCACCCCTTGCCCGAGGTGCTCCACCCGTCCCATCGCCTCCTCGAGCTCTCCCGGCGACTCCGCGCAGACCAGCAGGACGTGAGCGGCGCCAATGTGACGCTCGCTCACCTCGATCCCCAATCGCTCCACCACGTCCGTCGTCTCTCGCAATCCCGCCGTGTCGATGAGCCGCAGCGGCCATCCCTCCGCCTCGACACGCGCCTCGATGGCATCGCGCGTCGTTCCGGGGACTTCGGTCACGATGGCTCTCGTCTCACCAAGGAGCGCGTTGAACAGCGACGATTTCCCTGCATTCGGCGGCCCCGCGATCACCACCACAGCACCCTCGCGCGCCACCTCGCCCAGGGGGACCGTGGCCAGGAGGCTGCGTAGCGATACCTGCACCTCACGTGCTGCCCGTATCACCTCTGCGCGCGCAATGGGACCGTCATCCTCCTCGGGAAAGTCGATGTCGTAGGCGAGCAATGCCTCGACGTGCAGTACACGATCTCGCAGCTTCGACAATGCCTGCGACAACCCCCCGTCGAGCTGGCGAAGCGCGGCCCGGCGATGCGCATTGGTCCGGGCATCGACCAGGTCTGCCACCGCCTCGGCCTGCACCAGGTCCATCTTCCCATTCAGGACCGCCCGCTGGGTGAACTCGCCAGGCTCGGCTCCGCGTGCCCCCAGGAATCCCAGCACCTCGAGGATCGCGCTCGACACCGCGACGCCACCGTGGCAGGCAATCTCCACCATCGGCTCGCCACTGTACGACTGCGGCGCATCGAAGCGCGTGACGAGCGCGCGATCGATCACGCTCGCATCCCGTGGATCGATGATCGTGCACAGCGAGACCCGACGAGCCTCCTGTGGCCACGGATTCACGACCTGCCGCGCCAACGCATGCGCAGCACCCCCGCTCAGGCGCACGATCGCGATCGCGCCACGCCCGGCGGGGGTGCTGACGGCCGCGATGGTGTCATCGCGAAGCAGCATCGTCGTCTCGCACGGTATCGAGACCCGACACCGGTTGCCTACGTCTTCTTTCCTCCACCGCTCTTGCCTCGCTCATTGGCGATCAGCCATTGCTGTGGAATCGCCGCCACGTTCTGGATGGCGTAGTACAGGTTGAGTCCCGAGGCGAAGTTGGCGAACAGGAACGTCATCATCACCGGGAAGATGTACAGCATCATCTTCGCCTGCGGATTGGGCGGTGCGTTCCGCATCCCCACCCACGAGAGAACGAACATCGAGATCCCCATCAGGAGCGGTACGATGTAGTAGGGATCCTTGATCGAGATATCCGCCAGCCAGAGGAAGGGGACGCCACGGAACTCGATCGTGTTCTGGAATACGAAGAACAGCGCGAACAGAACCGGCATCGGGAGCAGGAGCGGGAGGCACCCGGCAAAGGTGCTGAAGGGGCTCATGTCGTGCTCCTTGTACACCCGCATCATCTCCGCCTGCATCTTCTGCGGATCCGCCTTGTACCGCTTCTGGATGTCGTTCAGCTCCGGCTGGATGCGCTGCATCTTCATGGAGCTGCGCATCGCCCCGTGGTTCAGCGGCCACAGGATGAGGCGCACCGCGACGCCGAAGATCACCAGCAGCCACCCGTAATCCAGCTTCAGCGTCGCCTTCATCCACAACAGGATGCGCATGACGAGCGTCGCGAACGGCTGCACGACCCCCTGGAGCCACCCACCGTAGGGGTTCGAATTCACGAACTCGCGCCCCATCGACTCCAGCCGCGTGTACTGCTGGGGCCCGGTGAACAGGTCGAAACGGAACGTTCCGTTGTTCAATCGCGCAACTATCGTCCCGGTCGCGGTGGTCGCCGTGCGCGTCACGCGCGCCCCGCCCACCGCAACTCCCTCCGCGAAGCTGTCGTCACCCTCCGGCGCGAGGACGCCGACGATGAAGTACTTGGATTTCGCCGCCGCCCAGGTGAGGGGCCCCGGGACGAGCTGTCGCTCTCCCGGATCCAGGCTCTTGAATGGAATCCCCTCGGCATTCCGCGTCCGCGGCTTCATCGCGAACGCGAAGTGATTCTGGTCGTCAGCAGAATCCACCTCGAACGACCGGAACGTGCTCGGCAGATCGATCAACACGAAGCGGGCCGGATTTCCCGCCGCATCGTTCCCCACGACGCCCTCCACCCGCGACACGAACGAGTCCGCAACGATCGTGTACTTGAGCTCGATCGATCGTCCTCCCGCCATTCCCCGATACGCGAGGACTGTCGCGCCATTGGCCGCACTCGACCGCTCGACCTCGAACGCCACCTTGTCGAGCGACAGCGTATCACCCGCTCCCAGCACCCGATAGGAAATCAGTGGCCGCTTTCCAGAGCTGATGCTGACCGACTGATGCACCTTGTCGAGCGCCCTGAATCCCGGAAGGTTCACTTCCAAGGGCGCGGCACCAACGCTGGAAAACACGTACTTGGCCGAGTCGCTGGACACGATCGTGGTCTCTGCGCGCGCTACCCGTGACGTGTCGGCGCCACTCGTCCCGCCAGTCACGGATGGTGCCGCCACCGCTGCCTGAGCACTGTCAGTCGCCCGTGCGGGTGCTCCTGCTGCAGTGGGAGCTGCGCCCGATGCCCCCTTCGCCTTTGCTCCACTGGCCGGGACATCGCGCGGAACGGCCGTCGGGAACAGCTTCGGCGTGATGATGATGACGATGGCGACCAGCGCCAACGCAAGGATCGTTCGTTTGTCCATCGCAGCGAACGGGGTCAGGGCACAGGGTCAAAGCCGCCAGGGTGCAGCGGATGGCAACGAGCAATCCGGCGGGCGGCTAGGTATGAACCACGAACGGCGCCATGGCGTTGCAGCGCCTCGATCGCGTACTGCGAGCAACTCGGGTAGAAGCGACAGACCGCCGGCAAGAGCGGACCAAGGAACATCTGATATGCGCGCACCAGTAGCACGAGGACGTGTCGCATGCGATTTCCTAGGCTCCCGAACCTTCCGCGCGATCGAGCCGCCGGCAGACTCGTTCCACCTCCTGCCGTAGCCCCTCGAACGACAACCCGTAGGCTGCACGCTGCGCCCACACCACCATGTCCAACGGAGGTCGTCCAGGGAGCACCAGTTCGCGTACGAGCTCCCGAAGGCGTCGTTTCAAGCGATTTCGTTCCACTGCGGTTCGACCATACCGTGGCACCACGATCCCGACTCGCATGCGTGCGCGAGGGGAAGTGCTCGTCCGAACCAGTAGGGCGTTCGTTCGGTGAGCCTTCCCCTCTCCTCGAATGCGCTCGAGATCCGCACGCCGCGTGATACGCGCGGCCGGCGGGAACCGATGTCGTTGGCTACGCGGCGGCGTACTTGGACGGCAGCTTGACGGTCAACTGCTTGCGCCCCTTCTTGCGGCGACGGCTCAGGACCTCGCGCCCCCAGCGCGTCTCCATGCGCGCACGAAATCCATGCGTGCGAACGCGGCGCTTGTTGCGCGGACGGTACGTCGGCTTACCCATGACTATTGCTCCGAAAGCCTGCTGAAATTTCTGCTGAAAATCTGTCCGGAAGAAGGCGAAGAATAGAGCCTTACGTATTGCATGTCAACGGGTTAGGTGTTGCTCGCATTCGCGAGGAATTGACTTTTCCACACCCCGTACCTACGTTCGGCCCCCCGCCTTTTTCCACATCGAAATGGACCTGACGGCCCCCGACGCCTGGCAACGCCTCATCGAGCTCGTTCGCCGAGACGTGTCGGAACAAACGTTCCGAACATGGCTCGAACCGGCTGTGCCAATTGAGTTTACCGGCGATCGACTCGTGGTACGCGTCGCAGACCAGTTCGCCGCGGACTGGAATGACTCCAAGTTCTCAACCCTCCTTCGCGCCCTCGCCCCCGTCGCGCTCGGTCATCCTTGCGACGTCGTGTTCCGCCCGGATGAAGAGCGGCAGCAGCGCCCACAAATCGACCTCTTCTCCGAAGCTCGCCCGGCGCAGGGACGAAGCGCTTCGTCCGCTACCGTAGCACCCCCCAAACCAATCCTCAGCGCCCGTTACACCTTCGACCAGTTCGTCATCGGCAAGTCCAACGAGGTGGCGGCCGCTGCTGCTTATGCAGTCTCTCAAGCGCCCGGCAAGGTCTACAACCCGCTTTTCATCTATGGCACCACGGGCGTCGGCAAGACACATCTGATGCAAGCCATCGCCCACGAGCTGCTCGAAAGGACACCAACGCTCCGCGTCTCCAACCTCGGCGCCGAGCAGTTTACCAACGAGTACGTAAACGCCATCCAGACCCGGACGACCAACGACTTCCGCCGACGCTTCCGTGAGACTGATCTCCTCCTGATCGACGACGTTCACTTCCTCAAGGGCAAGGAAGCAACCCAGGAAGAGTTCTTCCACACTTTCAATACCCTCTACGAGAACGGCCGCCAGATCATCATGACCTCGGACAGGCCCCCGTCCGAGATACCCGGCATCGAAGCACGTCTCGTTACCCGCTTTCAATGGGGAATGGTCGCCGACATCGAGCTCCCCGACCTGGAGCTTCGCATAGCGATTCTTCGCAAGAAGGCAGAGGTCGACCAGCTCCAGCGCACGATCCCTGATGAAGTGATTCGATTTCTCGCCGAGCACATTCGCTCCAGCGTTCGTGAGCTCGAAGGCGCTGTGATTCGTCTCTTGGCTTATTCCTCCCTCAAACGGAAGGACATCACGATCGCTCTCGCCCAGGAAGCGCTCCGTGACAAGCTTCGGCGCGATGAAAACGGAACCCTTTCCGAACTCCCCGCCATTACTCCCGAGCGCATTCAGGAAATCGTTGCCTCCGAGTGGGGCGTTACCAGCGAAGGCCTACGGTCCAAGACCCGTACCAAGACGCTCACGATTCCGCGGCAAGCTGCCATGTACCTGTGCCGCGAACTCCTTGGCCTCCAGCTAGTCGAAATCGGTCACCGATTCGGCAACCGCGATCACTCCACGGTTATCCACAGTCTGGAGCGTGCTGACGATCTTCTAACGTCCGATTCCACATTCCAGGACCGCCTTCTTCGCGCCAAACGACGACTTACCTCGTGAATCCCCAAGCCTCCACACCTTTCCACCTCAAAACACCCTCACCCAAAGCACACCATCGTGCGCAATATCAAGTACTTCCACCGACAATCCACATTTCCACGCCTGTACTGATACTGCTGTATTCTTTTACTTTCTAGATATACTACAGACCATCTCCGGTCCCACTTCAACCCACCTATGCGCCTCACAATCAGCCGCGAGAAGCTCCAGGAAGCTCTGACTGCCGTTGCCGCGGCAGTACCGGCAAAGACTACGCTTCCTGTACTTGGGAATCTTCTACTCGAGACCACTGATCGTGGACTGCGGCTTTCTGGGACCGATCTGGATATTGGTGTCAGTACCGAGGTGCTAGCCGACGTGGAATCCCCTGGCGCCATCACGGTTCCGGCGAAGAAGCTCGTAGAAATCGTGCGAGAGTTGCCACCTGCTCCTGTGAAGCTAGGAGCCGCCGGCGAGCAGCGGGTTACACTCGAGTGTGGTCGCGCGCGATTCAAGCTTCTAGGATTGCCACGAGATGAGTTCCCGGCATTTCCTACAGTGGACTTTTCCAAGTCCTGGCGTGTGAAGTCGGGTGACGTACAAGGATTGATAGGTCACACGGTGTTCGCTGTGTCCACAGAGGAAAGCCGTCCGATTCTCAATGGTGTCTTGTGGGAGATTCGGGATGAGCAGATGCGAATGGTGGCCACGAATGGCCATCGCTTGGCGAAGATGGAAGTTCCGTATACAGGAGGACATGGCGGGGATTTCATCATTCCCCCGAAAGCGCTCGAGCAGGTTCGGCGTCTTTTTCCGTCAGATGAGGAGCTCGAGGTTGCACGGGGTGAGAACCATGTGGCATTCCGTTCTCCCTTCACCGCGGTTTTCACGCGTCTGATAGAAGGTCCGTATCCTAACTACGACCAGGTCATTCCTCGGGACAACAACAGGGTTGCCATCATCGACAAGGTGGCTTTGCAGAGTGCCCTGAAGCGAATGGCTGTGGTTGCATCGGACCAGACTCACCGTGTGAAGCTGTCGTTCAACGCGGCATTGCTGAAATTCTCGGTTGCAACACCCGACTTGGGAGAAGGGCAGGACGAACTGCCGATCCGCTACGACGGAGATCCGATCGATATCGGATTCAATGGGATGTATCTGCTCGAAATACTGCGATACATGCCCACGGAGGAGATTCGGTTCACTTTCCGCGAGCCAGAGCGAGCGGCGACTATCGAACCCGAAAACTGGCAACAGCCCGGGAAGTACCTGTGCCTGGTGATGCCCCTGCGTCTCGTAGACTAGGACGTATTCAGGGGTTCGACTGTCGGCGCGTCATGCGGATGTAGCTTTGCTGGCGGAAAAGTTGCGCGCGCTGGTCACTCTGAGCTTCGATCCTCCCCATCAAGTCGAGCTGAAGCTCCAGGGGGAGAGAACTCGTCGACGTCGTATCGATGGACACCGTGGCGTTTCCGCGAAAATCGGTGTGGACACGCATCGGCAGCGTGATTGAGGAATCGGAATCTGCAACACCGCTGATGATGAGGTGACCAACACTGCTGGCACTTGGTGTGATGGCAGTACGGTACGCAGTCAGAACTCCGGCCGTGCAGGTGCGATACTCCAAGGAGTCTGCGGTGGGGCTAGTCGGGAGACCCAAACGTGGACTCGCTGCAAGTTGCCGTAGGTAGATGGCGGCGAGTAAGTCGGAGAGAAGTGTTGGCAGGGCGGTACACGAAGTCTGAAGCGCTCCTGCCAATCGGGTCTCCCCTCGAGAGCTCCAAGTCAGGGTTGCTGCTGCGGTGGCTGGCAACGTGTCGCGAGCAAGCAGTTCTGGCGGAAGCGAACGACCCTGCGGGAGCATGTATCCGGAATCAGACGTCAGCTCGAGGAGGATGACCTGGTCCTGAGGACGTGGTCTGAATCGAGCTCGAACGATCTCGCGAACGGTAAAGGAGTCCGTGACTCCTGACGCCGGCGTATCCTGAGTGGTGACGACAGTGGCGCTGAGGATGTACTCCGTGCTGTCGGGGAGCAGCGATTCACTGCGCTTTTCGGGGAGCGAAATCGGAGCAGGAGGGAGGAGTTCGGGGGGAGCCTTGGTAGGGCGTGGATGTGTGGTGGGAGATGGTGTGCACGCAGTCGCCGTTGTGGCGAAAACGAGGGCCAGAACGGAATTCGATATCCGATGGGATCGGAGCGCTCCGGTTCTCGAGTGGTCGGGACGGTTGAGAGAGGGGTGCGTCAGATACATGCTGGCCTGTAAGCCGGGTTCTGTCGGATCCTGGGATCCGGATGATCATTCCTCTCGGCGTGATGTCACCAGCACGCTCTAGCAGCCAACCCGCGGCGTCTTGGTCGAGAAGGACTGTCTCTCGCCGCCTATTTGGCCTTGCTCCAGCTGGGGTTTACCGTGCCGCCAACGTTACCGCTGGCGCGGTGGGCTCTTACCCCACCTTTTCACCCTTACCGGTTTCGAAAAACCGGCGGTTTGTTTTCTGTGGCACTATCCGTCACAGCCGCGAGGCCGTGCCCAGGAGTTACCTGGCAGCTTGTCCAAGGAGCCCGGACTTTCCTCGGCGAGTAGTACCCTTGACGGCACTCCCGACGCGATCATCCGACCAGCATGTACCTGACTCCCGAAATATAGTGCCTCTGTGTTCGTGACGAATTGCGTGAAATCACGATTTCATGGGGGCCGGGAGAGATGTCCGGGGTGACATCAGGGTGACGGAGCTTCGTAGTATGCGCTCCGATCCCAACGAGGTAGCAGATCGATGAATTCCCGAGACTGCCGAACGCTCGCGATGGTGGCGCAAGCCACTGGTGGTAAGGTGCGTCAAGCTGTGAATGGAGCTGGTGTCACGCACGTGGCCACAGTGCTCACGCCGGATGAACGACTGCGGGTGGATGCGGCTGGACTCGGGCTGATCCAGGCATATCACCGAGAATCGGTCGAGGACGTCTGGCGGGACCTACGGAATCGGCACGTGGCAGCCCTCATCGTCTCGACGGCAATGTGCCGTGGGGTGAGCGTGACCAACATGGCGCGCATGGTACGCGAGTTTCCGCGCGTCCCCACGGTCGCACTCCTCTCGGGCCTCGATCAGAGCACGGTGCGAACGGTGCTATCACTGGGCCACTGCGGGGTACGGACGTTGATCGATGTCCGCGAACCAACGGGGTGGCGTGAGCTCCGGAACGTGCTCCTGAACGAACGAGCGTCAACAGTGCCGCGGATGGCGGAATCGGGCTTGGCACTCGATCTGGAGCAGACGCCTCCGGGCACTCGGCGATTCTTCGAACTGCTCTTTACAGTTGGTCGGGAGACGCCGACCATCCGGGAGTTCGCGGCGAGGATGGGGGTGATTCCGGGGACGCTGATGAGCCGGTTCTTTCGCGCACGCCTACCTGCGCCCAAGCGTCTTCTCGCACATGCCCGGCTTACTTGCGCTGCGCACCTGTTCGAGAACCCTGGAGTGACCATTGCCAGCGTAGCCAATCAACTGGACTACTCGTCACCGCAGAGCTTCAGCCGGCATGTCCGCGCCATGCTGCATCTTTCGGCGACGGACTTTCGCGCGCGGTACGACGGTGCGGGAATGCTGGAATACTTTCGGGAAGAGTTGGTCCTGCCGCATCTGGTGCGGTGGCGCACGTTCGACCCCTTCGGGCAGCCACGCGTGTGGCTGCATGGGGGGGGCGAGCGATAGGATACCCAGCCCGAGCGGAGCGCTGACTTCCGCGCTCGGTTATGGCTGGGGCAGTAGGGGCAGGATCTCACCCGCCGTCGCCAGCGAGATGACCGAGAGTCCTGCCGCTTCTATGGCTTCCCTCCCCCCTTCCTCGCGGTCAACGAGCGCGAGGACGCCGAGTATGTTGGCACCCTGGCCACGGAGGACCTCGACGGCCTTCAGAGCGGACCCCCCGGTCGTGATGACGTCTTCGATGACTACGACACGGTCGGCGGGGCGGAAGGGACCCTCGATTTGCCGCCCTGCGCCGTGCCCCTTGGGCTCCTTCCGGACGGTGAACGCCCTGACCGGGCTGGATGTTTGTGCGCTTGCGTAGGCGATGGCGTAGGAAATAGGGTCCGCGCCGAGCGTAAGGCCACCGACGGCGTCAACCGATCCGAAAGCATCGCGGATGGAAGCAAGACCCAGGGGACCGACGAGCGCGAGCCCTTCTGGGCTCATGGTGGTGAGCCGGGCGTCGATGTATAGCGACGATGTGCGGCCAGAAGAGAGGACAAAGTGCCCTCTGCGCGCGCTACGGTCGGCGAGTAGGGTTACCAGCTTGTGTCGGGTGTCCATGTAGCGCTAGCGCCGGAAGAGCCCTCGAACCTTGGACAGGAGGCCCGCATCCTCGGTTGGCGCCGTGACCACGAGAAGGGCATCGTGGAGTTCCTTGGCGAAGGTGAGGATGTCGGGATATCGGTCTGTGGGCTGCCGGGAGAGCCCCCTCATGACGATGGCTTCCACCTGCGCGCCGAAATCGAGATTCGGGCGAGCCTTGTTTATGGGGATGGGTGGCTGGGACAGAAGCTGGGTGAACATCTCCCGGGGGCTCTTCGCCAGATACGGATGGGCCCCGGTGAGGAGGAAGTAGGCAATGGTCGCGAGCGAGTACTGGTCCGCGGCGGGGGTCACGAGCTCGCCCGAAAGTGCCTCGGGGGCCACGTACATGAGGGTGCCGACGAAGTACCCTGCCCGGGTAAGGCGCTCGTCCTGTCGGGTGTCCGTTGCGGCTGCGATCCCGAAATCCAGGAGCTTGGTGGCGCCGGAAACGGGATCGTACATGGCGTTGTCGGGTTTCAGATCCCGGTGGACAATGCCGGAGTCATGAGCCGCCTTGACGGCCTCGCCGATGCTCAGGATGATCCGAGCAACCTCCGCACGCGGAAGCGGGGCGTGCTCCTTGGCATATCGCTCGAGGAGCTCTCCCGGCGCCCACTCGATGACGAGGTAGTGAAGGCCATCCGCCACCCCTGTCTCGATGGTGCGAATGACGTTGGGGTGAATGACTCGCTTCCCGAACTCGGCTTCGCGGTTGAATCGAGCGACCGCGGTCTTCTCCAGTCGCAACTTGTCACGGAGCACCTTGAAGGCTACTTGGCCGTTGGTGGGATGCTCTGCGCGGTAGACAACCGAAGTGCCGCCCTCGCCTACGAGGGTCTTGAGCGTGTAGCCGGCGATGGTTCGCCCGACAAGATTCTCTTTGGACACGGCGCCGAACCTAATGGCCGCCGAGAGGGGCAGCAAGCAATATCTGGGATTTGGCCAGGGACGTATCTTCCACTCCTCACCCGCGGGTTGATCCATCCCGCAGCAGGTCCCGGCACCATGCACCGACGTCGTATGCACCAAGTCACGATATCGCTCGTAGCCCTTCTCACGTTGTCGGCGTGCGCCTCGGGCGGTGGGACGCGCACGGCTCCACAGGGCCCGGGAGCCACCCCCCCCGGAGCCGCGGTGAGCACCCGGCGAATCCCGGTTCAACCGGATGTCGTCGCGCTCTATCGCCGGCTCGGATTGCTTGCCGAGGGGGGAGAGACCCCGTTCGTGGGGTCATTGAGCTTCCTGGCTGGTGCCACTCCTGATTCCAGCGTCGTGGTCCTGACTGTCTCGCTGGCGAACCGCGCCCTGAAGTTTGCGCGGGAGGGTGACCAGTATCGCGCCTCCTACAATGTTGGGCTGGAAGTCAAACGTGGGGCGGATGTCGTCCGCGACGTGAACTCGAAGGAGTCGGTGCGCGTGCTGGCGTTCCGCGAGACGCAACGCAGCGACGAAAGCGTACTCTTCCGGCAGATCGTAACGCTGGCACCTGGCATGTACGATATCCGCCTCGTCGTGCGCGACGATTCGGCCAGCCGAGGGAGCGCGATCGAGGCGACGGTAGGCGTGCCGCGATTTGTGGATGGTTCGGTGTCGTCGCCGGTGCCGATCTATGAGGCAGCCCCGAGGGAGTCGCTCGATTCGTTACCTCGATTCGTGGCGACGCCACGCGCCACGGTGGTATTTGGCCGGGATACGATCCTCCCGGTCTATGTGGAAGGCTATGGCAGCGCCGGGGCTTTTCCACTGCGAATGTCGGTGCGGGCGGAGGGGGCAACTGGGACCCTCTGGAGTGATTCGATTTCACTGCCGCGGCGCGGGAATCTGTTTGCCGGGGTGTTCAATGTGCCTATCGCTCGGCTCGGCGTTGGCGTCATGACGATCGGAATCTCGCACCTGGGGAGCGCGGATACGCTGCGAGCGCCACTGTTCGTGGCGTTCGGCGAAGACCTTCCGGTGGCCACGTTCAACGAGATGTTGGACTACCTCCGATACTTCGTCTCCATGAGTCGCCTGAATGCGATGCGGAATGCTGCTCCGGACGCCCGCGCGGCCTTGTGGGCGGCGTTCCTGCGCGAAACCGACCCGGTGCCGCAAACCCCCCAAAATGAGGGATTGCGTGATTATTTCGCGCGAATCGCGCAGGCGAATGCACGGTTCCGTGAGGAAGGGGCAGCCGGTTGGCTGACGGACCGTGGACGGGCGTTTGTGGCCCTTGGTCCGCCCGACCAGATCATCGAGCCGAACCTGGCCGACCTGAACCAGCGTGGGAGGTCGCAGGTCTGGGAGTACCGGCAGCACCGCCTGCAGATCGTGTTCATCGACCAGACGGGATTTGGTCGATGGCGGATGACGATGAGTTCGGAGACGGAATTCGAATCCGTGGTGCGGCGGGTCCTTCCGCAGTGAGCCGGAGACGAGTGATGGAAGGAAGTGAGCTTGCAGACCGCCTGTCGCGTTCGACAGGCGGTCTTGTCGTCCCGGGTTCTCTCATGCCGAGAGGATTGTCACTAGAGTTGTCCATCAACCCCGGCCAGTCGGCGATGCTACCGCTGCTACCGGGACTCGATTCGCCCCCTCACTGAGCAGCTGCTGTGCCTCCAGTCTCTTCAGCCTCACCTCCGTCCTCGCCGACGTTGTTCCTGGTCGACGGCTACGCGTTGATCTACCGGGCGTTCTTCGCGCTGCTCTCACGCCCCCTGACTACCGCGCGCGGTGAGAACACATCGGCTGCGTGGGGAGTGGTGAACTTCCTGCAGCGGCTCATGACCAAGCATCGCCCCGACTATATCGGGTGGGTGCATGATTCCGGGCTGTCCTTTCGGCATGAGAAGTACCCCGCGTACAAGGCGACGCGGGAGAAGCTCACCGAGGAACTGCAGGCAGACTTCGACACGGGCGTCGAGCGGATCACCCAGCTTCTGGCGGCGTTCCGGGTTCCGATACTCGCGGTAGATGGGTTCGAGGCCGATGATGTGATTGGGACCCTGGCTGCGCAGGGGGTGGAGCGGGGGCTGAACGTCGTCATCGTCTCGGGCGACAAGGATTTCCAGCAGTTGGTGCGTCCGGGTGTCTGGCTCCTCAACCCTGGACGAGGAGGGCCGGCGTCCGTGGACGAGCAGTGGGTTGGCATGGAGAACGCGGGCGAGCGGCTTGGCGTCGCGCCGGCGTTCGTGACCGACTTCCTGGCCCTGGTCGGGGATTCGTCCGATAACGTTCCCGGGGTGCCCGGGATCGGAGAGAAGACCGCCAAGGAGCTGGTCGACGAGTACGGCAATCTGGAGTCGATCCTCGATCACGCCTCCGAGGTGAGGAAGAAGCGGCCGCGGGAGGCACTCTTGGCGCACCCGGAGCAGGCGCGGCTGTCGAAGGATTTAGTAACTATTCGAGACAATGTTCCGATCGCGCTCGAACTCGAATCACTGGAGCGGCAGCAGCCGGATGCCACGCAGCTGCGGCAGTTGTACACGGAGCTCGAATTCACTTCGCTGATCCGGGACCTGGAAAGTCAGGAGCCGATCGAGCGCGAGCCGCGGCAGGATACGCGGTATACCGTGGTCGACACGCCGGCTGGGGTGGAAGCGTTGGTGAAGCGCATTCGGGAGGTGGGGCGATTCGCGTTCGATACGGAAACGGTCGCGGAGCCGGGAAGCCCGTCCAAGATCGACCCGCTGCGCGCATCCCTGGTCTCCATCTCGGTGGCGCTCGATGCCGGGGAGGCATACTACCTCCCGCTGGCTCACCGATCATGGGAGTCGGCGCAGGGGAGTCTGTCGCTGGGTGGTGGAGCGGGAGTGCACGGCGGGAGTGGTGGGGCGAATCGCGGTCCGGGGGGCGACAGCATTGCCGCGCGGGCACTCGCCGCGGGGGCCACCCCGGTGCGGAATCTCCCGCCCCTGTCGAGCGATGCGATGCAGCCGCTGCGTGACGTTCTGGCGGATCCAGCGATTGCGAAGATCGGCCAGAACATGAAGTTCGACATCCTCGTCCTGAGGAACGCAGGGATCGCGGTGGGTGGAGCGGAGTTCGATACGATGCTTGCCAGCTACGTGCTGGACCCGGGGCGGCGCTCGCATTCGCTCGACGTGCTCGCTTTCGAGTTCCTCGAGCATGCAATGACGTCGTACGAAGCCCTCTGCGGGAGGGGGAAGCAGGAGTTGCCGTTCGATGTCGTGCCGATAGGGCCGGCGCGAGATTACTCCTGCGAGGATGCGGACATGACGTGGCGCCTGCGCACGGTGTTCGAGCCGCAGGTCGAGGGCGCGGGAATGTCGGCGCTGTTCCGCGACATCGAGATGCCGCTCGTCGACGTTCTGGTGGAAATGGAGTGGCAGGGCGTGTCGATCGACGTGGAATGGTTTCGGTCGCTGAAGGCGCGGTTCCAGCGCGAGCGTGAACGGGTGGAGGAAGAGATCTACGCCGCGGCCGGGGAGCGGTTCAACATCAACTCGAATCCGCAGCTGCGGACCGTCTTGTTCGAGCGGTTGCAACTGCCGGTCAAGAAGCGAACCGCAACGGGTGCGTCGACCGACGCCAGCGTGCTGCAGGAGCTCGCCGACGAGGGACACGTCCTGCCCACGCTGCTCATGGAGTACCGCGAGCTCGCCAAGCTCGAGTCGACGTACCTGGATACACTCCCCGCGTTGATCCATCCTCGCGATGGGCGGCTGCACACGTCGTACAACCAGACGGTGGCCGCGACGGGGCGGCTGTCGTCGAGCGATCCCAACCTCCAGAACATCCCCATTCGCCGCGAGCTTGGCCGCGATATCAGGCGGGGATTCGTGCCGCAACGGGGATGGAAGTTCGTTGGCGCGGACTACTCGCAGGTCGAACTGCGTCTCCTGGCCCACCTGTCGCACGACGAGGCCTTCGTTCGCGCATTCAAGGCCGGAGGCGACATCCACAAGGAGACCGCTGCGATCATCTTCGGCGTTGACGTCGAGGCGGTCACGCCGGAGATGCGGGCGCGCGCCAAGACGATCAACTTCGCGACAATCTATGGACAGGGGGCACATGCCCTGTCGCGGCAGCTGAAGATCTCCAACGGCGAGGCGCGGGACTTCATCGCCACGTACTTCGAGCGGTTCCGCGGGGTGCGTGCCTACCTGGATTCGATGGTGGAAATCGCCAGGACCAGGGGATATGTGGAGACGATCTTTCATCGCCGGCGCTACATCCCGGAGCTGAAAGACCGGAACTTCAACATTCGCGCCTTTGGCGAGCGGGTGGCGACCAACGCCCCGATCCAGGGGTCCGCGGCGGACCTGATCAAGATCGCGATGATTCGGATACACCGGGCCCTGACCCGGGAGGGAATGGCGAGCCGGATGCTGCTGCAGGTACACGACGAGCTGGTGTTCGAAGCGCCCCCAGACGAGGTGGATTCGCTGTCGAGATTGGTAAAGTCGGAGATGGAATCGGCCGCCGACCTGGACGTTCCGCTCCTCGTCGAGCTGGGGGTCGGGGACAACTGGCTGGATACCAAGTGAGTGTGACGGTCATCGCTCCCTCGCCTTGCATCCTGCGCCAGGTCAGGCGAATCGAGGGGCGATCAGGGGTGTGCGTGACCTCACACGGTGATGCTAAGTCTATGTGATACATACCCTTGGTCTGGATCGGGCACGGCGGCCCCGGCATTGCCTTGTCGGGGGAGAGCCGAACCCCCCTCCGGGGCTGTTCCTGATGGAGTGCACGCGAGCTGAGGTGCGCAGATGCGCATGCGACGAAGCGGATTCACCTTGATCGAACTCCTGATCGTAGTCGTGATCATTGGTGTTCTGGCAGCCATTGCCATTCCAAAGTTCCAGAACACCAAGGGCAAGGCCAACCTGGCGGCGTTGAAGTCCGATCTTCGCAACCTGGCCACGGCGCAGGAGGCGTACTTCTACCAGAACTCGACGTATACCTCGAACCTGGCAGCGCTCAACCTGCAGCCCTCGCCCGGGGTGACGTTCACCTTCGGGACGGCCAACGCCGCGGGTTGGTCCGCGAGCGTGACACACCCGCAGGCCTTCCCGATCACCTGCGCCCTGTTCATGGGTGGTGCTCCCGCCTTGGCGCCAGCCGTGGTGGAAGGACTCATCAACTGCCAGTAGGGAGTGCGTTATTGTTCGGGGCTGGCATGACCGAGCCCATCGTCGAATACCTCCTCTACATCGAGTTCGAGCGCCGTCGCGAGGGGATGATCCACGCGATGGACGGTGGCTTGTGGCTGCATCGGCACGTGTGGAAGGGGCGAGCCATGGCCCATCTGGTCTCGACCGATCGGGATCGACTGCTGGCCTATGGGCGCGCAGTGGGACTTCCTGAAGAGCGGCTCCAGTACAAGCCCCTGAAGGATCCGCGCACGACCGAACGCCGTGAGGCGTGGCACTGGGATCTCGTGGGTGTGTTCCTCCCGCCGAGACGATCAGGAGGGGAGGGGTGAGGGTGCCCGCCCGCTCCTTGTTCGGGAGCGCGATCACGCCCTTCGTCAGCCCCCCCTCGCCCCCCTCGCCCCCCTCGGTCCTCCTCAGCCGCTGAGCGGGCTGGCGTCGGGCCGAACGAGGTTACGCTCTGCGTCTCGTGCCATTCTGCGCCCCTCGGCAACGTCGACGCGCGAGAGAATTGCCGCTCCCACGATGAAGAAGCCGATGACGCCGAGGACCGCGAGTCGGCTCTTTCCGGTGGCGGCGATCGTGATCGAGAAGAGAAGCGGACCGAAGACCGACGAGAACTTCTCGAAGACGGAGAAAAAGCCGAAATACTCCCCCGACTTGTGTGCGGGAATGAGTGTGGCAAAGAGCGACCGGGAGAGCGCCTGGGTACCGCCCTGTACCATGCCGACGAGGAAGGCCAGGAAGAAGAAATCGCGCGATGACTGCATGAAGTAGCCGACGATGCTGATCCCGGTGTACGCGGCAAGGCCCAGGAAGATCGCCGTCTTGGTACCGATACGGCCCGCCAGCATTCCGAACAGGAAGGCGAACGGGATGCCGACGAACTGGACGATGAGTATGGCAATCGTGAGGTGGCCGGCGGGGATCCGCAGCTCGGTGGCGTAGCCGGTGGCCATACGGATGATGGTCTGGATGCCATCGTTGTAGATGAGGAACGCCAGCAGCATCAGGAAGGCTTGCTTGTAGGAGCGCAGTTCGCGCACCGTTTCGCCCATGCGGCGGAACGGTGTGATGAGGAGGCTGCGTCCTAGCGTTTCATCGGGCTCGAGCGTCCTGGCGGGCTCGCGGACGTGACGGAAGAGCGGGATCGAGAAGAGGAGCCACCACACGGAAACCGACAGGAACGCCAGTCGCACCGGGAGTGTCTTCTGCGCCGGCGTGAGGTTCTCGCCATGAGGGAGACCGAAGGCCTGCGGCGCCAGGATCCAGGCGGCGTTGAGGGCGAGGAGAACGCCCCCCCCGACATAGCCTAACGCGTAGCCTGCGCTGGAGACCCGGTCCATCTCGTCCGTGCGGCACAGATGGGGGAGGAGCGCCTCGTAGAAGACGACGCTCGCGGTGGCCCCGATGGTCGCGAGGACGTAGAGCCAGGAGGCCAGGACCCACTCCCCGGTGTCGATGAAGAACATGGCTGCACAGGCTGCGGCGCCAAGTAGCATGAAGACGGCCAGCATGCGCTTCTTGGCGGCGGCCACGTCGGAAATGGCGCCGAGGACGGGCGAGATCACGGCGACGATGACCGAGGCAATGACGTTGGCGTTGGCCCAGGCCTGGAGTCGCTGGTTCTCCGGGAGCGTCGCGGCGGCGACGCTGACGAAGAAGATCTGGAAGACCGCGACCTGTATGGTGGTCTGGAACGATGACACGGCCCAGTCATACATCGCCCAGGCGCGCAGGTCGGGGCGGTTCAGGCCCAGTCGGCCGAGCAGGGTGAGCCTCGCGTCCGGTGGGAAGGTGGCGGCGTTGGGGGTCATCGGGGCGAGGCTTCCGGGTGGGGATGCCTGGGGCGAGGGTCAGTTGACGCCGCGGAGGACGCGCGCAGATTTCGCCGCATGAGCGGTCGAGTGGCGCGCCAGGTGGCGATCGGGATGTTGCTGGTGGTTGGCGTCGCCTGCGAGCGGGCGCCGCTGCCGGCGGGCAAGGATACCGCCACGGGTTCGCCCCCGCCACCGGCAACAACGGAGAGCGCCGAGGTGGGCATGGAAGCGGCGTGGGATTCGTCGGCGGGGCCGGTCTTCCTCACCATCGGTCCCAATGCGGGCGTGGCCGCCGTGGTGTTCCCGGCCCTCCCGCCCGATGCCGAGGTGGACGGATCGAAGCTGGATCCCGGATTTCTCAAAGGTTCATCGTTCGAGCTATTTGCCGATGGACGAGTGGTGAGCGAGGCGACGGTCCGTGCCATCGTTCCCGTGGAGGCGCCGGAGGAGTGCACGGGCTGGCCGCTGGTGCAGCTGGCGGGAATGGGCGCGGACAGCGCCGGACGGAACTGGGCGGTGGGGTTCGTGAAGGGACGTGTCGCACCGGTCGCCTACGACTCGATCGTCGCCCTGGCATCCGCCGACTCGTCCAGGCTCGCGATGGACGTCGCGCGGATCGCCTCGAGCGTACCCGGCGACACAGTCGCCGAGATGGTCGGCCTCCCCTATCAAGTACGGCGTGCCTATCGATTCACCGCCGCGCCGGGGGTCGATGCGCTCGTGGCCGAGGTGCTCCGCATGCTCAACCAGGAGGCGAATCCCAAACAGGAGCACCTGTTCATCATCGCCGAACGCGACAGCGCGAGTCGCGGACGATACGAGATTGCCTACTCCGAGCGTGCAGCTGGCGGCGAGGAGGTGCTCGAGTCGAGCGAGGTGCTCACGATCGCGCGGACGGTGCCACGGGGCGGGGTCGTCATGCTCCTTGCCCGGTACCTGGGGGATGGCGTCGTGTATTCGCTCTTCGAGCGGTCCGGAGTACGCCGCTGGCGTCTCCGCTGGAACAGCCCCTACGTGGGCTGCTGAGGGTCAGGCGGGCGAGGCCACGCGCCCTCGCTCGGCGGCAGGGAGGCGCAGGGTAAGCGCCACCACCTCGGGAGGCGCACCGAATCGCAACGGGACCTGCGCCCCGACCCCCCTCGTGACGAAGAGGGGCGCATGGGGATTGGCCACCCAGCCGGACGGCTGCCCGGGGGGACAGAGGCTGGAGCGTGTGACGGGCGCACCGATCCACGGCAGAACCACCTGCCCTCCGTGCGTGTGCCCGGCGAGCACGAAGCGTACGGCGGGAAACTGGCAATGCTGCGTCGCGTCGGGATGGTGCGACAGTACGATGGTTGGTGTGTCTTCGGCGAGAAGGGCGGCCACCTTTGCGGCGTCGATCTCGCCCTCCTCGAAGTCATCCACCCCCACGACTCGCAGTGACCCGCTGGTCGAGGGGAGCTCGAGCGCCTCTCCACGAAGGACCCGGATGCCGAGCCTCTGGAGCCACTCGATGGTCTCGCCCCCGCTGGCGTAGTAGTCGTGGTTGCCGATCACGGCAACGACGCCGTCGCGCGCGCGAAGCTGCTGCAGGACCGGTCCCAGTTGCTCGAAGGTCCGACGGTACCAGCGCCGCGACAGGGCGGGTGCGAACCACTCGGAGGTTCCATAGTCGCCGAGGAGAGCGACGAGATGAGGCGCGTGCGAGTTCGCGAGTGCCACGGCGCGGCGCGCGCGCGAGATCGGCTGCTGTGGTCCGTGATGAAAGTCCCCGAGGACGGCGATCCGGTACTTATCGAAGGCGACGGGAAGGCCCGGGACTTCGACGTCGAGAACCGTCAGCTGCACATCCGACGGCGCCACGACGACGGCGTGCCAGATGAAGGCCGCGAGTGCCGCTGTCGCGGCAAGGGCGAGGAGCGCCAACACGACGTCAGGGAGGGCCCAGTTCACGCTGGCCGAGCGCGGCCGGGGGACGTACGCCAGACGTGCCGCTCGCCAGCACGACGAGCGTCAGGACGTAGGGAAAGGCCAGGAACAACTGGTAGGGGAGCTGGGTGCCCGTGGACTGGAGGAGGAACTGGAGCGCACTGGCGCCTCCGAACAACAGGGCGGCGAGGGCAACACCGAGCGGGTGCCAGCGTCCGAGCGCCACGATCGCGATCGCGATGAAGCCACGCCCGGCCGACATTCCCTCGGTGAAGGTCCCGACCTGTGCGAGGACGAGCGTGGCTCCCGCCAGGCCGCCAAGCGCTCCCGCTGCCAGGACCGCGCCCCCCTGCACCCGTGTCGCGTTGATGCCCGCCGCCTGTGCCGCCTCTGGGTTCTCCCCCACCGCACGCAGCCCGAGCCCGGCGTGAGTCCTGTAGAGGAACCACCAGGTGGCCAGGGTGAGGAGGTAAAGGGCGTAGGTGATCGGTGGCTGCCGGAACAAGGCTGGACCGAGTACGGGGATGTCGCTGAGCAAGGGCACGGGCAGTGGCCCCATGGTCGCGGCATGAAGGGCGGCGCCCGTGGTGCCGAATGTCGCGCGGTACAGCGCGGCGGTGAGCCCCAGGGCACCAAGCGTGACCGCGGTGCCCGTGATGATCTGATCGGCGCGCAGCCACACGACGAACAGTGCGAAGACGAGTGCGGCACCCACACCGGCGCCCATCCCGGACAGCATCCCTCCCACCACGCCGCCGCCCTGGGCGCCGACCACCGCCCCGAGGCAACCGCAGATGATGACGCCTTCGAGACCGACGTTGATGACTCCCGAGCGTTCGGCGATCGACTCGCCCAGTGCTGCGAGCGCCAACGGTGTGGCGGTGCGGATGGTGGCCTCGAGGAATGGCGTGACGATGTCCGTCATGCGCCCGCCTCACCGGCCGCGCGTCGCTTGCGCGAGAGCACGGCGCCGGCAGCCACAATCGCCAGAATGATGAGCGCCTCGACGACGCTCACTATCACGAGGGGGACGCCGGCGTCACGCTGCATCTCGGCGGCACCCGCCTCGAGCGCTCCAAGAAAGACGCCGCTGGCGAGGACGAGCCCCGGATGCAGCCCTGCCAGAAGGGCGACCGCGATGGCCGTGTAGCCGAAGCCCGGCGAAAGGTTCTCGTAGAGCGCATACGTCACCCCGCTGAGCTCGATCCCTCCGGCCAGCCCAGCCAGCGCTCCACTCAGCAGGAAGACACGCGTGCTCACGGACGGGACATCGACGAGTCCCGCGCTCGTGGCGGCTGCGGGACTTGCGCCGACGACACGCAGGCGGAAGCCGGCGGCGCGCTGGCGGATGACGTACCACGCGGCCAGCGACGCGACGACTGCGATGGCGAATCCCACGTGAAGGCGCGTGCCGGGGATCAGAACGGGGAGCTGCGCCTCGGGCGGGATCGCCGGTGACTGCGGGTAGATGCGGGAGGGCTCCTGAAGCGGACCGCGCACAAGGTAGCCGACGGCGTAGAGGGCGACGAAGTTCATCATGATCGTGCTGATTACCTCGAGCACCCCGAATCGCCGTCGCAGCCAGGCGGGTATTGCGGCCCAGACCGCCCCCCCGACTGCAGCGGCCGGGAGCCCAACGAGCGGCGTGAAGATGCCTAACGTCGTTCCCCACGCCAGCGCCACGGCTGCGCCTGCCGTGGCGCCCGCGAGGAGCTGCCCCTCTGCTCCGATGTTGAGGATTCCCCCCCGAAAGGCGATCGCCACGGCAAGTCCGGTGAGGACGAGCGGGGTGGCGCGCACGAGGGTGGCCGAGAAGACGGCGTACGAACTACCGGCGGCGCCCCGCACGAGGGCGCCGAAGGCGGGAGCGACAGGGAAGCCGCTGGCTGCCAGGATCGCAGCCACAATGCCCACGACGATCAGCGCCATGAGCGAGGCGAGCAGGATGGGGCTGACGAGGGAATGGAGTCGATGTCGCTCCCGTGGATCCATGAGCCTCACCGGGGCGCTGCCGCGTCGGTCGACACGTCGGCCGGATGCGGACGTGTGACAGCGCCGAGCATTGCGCGCCCCACGCTCTCGCGGGTGGGCGATTCGATGTCGTACACACGTCCGCCATGCACCACCACGATGCGATCGGCGATGGCCAGGACTTCATCGAGGTCGCTGGAGTAGAAAACGACAGCAGTCCCTCGATCTCGTGCAGACCGAAGTCGCGCTTGCACGGCCGTCGTGGCGCGAATGTCGAGGCCCCGCGTTGGATTCTCGGCGACCAGCATGGAGGGCTGGGTGCTGAGCTCCCGCCCGAGGATGAGCTTCTGCTGGTTTCCTCCCGAGAGCTCCCGTGCGCGTGCCTGCGGTCCCGGAGCGCGAACGTCGAACTCGATGAGCAGTTCCTCGGTGGCCGCGCGGAGGTCATTCCACGGCATGCGCCCCCGACGCCGGCCAAGATCCAGGAGGGCGACGTTCTCGACCAATGTCATGCCGAGGACGAGGGCGTCGCGGTGCCGGTCCTCGGGGATGAAGGCGACCAACTCGGGCAGCGCGACAGCGCCCTCGGTCGGCGCGCGGCGTCCTGCCAGGAGCCGGAGCAGCTCGTGCTGGCCGGAACCTTCCACGGCGGCAACGCCGACGATCTCGCCGCTGTGCACGTCGAGCGTGACATCGTCCAGGTGGCGACGACCCTGCGGGCCATGGATCGCGACATGGCGGAGCGAGGCGATGACCGCGCGCGGCGTCATCGCCCCTGACGGACGAGCTTCGCGCAGGGGACGAGGCTCCCCTTCAGTGTATCCGACGCCGGCTCCCCACGCGGATGCAACAACGCCCGGAACGGCCGCGGGGTCGGCTCCGATGAGCGCGGCGACGAGCCCAGACTCCTGGACGCTGCTGGTCGGTCCCGAAAGGATCGTCGCGCCCCGGCGAAGAACCGTGATGTCGTCGGCGACGGCCAGTGCCTCGCGCAACTTGTGGGTGATGAGGACGACGGAGTTGCCCTCGTCACGAAAACGGCCGACCCAGCGGAATAGCTCGTCCGCTTCCTGGGGTGGGAGGACGGCGGTTGGCTCGTCGAGGATCAGGATCCGGGCGTTGCGCGACAGGGCCTTGACGATCTCGAGGCGCTGTTGCGCCCCCACGGGAAGTGACGCCGCGCGCGCCTCGGGATCGAGGACGAGTCCGGTTGTCGCTCCCACCGTCCTCACCCTGGCGGCCGCGGCGGCCGCATCGTAGCGGCCGCGCATGCCTAACGCGACGTTCTCCGCCACGGTCATGCTGGGCACGAGGGCGAAGTGCTGGTGCACCATGCCGATGCCGCGGGAGATGGCGTCGGCGCTGGAGTGGAAGGAAACTTCCTCCCCCAGCACGTGCATACGCCCCGAGTCGGGACGGCACGCGCCGAACGCCACGCGCATCAGGGTGGTCTTGCCGGCGCCATTCTCGCCGAGCAGCGCGTGGACCGTTCCGCGGCGGAGGGTGAACGAGGCGTCGCTGAGCGCCTCGATCGAACCGAAACGCTTCGAGATCCCCGTGAGCTCGAGCGCGGCGGTCACGACCCCGTGGGGAGGTGCAGGAACTCGGCGGGGAGGGAATAGTGCTGGCCCACGGTCTCGGCCAGGGCGCGAACGCCGAGTGTCTCGGTGGCGTAGTGGCCGGCGTAGATGATGACGAGCCCTGCCTCGGGGGCGTCGACCGTCGTGTGGTGAGGCCCCTCGCCGACGATCAGCGTATCGATGTCACGCGCCTGGGCGTCCCGGATCTCCTTGGCGCCCGCACCAGCACCCGTTACCACCGCCCAACGGCGAGTGCGACGCCCCTGCTCCATCCAGCTGGCGCGTGCATGCCCTCCGAGCGACGCCGCAAATCGATCGGCTCGCGTAACGAGATCGGCGGTCGGGAGGTCCGACGTCCCGGCGACACCGATGGCGACACCCTCATACGTGCCGAAGCGCTCGGTGGGGTCGAGCGCCAAGGCCCGCGCGAACTGGGCATTGTTGCCGAGGGTCATGTGTGCGTCGAGGGGGAGGTGCGAGGCGTAGACCGCGATATCGTGGTGCATCAGGCGATGGAGTCGCTCGTAGGCGGCGCCGGTGATGTGTCGTGCGCCTCCCCAGAACATGCCGTGATGCACGATGAGCAGGTTCGCTCCGGCGGCGATCGTGGCGTCGATGGTCCGTGCCGAGAAGTCCACCGCCGCCGCGACGCGCCTGACGGGACCGCGGTGATCCAGCTGCAATCCGTTGAGTGCGCCCGGGTAATCGGGAAAGGCTCGAGATTCGAGGCGCTCGTCCAGGAAAGCAGCGATGTCAGCGGCGCGAGGCATCGTCAGGGCGTGGGCGGTAGGGGGCGTCCGGGGGGGATGACGATCGCTCCGGTGGCGATGGCCGTGCGGACGGAATCGAGGGCGCGCCGTGCCGCGGGCGGAATCCTCGACTCGAGTGTGGGGTTCAGCTCGAGGCGCACGGCGTCGGCGCTGGAACCCATCGCAACCACTCGAGGCGTGAAGGTGCCGGCTGCGATCTCGCGTGCGACGGTCAGGAACGCGTGCGGAACGTCGACGACCACGCTTCCGATCGTGACCTCGGGGGCGACCGCGTTCTGGTTGGCGTTGGAACCGAAGATCAGGGCCTTTCCCGATTCGCGCGCGGCCTGGAAGACGCCGAGCCCTGCGGCATCGGCATTCTGGAAGATGACGTCGGCACCACGTGCAATCTGGGCGAGGGCCTGCTCCTTCCCCGTGCTCGCGTCTTCCCACGAGCCGACGTACGAGACGAGGACCCGAACGGACGGGTTGATCGACTTGGCGCCCCTGGTGAAGGCGTCGAACGAATCCCTGACGGGTGGAAGTTCGGTTCCGCCGATGGCGCCGATGATGTTCGTGTGAGTCATGGCACCGGCGAGGACGCCCGCCAGGTACGATGGCTCCTCGAAGGCAAAGCGGATACCCGCGAGGTTGGGGCCGCTGCTGTTTCCGGAGGTGGTGATGAAGATCGACTTGGGGAACTCGGGAGCCACGCGGGCAGCCGCATCCTGGAACTCGAAGCCGTGGCCGAAGATGATGCGGTAGCCCTGCGCGCCGTACTGCCGAAAGTTCTCCTCGAACTCGGCTGGAGTACGGGTCTGGATGTGGCTCACGGAGGCGCCGAGGGAATCGCGAATGCGGAGAAGTCCCGCATAGGCAGCGGCGTTCCACGACTGGTCTGAAACCGGCCCCGGAGTGAGGAGAGCGACCTTGAGGCTCGCTTCGGTGTTTCCTGGGGACGGGTGTTCCTTCTCTGGCGTCGCCCGGTTGCAGGCGCTGGCGATCAAGGAGAGAAGGACAATGTGGACAGCTGTGGAGAAGCGGGAGAATGACACGACGATATGCTCAGTAAGTGATTCGGAAATAATGAGTTACGTCGATGTCGACAAGTGTGGAGCGTTCTGCACACTTGCTCCCTGCGCTGGAGGTTGGCCGCGCTCGAAGGTCACCCGTCTTGGAGCGAACCGGAGCCCTGCTCGGTGATTCCTGCGGCAGCAATGCGTGCAACCTGCGGTTGGTCGCCCATCCTCACGGTACCGTTGATGGTACCTCCCTCGAAGACAACGATGCTCTTTGTATGGATGTCGCCTTCGACGGTCGAAGTTCCCTGAATCTCGACTCGCTCGCTGGCCACGACCGTGCCGACGACGGTGCCGCCGAGGACGGCATCCACCGCGTAGATGTCGCCGTGGACGGAGCCCGACTTGCCCAGCAGGAGCTGGCGAGCGCCGCGGACCGAGCCTTCGATGGATCCCTCGACCTTGATGACGCCGCTGCTCTCGACGTCGCCGACGATGCGCATCCCGCTGCCGATGACCGACATGGAGGGTTCGGCGTTGGGGGGATCGAGGCGGGTGACCGGACGATCGGAGGCGGGCTTGTTGAAGATGGCCATGACTGGTTCGCGGAGAAGGACGTTAGGCGTCGTCGAGCGGGCGTCCGAGGATGAGTTCGAGGAGGCGCTGCAGGTCGTCGGCGGAATAGAAGCGAACGCTGATCTCGCCGTTGGAGTCGCCCTCGAGGTGGATGCGAACGTCAGTTTGCAGGTGCCGGCGAAGAAGCTCGGTGAGGCGGCGCACCTCGGCCGAATGTTGGTCCCGCCCACGCTCCGTCGTGGGGCGAGTTCCCTTCTGGGGTCCTTCGGTGGGGCGGGCCGCCTGTGCGATTCGCTCGGCTTCGCGAACCGAGAGCCCGCGCTCGACGACCTGACGGGCGGTTTCGATCATGAGACGCTCGTTGGGCATGGCGAGGAGGGCGCGCGCGTGGCCTAACGAGATCTGCCCGTCGCGGAGGAGGCGCTTGATGCCGTCGGGGAGCTGGAGGACGCGCAGGAGGTTGGCGACGGTCGACCGGTCCTTGCCAACGGCATCCGCGACCTGTTGCTGCGTGAGGGAGAACTCCTCGATCAGTCGCTGGAAGCCCAGCGCTTCGTCGAGCGGATTGAGGTCAGCGCGTTGGAGGTTCTCGATGAGCGCGAGGGTGAGCATCTCGCGGTCGTCGAGGGCCTTGACGATGGCGGGGATCTCGGTCCAGCCCAGGCGGGAGGCCGCCCGGAAGCGTCGTTCGCCGGCGACGAGTTCGTAGGCTCCATCGGGGCGCGATCGCACGGTCACCGGTTGCAGGAGGCCACTGGCGCGGATGGAATTCTCGAGGTCGACGAGTTCTTCCGGCTTGAAGTCGCGCCGGGGCTGGAAGGGGTTGGGGCGTATCTGGGCGATGGGGACGGATCGGAGCGGTGAGGCACTACCGGCGCCGGTGTCGGGTGGTGAGGCGGGTGCGGTGTGGCTTCCGGCTCCTGCGATGAGGGCTTCGAGACCGCGTCCGAGGCGGCGAGGTTTGTCAGTCACGGGGCCGTTCGTGGTCATGTGGAAAAGCTGGCGTCGACGGGTTGCAAACGTCTGTTCACGCGCTAGCGTCCTCGGCCGCTGCCGGAGCGGAAACGGGCGTTCCCAATCGTCTGATAAGTTCCTTCGCCGCATTGAGATATGCAGTCGATCCGACCGACCCTACGTCGTAGACGATGATGGGCTTGCCGAAACTCGGTGCTTCGGCCAGACGAACGTTTCGAGGAATGACTGCTTCAAAGACCTGCGGGCCGAAATACTCTCGTGCGTCGGCAGCCACCTGGCGGGATAGGTTGAGGCGCGCGTCGTACATCGTGAGCAGGACGCCGTCGATCGCGAGGCGATCGTTCAACTGCCGTTGCACCAACTGAATGGTATTCAAGAGCTGGCTGAGCCCTTCCAGGGCGAAGTACTCGCACTGGAGCGGGATGAGAACTCCGTCGGCTGTCACGAGCATGTTGACCGTGATCAGGCCGAGCGACGGGGGACAGTCGATCAGGATGAAGTCGTACTGGTCCCTGACCTGATCGAGCGCTCGGCGCATCGCGTGCTCCCGATCTTCGACATCGACGAGTTCCACTTCGGCCGCGGCAAGGTCGGCCGTTGCAGGGACCAGATCCAGCTTTCTGAACTGCACCTCGCGAAGTATGGCGTCGCTTGTCGGCGCGAGGTCGAGAAGGGCGTCGTATGTCGTTCTGTGAAGGTTGGCGCGCTCAATTCCAAGCCCACTGGTCGCGTTCCCTTGAGGGTCGGCGTCGACCAGGAGCGTTCGCTGCTCGGCTGCGGCGAGAGCGGCCGCCAGATTCACAGCAGTTGTGGTCTTGCCTACGCCACCCTTCTGGTTGGCTACAGCGATGATTCTGGCCACGGCGTGGGAGTTCGGGATGCGTCTCAGGGTGTCTGGCGGATGGGGGGCGGAATATCGCCTTCCAGGCGACCCGTTGCCAGCGTTGTTTCACGTGAAACGAAGATCCGCTCGGCCGACGGTCGGCCACTGCCCGACTGTGAGCTCGAACTCCGCTATCCTGGGCGCCGAACGCGACTGTTTCACGTGAAACAGCGAGGGGGACCGAGAGCGTTGCACGGCACCGGCGTATGGGCCGACCGTCCCCTCCCCTCCCCTCCCCACGAGACAAGCACTCCCCGGTCCGGACGCAGGCGGTCGGGGATCTGACACTGCGGGTGCGGGCGCGGCAAGCGTGCCTGTGCCCGGATTGGTGCACGACCGAAGGCAGGGGTCCGCACGAGCCAATCATAAGAAGCGCCGATGCATCGATGGCATCGGCGCTCCCGCAAAGAAGAAGATCCTCGGACCGGGTACTCCCGGGTCCTCCCGGGCACTCCGCGCGACCGACTACTCCCTCTGGAGAAACGCCCAACGGGCAGTGACCGAGACGGTGATCTTCTGCTCTCCCAGGCTGATCGGTGTCTCGGGAGCGCCCTCCATCGCGCGCGCGGCGAAGGCGACGTCGTACATCGGACGTGGGGTGCCGGCATCACTCGCGGCGATCTCCAGTGGCAAGCCGATGGCTCCCCCGGCAGCGCTTGCCATTACCTCAGCGTCGGCACGCGCCTTCGTGACAGCGCTTCGCAGCGCGATTCGGCGCACCTCCTCGAACTTCGTGCTGTAGTAACGGAGACCGCCAATGCTGTTGGCGCCCCCGCCGAGAGCGGCGTCGATAATCCCACCCAGCTGGTCGATCCTGTGCACGTCGACCACGATGCTGTTCCGGGCGATATAGCCGATCAACTTGCGCTGGCCACCATCGAAGCGCTCCTCGGGGCCGACGGAGTACCCCGACGTCGTGACCTGCTCGGCGCGGACTCCCTTCGCACGAACCGCCGCGATCACGGCTGATTGCCGCCGCGCATTCTCGACACCCGCTTCCGCAGCCGTGGAAGCGCGCGTCTCTACAGCGAAAGAAATCGATGCGCGGTCCGGAATGATCGTCGCTTCGCCGACGGCGGTGGTGACGATCTGGGGCACGGTCCCGGAGGGCACTGCCTGACCGTACAGTGACACGGGCACCGCGAGCGGGGTCAGCGCAAAGAGAAGCGCGCGACCGAGGCGGTCAAGACCGGGAAAAGCCAACTCAACCCGAGGCATATTAAGTCTCCTAGTGATACTATATATCTTTGCCAACGATGTTCGGGTCATCCACACGACCTTCCCCATCGGCACGGCACGAGGCCACGCGACACGATCCTACACGGCGTGGCGGAGCCGATGGTGCAGCATCATGCACCATCCAAGACGTCAGCGCGAGTTTGTACCCCGGGCAATGGCAGTGATCCGGCGAGCCGAGCACCGGCAGCAACCGAGCCCCTGGTCGTTCCCACCCGCTGCGTGATCCTGATGGCCGCGAGCCATGAGATTGGGCGCCACGCGAGGAGGGACGCCGAGATCTGGAAGGATGCGGTGACGCTACTCGCTCGCTGCGGCGCTGCTTGGAGGCGACCAGCGCCAGGCCTTGGCCAGCGAGTCCGGTCGCAGGCGCTCGAGCACCAGCGGCGCTCCGATCTCGCTGGACTCGGCGCGGAGCAGGTACAAGGGGCGTCCGGGATACTGGCGAAGCAGGAGTGTGTCACGCGCATGCAAGTCGCGGGCAAAGATGTTGCTGCCCGGCGCCTGGGCCAGAACCGAGGTGCCGATCGTGAACCCGGCGCGATCCTCTGCAATGCGGTCGGCGCAGTCCCCGACGTATCGTGCGCCAGGAAGGGAGCGCAGGGTACGGTCTGGGGAGATGACATCCTTCTCGAGGCGTGCCGAGTCGCCAGTGAGGCGCTGCAGCTGTCGGTACGCCGCGGAATCACGGACTCCAGCCGTCTCGAGCTCGGCAATGGCGCGATCGAGCGTGCAGGCGTCGACCGTGCGGTAGAGGGACTCCGTCTCGCTCCGGGGAACGCCGAGTCCCCACATGCGCGCGATGAGCTGTGAGCCCCACGCTTCACGGACGAGGACGATTGCGCCGCGCACGCCGGAACGCTCCGCGAATTCGCCGAGGTCGACCCGCATCGAACGGAAGCCGTTCCGGTAGACGGCGGCGCGATGCGGAATCGTCATGGTCGCGCCCAGCACGAGCGCACTGACCACCGCGAAGCCGACGAACTTGTGCAGTTCGCCGCGGGAGGGGAATCGCTCGCGCACCGCTGCCGGGAAGCGAGCACTGAACAAGGCGAGGGCCGGTGCCAGCACCAGGAAGAAGCGAGGCCCGAGGAAGACGCCATCGCCCCAATACGCGAAGTACAGCGCCACGATGAGCGACGCAGTCCAGAGCAGGTATCGATCGAAACGCTCGACACGGCGCGTGAGTGCGAGCGCCGCGGCTGGCGCCAGCAGCGATGGTGCCGGGAGTTCGAACAGGTTCGACTGCAGGCGCAAGAAGTAGAGGTTGATCAACTCCACGCCACGTGCCGGCGTGTGGGGCTCGCCCCACGGCGACTTGTGGAAGCCCAAGGCATGGCTCTTCCCCCACAGCACTTCGTAGGGGAAGATCAGGGGACTTCCCGTGGTCTGGGCGTTGTACCACAGGACGCCTGCAATCGGGAGCGCGATGGCGACACCCGCGGCGACGAGTTCTGGCAGGCGCGACGGACGCCGAATGGTACGCCATAGCATCCACAGTCCCGCCGGTAGCGCAAAGGCGATGGCGTCGAGCGGGCGAATCGCCGCGGCAATGCCGAGCGCTCCCCCACATAGGGCCCCCCACCCCGGATGCGCGTCCTCGTCCGCCGTCTGACGGGTGAGTGCGTACATGGCGACGAGCAACGAGGTCAGGAGCGGCACGTGGTTCATGTGCGAACCGGACAGGAACGCCACGAACGGCGAGAACGCAAAGAGGAGCGTCGCAGCGAGGGCGATGGCGGGACGAGATTCGATGCGCCGGACGAGTCCCCAGAAGACGACCGCCGAAACGGCACCGAAGACCGGGCCGACAATCCACGGCGCGCCGGTCATCACTGCCGGGAGCATGAGCAGCGATCCGCCCGGCGGAAAGTGCGTGTAGTACTTTCCCCCGAAGTCGATGACGTGGAGGGCGCTGAAGAACTCCGGATGCAGGGGCGGGTCGAGCCACAGGCGCCCCTGGGCGAAGATCCGGGCCTGAAAGAGCTGCCCGATCTCGTCGATGAGGAGTGGGCGACCGGAGAGCACCAGGAGCGCGATGGCCACGTACGCGGCGAGCGCGGTGGCAAGGAGGACCATGCCCGTGCGCCGCGGGTGTGCGTGTCCCCACCGCACCAGGGGGTCGAGAGCGCCCGTGCGCCAGAGCGGGATGCGCCTGGAAAGGATGGTGAGGACGATCGCGCAGCCGACGGTGATCGCGGCGCCGTTCAGCCATTCGCTCAGGTACTGGTCGTACCCCTCGAATTCGTGCCCGCCCGTGATCCAGTTGGCCAACGGGACGAATCCGAAGACCAGGATCACGAGCGCAGCGGATCGCATCGCCGCAATTGTCAGTTTGGAAGCCGGCACTCGATCCGGCGGTGTCTCGTCAGGCATGGGCGTCGGGTTCGCCCCGGGAAGGGCGCAGCCTCAAGACGCCTCGCCCGTACTCCCGGCAACCCGCCGATGCCGCTCGACCTCGAGGACGAGGTTCTGCAAGTCGCTTGGGGACACGCCCGGGATGCGAGCGGCCTGGGCCAGTGAACGCGGCCTCCGCTCGGCGAACTTCTGCCGCGCCTCGAACGCGATGGACTGCATGGACTCGTAAGGCAGGTCGACATCCAGCGTGAAGCTCCCCATCCGGCGCAGCTTGTCGGCCTGCACGCGTTCGCGCTCGAAGTATCCTGCGTACTTGATCTGGAGCTCGGTCGTGACGACGGCGTCGAACGCGAGCCCGCTGCCAACCCCCGCCAGCTCGAAGAGCTCGTGCAACTGCACATCCTGACGGCGCGCGAGCTCGGTGATCTTGACCGAGTGTGGGATGGGAGCACTGCCGACCTGCGCCAGGCGTTCGTTGACCTGCTCCGGGCGAATACTCGTTTCCGCCGCGAGACGCGATGCGGCGTCCTCGTGCGCCAGCCGTTCGGCGATGACCTCGTCCTCGCGGGCGGTAAACAGGCCGAGCGCCTGGCCGAGGGGGGCGAGGCGGCGGAGGGCGTTGTCCTGGCGAACCGTGAGACGGAATTCGGAGCGCGACGTGAAAAGGCGGTATGGTTCGTCCACGCCGCGATGGACGAGGTCATCGACGAGCACACCGATGTACGAGGTCTCCCTTCCAGGGCAGAACGGCGGGCGCCCGCAGGCGGCGAGCGCGGCGTTGATCCCCGCGACGACCCCCTGCCCTGCGGCCTCCTCGTAGCCGGTGGTGCCATTGATCTGGCCAGCGAAGTAGAGCCCGGGAATGGCGCGCACTTGAAGCGAGGCGTCGAGCTGGGTCGGTGGGAAGTAGTCGTACTCGATCGCGTAGCCAGCCCGCGTCATCCGAACCTGCTCCAGACCGGGGATGGTCCGAAGGATGTCGAGCTGCACGGGAGCAGGGAGCGACGTGGACATTCCGTTCACGTACAGCTCCGAGGTGTCGTGACCCTCCGGCTCGAGGAAGATCTGGTGCCGCTCTGCGGCCGGGAACTTCACGACCTTGTCCTCGACCGAGGGGCAGTAGCGCGGGCCGCGCGACGCGATCGCGCCTCCGTACATTGCGGAGCTGCGAATGTTGTCCTGGATCAGGCGCTTTCCTTTCTCCCCGAGAAAGGTGATCCAGCAATCGAGCTGTTCTGGGTGCCGAGTGACGCTATTCTGTCGTCTTGCTGTTTCCCAGAAGTGTGACCAAGAGTAGTCGAATGCCTCGACTTCGCTCCCCTGCCGCTCGAGGGCCGCGAGGTTCACGCTTCGTCCGTCAACCCGAGGCGGCGTCCCGGTCTTGAAGCGCGCGACCTCGAGCCCTGCGCGTTCGAGCTGCTCGGCGAGATGCAGGGCCGGCGCCTCGCCCGCGCGCCCGCCCGCGATGCGGGTCTCGGTGCCGATGTGAATCCGTCCGCGGAGGAAGGTTCCGGCGGTGATGACAACCGCCTTGGCGCCAAAACGACGTCCCTCCAGGGTTTCGACGCCGAACACCGTGCGTCCCGTGTCGTCCATGAGGAGACGGGCGACCGTTCCCTGGATGGTATGCAGTCGCGCGTGTTGTTCGAGCAGTGATCGCACCGCGCGCCGGTAGAGGCCGCGGTCGCACTGGGCGCGAGGGGCCCAGACTGCGGCTCCCTTGCCGCGATTGAGCATACGGAACTGGAGCATGGCCAGATCGGTGGCCCGCGCCATAATTCCCCCCAGCGCGTCGACCTCGCGCACGACCGTCCCCTTGGCCACGCCGCCAATGGCCGGATTGCACGACATCTGTCCGATCGTCTCGAGTGCGCTCGTGACGAGGGCGACGGACGCGCCGGCGCGAGCTGCCGCGACCGCCGCCTCGGTACCGGCGTGTCCGGCGCCGACGACGATGACATCGAAATCGTGCTCGTTGCTCGACATGGGAGGGGGAAACTAACGGAACCCGGCCTTACTCGTACCGGAGGGTCGCATTAGAGTGCCAGACGGCCCTGCTCGGACCGAGCCGATAGGAACCAGGGTCTTCACCCGGGCGGTTGATCCGCTCGACCGACTCCTTCTTTCCCATGCCCATCTTCCTCCCCGCCGGTCGTCCGACCCTCCTGATCCGCAAGCCGGCGTTCGAGCGGAGCGGGATCACGCGTCACGCCCTGGACGAGCGACTCGGGCTGACGGCGGACGAGTTTCGCGTCGAGAATGAGCTGGTGTGTCTCGGGCCGATCGCGGAGGAGGACGCGATGCAGGCGGTGATCGCGGAGCTCGAGGGGGCGGGGCTGACGTACTTCGAGGACTTCTTCGAGCTGTCGGGAAACTGGCCGGAGTGGCTCGCGATCCACGTGATGGGCTTGCGCGGCAGCGCCTAACGCCTACCCGAGAGATGCCCCGACGACGTCGGCTCGGAGACGTCGCCACGCCTGAGCAATCCGTGCCATCCGCAGGAGAGGCACCAGCTCTTGCGCAAGTGCGGAACGACGCGGTCGAAGACGACCCACTCCATCCAGAGCGTCGGGTGATCGCAGTTCGGGCAGCGATCGCCGCATGGGAGGGTGAGAAAGAATCCCACGGTCGCGACGATGAAGAGGAAGACGAAGATCCCCACGAAGATCGCCACGAAGGCTTGCGCGTCGGACACGTGACTATGCGGTAGACGACGGGAGAACGTGGTGCCGCTGCGCGGGGCCACCGTCTGATCCTAACTCCGTGCGCGGGTACGCTCCATGGCGTTCGTCGGGGAGTGGCCCGCTGGCGGCGAGCTGAGCCGTGCCGAAATCGATGATCCGGCGCTCGACATAGTAGGAGGCGTGGGCCGGGCTGCGTCCCTCCACGAAGCCGACGTGACCTCCGCGCGGCGGGAATTCCACGTGGAGGGCGGCGTTTCCCTCCGCGATGCGACGGACGTCATCGAGAACCTCGGGGGGGTGAAAGGGATCGTCGCGGGCACTGAGCAGCAGGGTGGGGACCCTGATGCGATGCAGGTAGCGGATGGACGACGACCGGAAGTAGTAGTCCGCCGCGTCGATGAAGCCGTGCACGACGGAGGTGAAGGCGTCATCGAAGGACCACAGCGTGTCGGCAGCGGCGACGCGCACGGGGTCGGCGATGCCGGGGTGTTGCGCGATCTTGTCGAGGGCCTTGGCCCTGAGCGTTCGCAGGAAGTTGCGGGCGTAGAGCCGTGTGAAACCGCGATCGATGTGGGCGGAGGAACGCGCGAGGTCGTAGGGCGCGGACACGGCGATGGCGGCGGCGACCCGCCCCTGCAGCGCCTCGCCATGCTCTCCAAGCCACTTGAGGAGGACGTTGCCGCCTAACGAGATGCCGGCGAGCACGAGGGGGGCACCGGGGCGCTCTTCGGCCAGCCGACGGACCACGAAATCGAGATCGGTGGTCTCGCCCGAGTGATACGACCGTGGCGTTCGATTGAGCTCGCCGTTGCAGGTACGGAAGAGGAGTAGATTGGCCTGCCACCCGCCCTCCCTGGCGGCGCGGAGGGTGCCCGTCGCGTAATGAGAGCGAATCGATCCCTCCAGACCGTGCAGGAGGAGGAAGATTGGCGACCTGTCAGGCGCTGGGGCACGAATGACATCCAGCACGTCGCCGTCGGGCGTGTCCCACCGCTCGACGCGTGCGTCGATGGCCCGGGGGCGGCGGAAGAACTTCCCCCACACGGTGGTGAGATGCGGCCCGGGGAGCCACCACGCCGGGAGAAACGGCCGGGGAGGGCGGGACGCGGGCGCTGGGTCGGGAAACGCGGTGTCCGGCGGCATGGGACGAACGGACGGAAAGCGTGCGGGCGAGGCGGAAGCCACGCAAGGCGGGGGGCGCGCGGGGCCCGCGGTGGATCACGGTTACCAAGCCTCCACGCCGTGTCGGGAGTTCCCGCGATGCCGCATCTGGCTGGAGGAGCGCCCCATGGCCCTGTTAGACTCCACCTCATGATGGAAGTGCAGATCTTCGGCACGAGGAAGAGCGCGGACACTCGCAAGGCCCTGCGGTTCTTTGCCGAGCGGCGCGTCAAGACACACTTCGTGGACCTGAACGAGCGAGCGGCAGCGCTCGGCGAGTTGAGGCGTTTCGCCCAGAAGTTCGGGGTGGAGGCGCTGATCGATCGTGACTCGAAGCGCTTCCAGGAACTGGGGCTTGGGGTGGCGCGCTACTCGGACGACCGCTGGCTGGAGAAGCTGGCCGACGAGCCGATGATGCTTCGCGTCCCGCTGACCCGCTACCAGCACAAGCTGACCATCGGCCTGGCCGAATCGACGTGGAAGGAGTGGGTGGCCTGAGATGACCCAGTTCTCCTTCAACGGAATCGGGGTGTCGTTCGGCGCCACCACGATCCTTCGCGACGTCACCTTCACTGTCGCCGCTGGCGAGAAGTGGGGGGTGATCGGGCGGAACGGATCGGGGAAGACGACGCTCTTCCGCCTGCTCACCAGCGAGCAGAGCCCTACCACGGGGACGATTGCCAGGACGCCGGGGCTGCGCTTCGCGTTGCTCGACCAGCACCGGGAGTTCGCCGGTGCCACGACAGTCTGGGGGGCGGTAGCCGATGCGTTCCGCGACCTCATCGACCTGGAGGGAGACCTGGCGCGGCAGGCCGACGCGCTGGCCCATGCAGGCGACAACGTCACCGGGCAACAGCTCGACCGCTATGCCCGCGATCTCGAGCGGTTCGAGCACGCGGGGGGCTACACGTATGCCTCGCGAGTGGACGCGGTGTTGTCGGGACTGGGGTTCGACCCCGACGCGGCGCGGCACGAGGCGGTCTCGCACCTCAGCGGTGGAGAGCGCGGACGCGTGGCGCTCGCCCGCCAATTGGTGATCCCCGCCGACGTGATGCTCCTGGACGAGCCGACCAACCACCTCGACCTCGAGACGACGCGTTGGCTGGAGGAGTACCTGCGCAACACAAATGAAACGGTGCTCGTGATCTCGCACGACCGCGCGTTCCTGGATCGCGTCGTCGACCATGTGCTGCACCTCGAAGACCTCACCGCGTCGTCGTATGCAGGCGGTTACGCGCACTTCGTGCGCCAGCGTGCAGAACGGCGCCTGTCGCAACAGCGCGCCTTCGACAGGCAGGCCAAGGCCATCGCGAAGGAAGAGGACTACATCCGCCGAAACATCGCGGGGACCAACTCCAGGCAGGCCAAGGGGCGGCGCAGGCGGCTGGAGTGGCTCCCGCGCCTGAGTCCCCCTCCGGACGACGAGACGGCGATGGCGGTGCGCTTCCCGGCGGGGGAGCGCGGCGGTGACCAGGTGGCCGTGTTCGAGCACGTGACGGTGACGATCGGCGACCGCGTGCTGCTGCGCGATTTCTCCGAGTGGATCCGCCGGGGAGACGTGGTCGGCCTCATCGGGCCCAACGGATCCGGCAAGTCGACCTTGCTGAAGGCGCTCTTCGGTGAACGTCAGCTCGCTTCGGGCGAAATCCGCCTGGGGGGCGGGATCGCGGCAACGATGTACCGGCAGGATTTCGCGAACGTTCCGCGGGACAAGTCGCTCTACGACATCATCGCCGATCTGCGCCCGAGCTGGGAGCGGGGGGCGGTCCAGGGGCATCTGGGAATGGTGCAGTTCTCCGGCGACGAAGTCATGCGATCGGCCTCGTCGCTCTCCGGCGGCGAGCTGGCTCGCGTGGCGCTGGCGATGATGATGCTCCAGGGGGCGAATCTTCTCGTCTTCGACGAACCGACGAACCACCTGGACGTGGAGTCGATCGAGCAACTCGAGGACGCGATCGAGGGCTTCCCCGGGACGGTGGTGCTGGTGAGTCACGATCGTGAACTCCTGCGGAAACTGGTGACGCGCGTGTGGGAGCTGCGCGACGGCAGGATCCGCATCTTCGACGGCGACTACGTGGAATTCGAGGAGCTGCGCGAGCGCGAGGAGACGGCGCGGGCGGCGCGCCAGGCGTCGGTGGCGGCGGAGCGAAAGGCCCAGGAGAAGGCCGACGCCAGGAAGCGCGCGGCGAGCGAGTCGAAGGGCCGGGGCAACGCGCGCGACATCCGCCGGAGCGCCGAGCGGGCCGAGACGCGTGTCACGGACCTCGAGCGACAAGTCGCCGAACTCGATGCCGCCCTCGCCGACCCGGCGCTATACAACGACGCGAACGGCCACGCGCACGCGGCAGCATTGTCGCGGGAACTGGCCGAGGCCCACGCCGCGTTGGCCGAGGCGTTGGCCACGTGGGAGGACGCGCTGGCTGCAGCAGAGGCGCTCGACGCCGCTACCTAACCCCGAGACGCAGGGCTATTCCCATCAATCCCGAACTGTGGGCGTGGGGCGGATTTCTCGCCTTCGTGCTGTTGGTCCTCGCCATCGACCTGGGCGTCCTGAACAGAAAGGCCCACGTCGTAGGCATCCGCGAAGCCCTGCGCTTCACGGTGGTGCTCGCGTTCCTGGCCGTGTGCTTCAACGGCGTGATCTATGCGCTGTACGAGAATCACTGGTTGGGGCTGGGGATGCACGTCGATCGGCTGGACGGGATGGTGAACGACGGCCGCCTCGCGGCGGTCAAGTTCTTCACCGGCTACGTGATCGAGCTGTCGCTCAGCGCCGACAACGTGTTCGTGATCGCGATGATCTTCCAGTACATGCGGGTCCCGCCGCAGTACCAGCATCGCGTCCTCTTCTGGGGAATCCTCGGTGCGCTCCTGATGCGTGGGGCGATGATTCTCCTCGGCGCGTCCCTCATCTCCAGGTATCACTGGATCCTGTACGTGTTCGGGCTCTTCCTCGTGTACACGGCCATCAAGATGCTGATGGCGCGCGAGGATCACGAAGGGGAGGCGCCGGGGGAGGGCTTTGCCCTGCGACAACTGCGCCGCGCCTTCCCGATCACGCCGACGTATCACGAGGAGCACTTCGCCATCAAGCAAGACGGGAAGTGGATCCTGACCCCGCTGGCGGTGGCACTGGTGCTGGTGGAGACGACGGACCTGATCTTCGCGGTGGATTCGATTCCGGCGATCTTCGCGATCACCACCGACCCGTTCCTCGTGTTCACGAGCAACGTCTTCGCGATCCTCGGCTTGCGTTCTCTCTATTTCGCGCTGGCTGGCGCGATCGACAAGTTCCGCTACCTCAAGGTGTCGTTGGCGGCGATCCTCGGGCTGGTTGGGGTGAAGATGCTGGTCGCCGACCTGCTCAAGGAGTATCTGGGCCCCAGCTTCAATTTCTGGCTCCTCGGAATGGTCGCGATGATCCTGGCGGCCGGGATCGTGGCATCGTGGCTTCGGGCGCGCGATGGCGAGGCGCGCGAGGAGATGCCCTCGGATTGAGGAGCTGGGTGACTGCCGGGGAGCGCCGGGGAGCGCCGGGGAGCGTCAGCCGCGCGGGAGCATCATTCGGCGCGCCAACGCCTTGAACCGATCCTCGCCGCGTAGCGGGTCGAAGATCGGATTCACGTTGAGATAGACGACCCAACCCCGGCGCTCTGCGTGTGCGCGCTCGAGCCAGTCGAGGGCCGCTCCTCGGTCGCCGCAGGCCAGATGGGCTGTGGCGATGGCCGTCGACGAGATGTACTCGCGCTTCGCGCGCTCCTCGAGCGACGCGCGAATCGCGGCGGCTTCCATGTGTTCTCCGGCGCGGTCGAGGGCATAGGCGAGGGCTCCCGCCGTCAGGCTCCCCGCCTCCGGCATGGCCGCGGCGTCACGCAGCGTCGCAACGGCCTCGGCCGCACGTCCTTCCACGGCCAGCGACAGCCCGAGAATGCGGTATGACTCCTCGGAGGTGGGGTTCATCTCGATGGCGCGCTCGAGGTGGTACCGCGCGCGTTCGTAGCGCCGGGAGTAGTAGTACAGCCATCCCACGGTACGCCGGATCGAGACCGACGCCGGATCGAGTTCCTGCGCCGTGTGTCCTTCGACCAACCCTTCATCGAGCCGGCCGCACGCCGTGAGATAGAACGCGTACCACTGGTGCGCCGTCGGATACCGCGGGTCGAGCTCGAGGGCGCGACGGAACTCCTCGCCGGCTGCCTGGAATTCCCAGAAGTAGATGAAGAGCGACCACGCCAGCGACGTGTGCGCCTCCGCCAGTCGGTCATCCAGCCGCAACGCCTCGCGCGCATATTGCACGGCGCGCTCCAGTCCCACGCTGGAGGGGACACTGCGATAGTCGACGTGCAATGCGTAGGCGTCCGCAAGGCCGGTGTAGGCCAGCGCGTAGCGGGGATCCTCGGCGATAGCGCGCTCGAAGTGCTCGATGGCCTCTCTGGTGGCGGCATCAGTGCGCTGGTTCATCGACCACCGTCCCCGCAGGTAATGCCCGTAGGCGGCGACACTGTCCGTCCCGCGCTTGGGTGCGGGATCGCCGAGCTCGGCGAGCCAGGTTGCGCGCAGGGTGGTCACGATCGTCCGCGCGAGCTCGTCCTGCACGGCAAAGACATCCCTGACGTCACGGTCGTAGCGTTGCGACCAGAGGAGGCGTCCGTCGTCCGTCGCCGTGAGCTGTGCGGTGACGCGTAGGCGGTCGCCGTGGCGTCGCACACTTCCCTCGAGCACGACCGAGACACCCAGAAGGGCACCAATCGCGCGCACGTCGAGCGAGCGACCCTTGAGGGCAGAGACCGACGTCCGAGAGGCGACGCGCAGCGAGCCGATCTTGGTGAGGGCGTCGACCAATTCGTCGGTGATGCCATCGCTCAGGTATTCGTTGTCGGGGTCCGGGCTGGCGTTGACGAAGGGGAGAACGGCGATACTCTGGGCGGCTCGGCGCGCCAGGGCGCGCCGGAACCCGCTGGGGGCGTCGACCGCGATCTCGTTCGACATGGCGAGCACGAACTCTCCGGGCGAGGCGAACCGGTGCGACGGTTCCTTGGCCAGCGCTCGCGTCACCGCTGCTTCGAGCGCGCGGGGCGCGTCCGGCCTGGACGGGCGGAGGAGAGGCGGATCTTCGGTTACGTGGCGCATCATGACTGACTGCGGCGATCCCCCCACGAAGGGGGGGTGGCCAACGAGCATCTCGTAGACCACGGCGGCAAGGCTGTAAACGTCGCTGGCGGCGCCGATATCGCGATCTCCCGCCGCCTGCTCGGGGCTCATGTATGCCGGCGTTCCGAGCACGAGCCCCGGCGAGGTCACCTCTCCCGATACGCGGGCGTCGCGCGCCGTTGTCTCCACCAGCGCGCAGGCGCGCGCCACACCGAAGTCGGTGAGCAGTGCCATGCCAACGGCGAAGAGGATGTTTTCCGGCTTGACGTCGCGATGCACGAACCCTGCGTGATGGGCATGGTCGAGCGCTGCTCCGACTTCGTGCGCGATGCGAAGGGCCTCCTCGAGGGCGAGGGGGCCCCGCTTGAGCAGTCGCTCACGCAGCGATCCGCCGCGCAGGTACGGCGTGACGTAATACAGGAGTCCGTCGGCCTCGCCGGAGTCGATCAGGGGGACGACGTGTGGGTGGGCGAGCCGGGCGACGATCCCGATCTCGCGCAGGAAGCGCTCGGGGCCAAGCGAAGCCGCAAGGTCGGGACGGAGCACCTTGATGGCGACGGCGCGCCGATGCTTCCGCTCCTCGGCGAGATAGACCTTGGCCATCCCGCCGCGGCCGAGCTCGCGCTCGACCACATAACGAGCCGCCAGGGCATGCGACGATCTCACGGCCTCGTCGAGCATCGTTCATCCCTTGTTCAAGACGAGGCGCCGCACGGTGCGCCCCGGATCGTGTCGACCTTCCAGGCGGATCTCGGCTATGGCTGCACCCGAGCGTCGCCGACCAGGAAGTCGACGGCGACGCTGGACATGAGGCGCACGCCGATGGGCAGGGCGGCCTCGTCTGCGAAGAACAACGGTGAGTGATTGGACGCGACGGTGCGCGGATCGCGATCGCTCGGGGTGACGCCGAGGCCGAAGAAGAATCCCGGGACCTTCTCGAGGTAGCGGGAGAAATCCTCGCCCGCGGTGCCGGGCTGGGACTCGTAGAGCTGGTCCGCTCCCACCACGCGCTGCAGCGACGGCGCCATCCGGCGGGCGAGGGCGGCGGAGTTCATCGTCACGGGGTACCCCAGCTCGATGTGGACCTCCGCCGTGGCCCCTGCGCTCTGGGCAATGGACTCCGCGGTACGCGTCAGGCGCTGGTGGATGTCGGTGCGCATGGCCGCGTCGAGCGTGCGAATGGTGCCGATCATCCACGCGCTGTCAGGAATGATGTTCTCGCGCAACCCGGCATGGAAGGCACCGACCGTCAGGACGGCCGGCGCGGTGACGAGGTTGGACTGGCGACTAATGATCGTCTGCAACCCGAGGACGATCTGTGATCCGACGACGATGGGGTCGATCCCCGCCGAGGGGTAGGCGCCATGCGTCTGCCGGCCGCGCACGACGATGCGGAATTGGTCGGCGGCGGCCGCGATCGCGCCGGGACGCCAGCCGACGCTCCCCAGGCGCCCCGGACCGACGTGCAGACCGAAGATGGCATCGACCTTCGGGTTCTCGAGCACGCCGGCCTCGATCATCGGGCCCGCGCCGCCCACCGGCGGTGCCTCCTCTGCCGGCTGGAAGATGAACTTGACGGTTCCCGGAAGCTGCGCCCTCATCCCCGCGAGGACCTCAGCGGTCCCCATCAGGATGGCCACGTGGTTGTCGTGCCCGCAGGCGTGCATGACACCCGTCTCCTGACCGTTGTAGACGGCGCGCACCGTGCTCTTGAAGGGGAGGTCGACCAGCTCGGTCACCGGGAGGGCGTCCATGTCGGCTCGTAGGGCGACGACCGGGCCGGGCTTGCCGCCGCGCAGGATGCCGAGCACTCCGTTCCCCCCGACTCCCGTCTGCACCTCGATCCCCAGCGCCCGCAGGTGATCGGCGACGAGCCGTGCGGTTCGCACCTCCTGGAACGACAGCTCGGGGTGCTGATGGATGTCGCGCCTCCATGCGACGACCTTCTCCTCGATGTCGAGGGCCTTGCGGTCTATGACGGAGTGGAGGCGGGCGAGCTCGGTCGACTGCGCGACGCTCGCGACGGGCGATGCCAGGAGCATCGCGAACACAGCGATGGGAAGGAGGCGGAGCAGGGACGGCACCATGTGGGCAGTGCTGGCAGGTAGGGACGAGGGGTGCATTCGTGAGGGCGCTCCCTCAAGTTAGAGCAGTCATTCCCCGGGGCGCGAGCGCCGGCGCCGGCTCGTCCACCGGTCCAGCCCGGTACCGTCACCTGTCCAGGATGCACGTATTGGCCCTCTTCCTCGCCTCCCAGTTCGCCGCGGTGCAGGATCCGCGCGCTGGCGCCGGCGACTCGATCTACGCCTCCGCATCGGTGCGCGCGCTGGTGAGCGAGGCGGCGCGACTGAATCGTCGCGTGCCCGAGACGCTCGCGGGCTATCGGGCCTCGGCGGAGAGCGAGATGGCGATCATCGCCCGGCGGAGCGAGGGGCATGAAGGGGTCGTCTCGATCGAGCAGACCCGGAACGAGGTGCGCTGGGCCCGTCCAGGCGCGTACGAGCAGCACGTCGTCGGGTATCGCGCCGAGTCCATGGGCCTGCAGTTCTCATCGCTTTCCTACTTTCGGCAGGCGTGGACGGTGCCCGTGCTGTACGGGAACCGACTCACGCTCCTGTTCGGGCGCGACACGACGCGCCAGGGCCGTGGAGGAAGTCGCAGGCCGCAACGCCTGGTCGCGGTGCACCCACTCGCGGACGACCGTGACCGGATCTATCGCTTTTCCGGGGGAGACACCCTGGTGCGGCTGCGCGTGGATGGTCGAGAGATCCCGATCGTGCGCATCGTGGCCGAGCCCAGGGGAGAGGTACCCGAGGGAGTGATCGCATTCCAGGGAGAGCTCGACCTGGACGCTTCGCGGCACGTGCTGGTGCGCATGCGCGGCCAATTCGTCCGTCATCGCCCGCCGCCCTCACTGGCGGGTCGTCTCGCCGCGTTGGGCCGGGTCGAGGTGGTGGCCTACCTGGAGCTGGAGAATGGGGAGGTCGCGGGGCGGTACTGGCTCCCGACGTACCAGCGCTTCGAGGCGCAGCTGGGAGTCACGGCGGCGACGGCGTCGCGCTCGGTATTCCGCATCATCACGCGATTCCGCGACCATCGCGTGGTGGAGTCATCGCTGGCCGAGGCGGCTGACACGCTGGTCGCGCAACCGTTCGCCCTGACCTACGCGACCCCGGATAGCCTGGCCCGGGACGCTGGCTGGCGCACGGCGATCGGCGACGCGACCGGGAGCGTCCACAGCGACGACTTCAACGACATTGGCCCAGACGCATGGCGCCCGACCGGACGCCCGCTCCTGGTCTGGCGGGTGCAACGCGTCATGGACGCCGTGCACTTCAACCGTGTCGAGGGGCTGTACACCGGGTATGGCGCGGAGTGGCGACTCCGCGACGCCGTTCCCGGGCTCGTCGTGCGCGGAAACGCGGGATGGGCCTGGCGAGAGTCAACGCTTCGGGGGCGCGTGGGAGGAGACTGGGTGCGCGGTGCCAACACCTACATCGTGAGAGCAGGGCGCACGCTCGACATCACGAACGACTTCCGGCAGGTGTTCGACAGCGGGAGCATCGTGGGGCCGCTGTTCACCTCGGACAACTACGATTATGTCGACCGCCGGCTGGCGGCGCTTGGCTACTGGCGGCAGCTGGGGAAGGGGCGCACCGCGATCCTGCGGCTGGAGACGGGGCCGGCCAGCGATCGCATGGTGCGGCGGAGGGTGTCTCACGGCCTGTTCACGGGCGATTCGGCCTTTCGCGAGAACCGCGGCGTGCGCGAAGGGAACTACTGGCGGTCCTGGGGATCGCTGGAGTGGCACCCTGACGTGAGCGCAGAGTTCGTGCGAAGCGGCATCGGTGGACGCGTGAGTGCCGAGGTGGCGCGGGGCTCGCTGCGCTATGCGCGCCTGGAGGGGCGACTGACTGCGCGGAAGAGCGCGGGACGGTGGACGGTCGCGGCGCGCAGCGACGTCGGCACGGTCCTGGGCTCCTCGCCGCCGCCGCAGCAGCTCTTCGAGCTCGGCCGGTCCCAGCATCTCCCCGGCTATCGCTACAAGGAGTTTGCGGGAACCGAGGCGGCGCAGGCACGTGCCCTGCTCATGTACCGACTGGGCGTGATGCAGTCGCCGATTCGCGTGCGGCGCTGGTACTTTCCGCCCATTGCCCCAGCACTGGCGGCAGGGGTTCAGAGCGGATGGACGCAGGTACGAGGGGCGGGCGGATGGGCGGCGATGCGCGAGCTCGGGTGGAGTGGGGAGGGACCGGCGCCGTCGAGTGCCGGGGACACCGGCGGCTCGCCTACCACGCGATCGCCGTCGCGCACGACGGGAGGGGTGCGAACTTCGGTGACCCTGGGCATGCGTTTCTTCGGAGGCGCCGTGGGAGCGGGCTTTGCACGGGCGGTCGACCGAGGATCGAAGTGGGGACTCCTCTTCGACTTCTCGCAAGGGTTCTGACGCGCGAACCCATCAGTGCACGATCGGTGACCGAAGGGTGCGTCATGGGCGGCGACTCGGCCACGGCTCACATCCCGCTGGCGATGCGTTCCAACTCCTCCCAGCGAGCCATGGCCGCTGCGAGCGCGTCGTCGACTGCGGCAAGCCGGGCCTTCGCAGTCGCGACGCCGGCACCGTCGCGCAGCACGGTGGGATCGGCGAGGCGCCCATAGAGGGCCGTTCTTTCCTGCTCCAGGGCGTCGATGTGTTCGGGGAGCGTGTCCAGTTCCTTCTGTTCCTTGAAGGAGAGCTTCCGCGGCTTGTCGCGGCGCCGTGCTGCGGGCGGCGAGGGAGAGTTGGCCGCCGGCTTGGGGGCAGGAGGAGGGTTTGCCGGTGCCGGGCGCTGGCGGACCCAGTCGGAATAGCCGCCCGCGAACTCCCCCACCACTCCCCTCCCCTGCATGACCAGCGTGCTGGTGACGACGTGGTCGAGGAAGGCACGATCGTGACTCACGACGAGGAGCGTCCCGCTGAAGTCGAGGAGGAGCTCCTCCAGGAGGTCGAGCGTCTCGATGTCGAGGTCGTTCGTGGGTTCGTCGAGCGCCAGGACATTGAAGGGGCGCGTGAAGAGGCGCGCGAGCAGGAGACGATTGCGCTCACCGCCCGAAAGGGCGCGCACCGGCGTCCGCGCGCGTTCGGGCGTGAAGAGAAAGTCCTGCAGGTAGCCATGCACGTGTCGTGGCCCGGCGGCAAGCCGCACGAAGTCGGCGCCATCGGCGATGCTGTCGAAGACGGTTCGGTCGGGATCGAGCGCCTCGCGCAGCTGGTCGAAGTAGGCGACCTGCAAGCCCGATCCGTGTCGTACCGTGCCGCTGCCGGGGGTGAGCTCACCCAGGAGCAAACGCAGGAGCGTGGTCTTGCCGGAGCCATTGGGGCCGACGAGCCCGACGCGATCGCCCCGCATGATGGTGGCGGAGAAATCGCGCACGATGGTGCGTTCGCCGTGGGCAAAACAGACGTCACGCGCCTCGACCACGAGGCGTCCTGATCGCTCGGCCTCCTGTGCGGCGAGCTTGGCGGTTCCCGTGCGATCGCGGCGCTCACCGCGCTCGCGCCGCATCGACTCGAGGGCGCGCACGCGACCCTCATTCCGGGTTCGCCGCGCCTGGATGCTGGTGCGAATCCATCGCTCCTCGATGGCGAGCCTGCGGTCGAACTCGTCCCACGCCTTCTGCTCCACCTCGAGCGCTGCGTCCTTGCGCGCGAGATACGTGTCGTAGTCGCTACCCCAGTCGTACAGGCGCCCGCGGTCCAGTTCGAGGATGCGTGTGGCGAGTCGCCGGAGGAAGGCGCGGTCGTGGGTCACGAAGAGGAGGGTGATGCCGCGCTCGATCAGGTAGCCTTCCATCCACTCGATCGCCTCGATGTCGAGGTGATTCGTCGGCTCGTCCAGCAGGAGGAGGTCGGGCTGCCTGACGAGGGCGCGCGCCAGCAGCGCCTGTCGCTTGCGCCCGCCGCTCGCGTCGGCAAACCGGGCGTCGGGATCGAGGGCGAGATGCTGGAGCACCGTCGCGACCCGGGTGTGCAGCTGCCAGGCGTCGGCGACGTCGAGGGCATGATGCAGCCGATCGAGCGCCTTCAGGTTGGCTGGCGAAGGATCGACGCCGACGCGCAGCGACGCCTCGTGATATCGGGAGAGCAACCTTCCATCGTCGCCCAGCCCCTCGGCGACGATCTCGAACATGGAGCCGTCGAGCATGTCGGGAACGTCCTGCTCCAGGCGCGCGATACTCACCCCGCCCTGTCGCACGATGTCTCCCGCGTCGGGGAGGACCGTTCCGTCGAGGAGCTTCATCAGCGTGCTCTTCCCCGCCCCGTTTCGACCAAGCAGGCAGACGCGCTCGCCGCGCTCGATGGAGAAGGACGCCCCGTCGAGTATGGGCGGCCCACCGAATGCGATGGTGACGGACTGGAAGGAGACGAGGGACACGGGAGAGGGGCAGAAGACGAGAAGACGAGCAGACGAGAAGTGGGGCGTGTCGTCGGCTCGAGTTGCGAAGATACAGCCGGACGGGCGGTTGCCGGCGTGCGAGGGGACCGATTGCTTTCGGGTGCGGTGAACGCCCGACGTACGTGCCACCTCCTGAAGCCCCACTTCCGATGCCCGACACGCCGCCGGCTCACGTTCCCCACGGGGGCCATGTGCCCCACGGGGCCCACATCGCCAACCGAGTGCGACTCACCGACCCGTTCTACGCCGTCGCCATCTTCCGCGAGGCGATGGAGCTGGCGCGAGATGGGCGGACCATCTTCATGTCGGTCGGGGAACCGGACTTCCCCACCCCGGAACGGGTGGTGGAGTCCGCGGTGGCGGCGCTGCGGCGCGGTGAGACGCATTACACGGTTCCCATGGGGATTCCCGAACTGCGCCGTGCGATCGCGGCGCAGTACCGCGAACGCTACGGCATCGAGGTCCCGTCCGAGCGAATCATGGTCACCGTGGGGGCGTCCGGAGCGCTGACGCTCACGTTCGGCGTCCTCGCCGAGCCGGGCGACGAGTTCATCATGGCCGATCCCGGGTACCCGTCGAACCGGGCACTGATGACCTTCTGCGGCGCGACTCCCCGCCTCGTCCCCGTGGGCGCGGCCGAGCGATTCCAACTGACGGCGGAGCTCGTGGACCGACACTGGTCCCCGAAGACGCGCGGGGTGCTGGTCGCCTCGCCGGCAAACCCGACGGGGACGACGATTCCCGATGGAGAGTTGCGTGCCATCCACGAGGTGGTGCGCGCCCGGGGCGGGACGCTCATCGTCGACGAGATCTACCACGGGCTGACCTACGACACGCACCCGCAGACCGGGGCGGCGCTGGGCGACGATGTCTTCATCGTCAACTCCTTCTCGAAGTTCCACTGCATGACCGGGTGGCGCCTGGGGTGGATGGTCGTGCCCGAGCCGTACCTGGATGCCGTGGAGCGCCTGTCGCAGCACCTGTTCATCGCGCCACCGGCACCATCGCAGTGGGCGGCGGTCGCGGCGCTGGAGCCGGAGAGCATCGCGATCTACGACCGGCAGCGCGCGGAGCTGCATCGTCGGCGCGATTTCGTCGTGCCGGCGCTGGCCGCGCGCGGGCTGGAGGTGGCGTGCACGCCGGACGGTGCCTTCTACGTGTACGTGAACTGCAGCGCGTATACGAACGATTCCTGGCAGTTCGTCCGCGACCTCCTGCATGCCACCGGGGTGGCGGTGACGCCGGGTCGAGACTTCGGACGACACCGCGCCAACGAGTTCCTCCGGCTGTCGTACACGGCGCCCATCGGGGAGTTGGAGGAGGCGCTGGGGCGCATCGCCGCGTTCCTGGACGGCAGGAGGCGGGAAGGGAGTACTCGTTAGGTGCGCCTCCCCGCGCTCAGAACTCTCCGACGAAGCCGACCTCCGGGTCGAGGTGCAAGCCGTGTCGCGCCTCGACCGCCTGCTGCACGTGGGCGATGAGCGCGCGCACGTCCGCTGCCGTGGCGCCGCCCAGGTTGACCATGATGTTGGCGTGGATGTGCGAGACCTGTGCCCCGCCGATGCGGAACCCCTTGAGGCCGCACTGGTCGATGAGTCGCCCTGCGCCCACGCCCTCGATCTTCTTGAAGATCGAGCCGGCGCTGGGGTGAATGTCGAGCCAGGGGTGTCGCGCGCCGCGCCAGCTCAGGTTCTCCTGCAGGATACGGTGCATCACGAAAGGATCGCCGGGCGTCAGGCGGAAGGTCACGGCGAGCGCGACGTCGCGCGTGTGATGGAGGCGCGATGTGTCGTATCCGAAGGCCATGGCCCCCTGGTCGACCGTCGAACGTTCCCCCTTCTCGGTGAGGAGCTCCACCGACTCGACCACCTCGGCGATGAACATCGTCCGCTCTCGTCCGGGGGCCGGCGAGAGGAAGTGCAGGTTCTGCCAGACCGCTCCTCCCACGGTGCTCGGAATGCCGATGTAGTGCTCGAGCCCGGAGAGTCCCCGACCGATGGCGATGAAGATCAGGTCCCGGATCGTCGCCCCGCTCTCGGCGCGCAGCCCGGTTTCGCCGACGGGGGAGTGCGCCGCCGCGCGGTTGCGGATCACGACACCCCGAAAGCCCTTGTCGCCGACGAGGATGTTGGCGCCCAGTCCGAGGATGAAGTATGGCGTGGCCGTGGCGCGCGCGAGCAGCACCGCCTCTGCCAGATCGTCGGCCGACGTGGCATCGTACATCACGTCGGCCGGACCGCCGATCTTGAATGTGGTGTATGGAGCGAGCACCTCGTCGCGCCTCAGGTGCTCGCAGTCGAGGGTTCGGCGTGCCGCATCGACGAACGCGGCGACGGTGGCAGGCGTTTTCGTCATGGTAGCGCGAAAGAAAGCCGCTCGGGGAATCGCCCGCCAGCGGACAGGATGCCTTCAGTCGACAGGGAATGAGCGCAACGCGATCCGCAAACCGTCCCCGCAAGCCTGCTCGCCCCCCGGCCTTCACCCCTTCGGTCGTCCTCGCGTGTATGGCGGTGGCGATGGTGGCAACCGTGGCGACGGGCGCTCAGGCGCAGCGGGTGAACCTGGAGAAGTTCGTTCACCAAAAGGTGCTCGCCAACGGGATGGAGGTCATCGTGGCCGAGAACCATGGCGTGCCGCTGGCCACGGTGGAAATCAACGTGCGGAACGGCTCGTTCACGCAGCCCCCGGGATACGAGGGGTTGGCGCACATGTACGAGCACATGTTCTTCAAGGCCAACGCGCAGCTACCGCGCCCGGACCAGTTCATCGAGCGGGCCTCCGAGCTGGGGGCCGTGTTCAACGGGACGACGCAGGAGGAGCGCGTCAACTACTACATGACGCTCCCCAAGGATTCGCTGGAGGGCGGGATGCGCCTCGTGGCTGCGGCGTTGCGCGAGCCACTCTTCCTTCGCGAGGAGCTGGAGCGCGAGCGTCAGGTGGTCTTGGGGGAATACGACCGGAACGAGGCCTCCCCCTTCTTCGCGCTCACCGAGACCATGGGCAAGCGGCTGTATCCGGGGCAGTGGAGCCGCAAGAACATCATCGGCGAGCGCACGGTGTTGCAGACCGTCGGACCCGACAAGATGCGCGAGATCCAGCTGAAGTACTACGTGCCGAACAACGCGGCCCTCATCGTGGCCGGCGACGTGGATCCCGCGCAGGTGTTTCAGCTGGCGGAGTCGGTGTTCGGTGACTGGCAGCGCGGCGAGGATCCCTTCGCGAAGAATCCGGTGCCGCCGATTCCCGACCTCGCCCGGAGCGAGGCGGTGATCGTGGAACAGCCGGTGAATGCGGTGACGGTGATGATCGAGTGGCAGGGGCCGAGCGTACGACAGGATCCGGCGGCGACGTACGCGGCCGATGTGTTCTCGGACGCGCTCAACCAGCCGGTTTCCACCCTGCAGCAGCGCCTGGTCGACACGGGGCTGTTCCAGTCGGTGGGCGTCAACTACTACACGCTGAACCAGAAGGGCCCGATCTCGATCCTGGGACAGACGACGCCGGAGCGGGTGAAGGAAGCGATTGCGGCGCTCGATCGCGAGATCGGCCGTTTCGCGGATCCCGGCTACATCACGCCGGAGCAGCTCGTGAACGTGAAGGCCCAGCGGGCGGTGAGCACGGCGTACGGGGAGGACCGCGCCAGCGGCTTCGCCCACACGCTGGGGTTCTGGTGGAGCGTGTCGGGGCTGGACTACTACATGGGATACATCGACGGCATGGCGAAGCAGACGCTGCGCGACCTGCAGGGGTACGCGCGCAAGTACATCGTGGGGAAGCCGCGCGTCATCGGAGTCCTCATCGATCCGGAGTCGCGTAGGCGCATCGGACTGACGGAGGAAGACCTGAAGCCGAGGGCGGTGCAGTGAGGGCCGAAGCGGTGCGAGGGTGGCCGAGCATTGGACCGCGCGTTCGACCGGGCGCCGTCAGCGCCAAGGCTGCCGCCAGCTGGTCTTGGTGTCGCCGCGTTCCGTGGATCGTGATGACCCTTTCGCTGGCGCTCGCCGGACCTCGTCACACGGCGCGCGCACAGGCGTCGCCGACGAGCGCGACGATGGAATCGGCGGCCGACACCGGCACGGTGACGTACGTGAGCGGTGGGATCCGGGTCATCCACCGGCGTGCACCTGGCGACATCGCCGTCGCGAACCTGTACCTGCTGGGTGGCGTGCGGCAGGTGACGGTGGGCAATGCGGGGATCGAGCCATTCCTGCTCGAAGCGAGCGAACGGGGGACGAGGGCCTACTCCAGGGACCGGCTGCGGCGTGCCATGGCTCGACTGGGCACGGGGATCGTGGTGGACGCCGACCCGGACTGGACGGTGTTCGGGATTCGGGCGACACGCGCCACCTTCGACAGCACGTGGGCGATCTTCGCCTCGCGGCTCATGCAGCCGACCCTCGATTCGGCGGAAGTGGAGTTGGTGCGCCAGCAGTTCCTGCTGGGGGTGAGCCAGCGACAGGACTCGCCCGACGCGCTGCTGGAGTACCTGGCCGACTCCGTGGCGTTCGCCGGGCATCCGTACGCCATCTCTCCCACCGGAACGGAGGCGTCACTCTCCCGCATCACGCTGAGGGGGCTGCGGCGGTACCACGCCGAGCAGATGGTGAAATCGCGAATGCTCCTGGTGGTGGTGGGGGACCTGTCGCGGGCGAAGCTGGAGCGGCTGATTGGCCAGACGCTGGGCCGGCTGCCCGATGGGCACTACACCTGGACGCTCCCCGACACGCTGCCGCGCACCAGGGCGACGTCGTTCACCGTGGAGCGCTCGCTTCCGACGAACTACATCCTGGGACGCTACGCGGGGCCGCGAGCGGGGACGAAGGACTACCACGCCCTGCGTATCGCGGCGGCGGTGCTGGCGGGGCAGCTGTTCGCCGAGATCCGCTCGAGGCGGAACCTGACGTATGCGGTCGATGCCCCCTTTCTGGAGCGGGCCGTTGCGTCTGGCGGGCTGTACGTCACGACGGTACAGCCCGAGCTCACGGTCGACCTGATGCGACAGCAGCTGGCGGCACTCCGCACGGGGACCATCAACGAGGAGGGGCTGGGGCGGCTGGTGCAACAGTTCCTGACGCAGTTCTACCTCGACAACGAGACCAACGCCAACCAGGCCGACTTCCTGGCGCGATCCTATCTCTTCGAGGGCGACATCCGGGCGGTGGCCCGGTTCGAGCAGGAACTTCGCTCGGTGACGCCACAGGACATCCAGCGGGCCGCGCAGCAATACATTCGCGACGTGCGGTGGGTGTACGTGGGCGACGGGCGTCGCGCGCCGACGCGGTCGTTCGAGCGCTTCTAGGGATCGAGGGACGGACAACGGCGCCGGGCGAACGTAAGTCGCCGGGCGCCGTTGTCGCTTGCCTCGAAGGGTGAGAGGGCGGAGGAGGTCAACCGGGACGGCGGCGTCCCGGCCCCCTCGGCACCGACTCAGTTCCCCGGCTTCACGATCTCGACCTCGAGCGAAATCTTGACGTCCGGCGCCACCACGAGCCCACCGGTCTCGAGCGCGGCATTCCAGGCCAGCCCGTAGTCGAAGCGATTCAGCTTCCCCGTGGCGCTGAAGCCCGCGCGATCCATCCCCCAGGGATCACGGAGCATCCCGTGCGACTCGGCGGCGAGGGTGATCTCCTTCGTCGTGCCCCGGATGGTGAGGAGTCCCACGATCGTGAACGCGTTGTCCTTCCCGGGGGTGATGCTGGTGCTCTTGAAGGTGAGCGCCGGGAAGCTCGCCGCATCGAAGAAGTCCGGCGACTTGAGGTGCGTGTCGCGCTGCTCGTTCCTCGTATCGATGCTCTCGATGGGGATCTCGACATCGATGGACGCCGTCGACAGGTCCGTTCCGTCGAACTGGACCGTTCCCTTGACGTCGGAGAAGCGACCCTTGACCGTCGCGACCATCATGTGGCGAACGGCGAACTCCACGTGCGAGTGTGCGGCGTCGATGGACCAGGTAGCGAGGCCGGGTTGCGGGGCGATGGCAGTCATTGCTGTAACTCCTTTAAGATCATCTACTTGAGTTGGTACGGCTCGTGCCTTCGGCGCGGTTCTCCCGGACGCCGTGAGCCGGGCAGGCAAGCACTTACTTCTGGTAAGAGAGTTTACAGCACACGTCAATTATTGTCAAGTCGCTTATTTCATGTAAGTTCATAGCATGATCGAATCGCACACGCGTCCGCTGTGCCCTCGCTTTCATCGCGCCGTGGAGTTGATCGGCCGGCGCTGGACGGGAGCGATCCTCCGGGTGCTACAGGGAGGGGGCGCGCGCTTCGGCAGTATCGCGGCGGCGATCCCCGAGATGAGCGATCGGATGCTCGCCGAGCGGCTCCGTGAACTCGAACACGAGGGGATCGTCACCCGGAACGTGACGGCAGGGGGATCGCCACACGTGGAGTACGCGCTCACGGAGAAGGGGCGCGCGCTGGACGAGACGTTCTGCGCCATCGCCCGCTGGGCGGAGGCCTGGGGCGACGACCCGCGTGGAGGTGGTTAGCGCCAACGCGCCGTCACTCCGATAGAGAGTGACGGCGCGCTCGAGTCGACGAAGCCGGCGGAGCCTTACTTCTTCTTTTCTGCCTTTCCCTTGACGGGCGGCGACGCGGGCCCGACTCCATCCGGATCGAAGTGCTTCTTGCCCTCGTCGGAGAGGAGACGCTTGAACGACCACCCGGTGAGGCCGAGTACGAAGGCCCAGCTCACCGCCCAGAAGATCACCCACGGTTTCATGATCAGCCCTCCGCGCGGTTGGTGGCGAGTTCCACGAAGCCCTTCCTGTCGTCGTACCTGTTACGCTTCCACGCCATTCGCACCAGGACCGCGGCGATGACGACGAAGAGGAGCAGGATAGACCGCGAGGCCGCGACATAGGGCCACGAGGCCGCGGCGACGGGCGACGAGCCTCCCGCCGAACGTTCGTTGAAGAGGATCGGGAGCGCCTCGGTCGTGCCCCACCACCCCAGCAGGACGAAGAGGTACAGGGGGGTGACGTAGGTCATGATGAACTTGAAGATGATGGGGATCTGGATGTCCGCTCCCTGATGGATCGACTTCCATGCCTCGTTTGGCTTGAAGATCCACATGAAGACAATCGTCTCGACGACGGCGACGAGGACCAGGCCGAAGGTTCCCGCCCAGTAGTCCCACTCGTCCAGGAAGCCGTGCTGCAGCCAGTGCACGTGCATCATCCCGAAGACGAGGCAGAACCCACCGAGAGCCCAGGCGACCGTCTCGCGCTTGGCCCCGAACTCTTCGCGGAAGAAGGCGACGATCGGGGTAAGCATCGAAACCGACGAGGTGATTCCCGCGAAGAAGAGGAGCCCGAACCACATGAAGCCGAGAAGCGGGCCGATGGGGAGCGTCTTGTCGATCTGCTGGAAGACCACCGGCATGGTGGCGAAGCCGAGGTCGAACGAGCCACCGTTGGCGATCGCCATGGCGCCACTGACCCCGAAGAACGTCACTGCCGCCGGAATGGCGATCGAGCCGCCGAGCACGACCTCCGCGGTCTCGTTGGTGGCCGACGTCGCAAGACCGTTGAGCGCGATATCGTCCTTGGTGCTGAGGTACGAGGCGTATGCCTGCAGCGACCCCATGCCGACGGAGAGGGTGAAGAAGATCTGTCCGGCGGCGGCAAGCCACACCCCCGCTTCCCCAAGTTTGCTGAAGTCCGGCGTGTAGAGGAAGGCGAGACCGTCGCTGATGGGGTTGGTCCCGATGCCGGCCTGTTCAGGCATGAAGAGGACGACTCCGGCGAGGATCATCGCAAAGAGGAACAGGATCGGCATCCCGATCTTGGCGAGCTTCTCGATCCCTCCGGAGATCCCCTTGGAGAGGACCCAGATGTTGAGCGCGAGCGTTCCCGCATAGAACAGGTAGGGAGTCCACGTGCTGTGATAGACGGTGGCCCCTTCTGCGTGAATCGCCTGGAACGAGCGCAGGTAGCCGATCATCCCTTCCTGCGTGGTGAGCCCCCAGTAGTCCTTCGTGAGCGAGAAGATGGCGAAGGCCGCGGTCCAGCTCTCGAGGTAGGTGTAGTAGATCATCACGGCGAGCGGGATGACCATCCCGACGACGCCGACGTACTTCGCGGCGGGGTGCTTCCAGATGGCGGCGAGCATCCCGGGAAAGTGCCCCTTCCGGTAGCGTCCGCCGTTGCGTCCGATGCCCCACTCGATCCACATCAACGGAATGCCGATGACGAGGAGCGCGATGAAGTACGGGACCATGAACGATCCGCCGCCATTGGCGGCAGCCTGGCGCGGGAAGCGCAGGAAGTTGCCGAGTCCGACCGCATTCCCCGCCATGGCGAGGATCAGGCCGATACGACTACCCCACGCTTCGTTCGACGACGACGCGTTGGACGACAAGGGTTTACTGGGATGAGGGAGAAGGTCAGCCCCTCGCGCTACGACGCGAGGCGGGCCCGCAGGCGCCTGGCCAAGGACTCCGGGGCCGCGGGCGGCGAGGAAGATACAGCCGGAGCGGCGTTCGTCGATCCACCCCCCCAGGCCTTGGCATTGGCACAAGGGGGCTCGCCGAAGGTCGATCCGGGGCCTACCCTGGCTTCTCCCCGGAGCCTCCCGGGTGGGGTGACGACGGATCGATGCGACTGGCGTTCGCGACTACCGGGACCATCTTCCCCGGCATGACGCCACTTGCCCTCCCGACACCGCTCGTCACCACCGCCTGGCTTGCCGAACACCTCGGAAGTCCGGGGCTGAAGGTCGTGGATGCCACGACGCACCTCGTGACCGCCAATCGTGATGCCCACGGCGAGTACCTGGCGGGGCACATCCCGGGTGCGGTATTCGCGGACATCGACTGGCTGAGTGACGAGACGTCGTCGCTCCCCCATACGTTTCCGACGCCGGAGCAGTTCGCCGCGCGCATGAGCACGCTCGGGATCGAGAACGACGACGCGGTGGTCGTCTACGACAGCTCGGGGCAGAACTTCAGCGCGCCACGCCTGTGGTTCATGCTGCGTGCCTTTGGGCATGAACGGGTGGCGGTGCTGGATGGTGGGCTGCGCCGATGGGCGCTGGACGGTCGCGCGATCGAGACGGGGCCGGTGGCCCAGACGCCGTCGCACTTCGTTCCCCACCTCGACGCGTCACGACTCCGCGATCGCGCGGCGGTTGAGGCAAACCTGCGCGCGAGGCGCGAGCAGGTGGTGGACGCTCGATCGCCGGGGCGCTTCGCGGCGACCGAACCGGAGCCACGGCCGGGGATTCGTGGCGGCCACATCCCGGGGAGCCGCAACGTGCACTACGCACGCCTCGTGCAGCCGGACGGGACGCTGCGTCCGGCGGCCGAGCTTCGGGCGATCATGGAGGAAGCGGGCGTCGCCGTCGACCGTCCGGTCGTCGCCAGCTGCGGATCAGGGGTGACGGCGTGTGCGGTGGTCCTGGCGCTCGAGGTACTCGGAGCGCGGGAGACGGCGGTGTACGACGGGAGCTGGACGGAGTGGGGCGGGCGGAGCGACACGCCGGTCGAGACGGGGGAGGCGCAGTAGGGCGGGGCGTGCGAGGGTAGAGCGACGAGGGCGGGGCGAGCGGGACGACGCCCCGTCGCTGCCGCTATCGCGCCCGCTCGTCCAGGACGCGCGCGACGTCGTCCACGGCCACGTCGATGGCGGCAAGCGCGACCAAGGCATGGTAGATGACGTCGCCGGCTTCCTCTGCCGCGCGGGCGCGATCCTCGTCGGCACACGCGACGGCCAACTCGGTCGCCTCCTCGCCAAGTTTCTTCAACCTCAGGTTGCGATCGATGAGGAGGCGTTGCGTGTAAGTCGGCTTGCCCCCCTCCGGCAGTGGCAAGGCCGCTTTCCGCGCGGCCACGGTCGCGGCGAGTCGCACCAGGACTCCCGATGCCGCGCTGCCAGCTGCGGTTGACCTGGCGTGCCCGGAGGGTGAGGCAGCTCGAGGACGCGAGTCGTCCTGCAAGCCTCGATGCTCGAGGGCGCTTCCCTGGTCGAAGCAGCTGATCGCCCCGGTGTGGCAGGCCGGCCCAGCGGGTGCCACGAAGGCCAGGACGGCATCTCCGTCGCAATCGACGCGCAAGGCGACCACGCGCTGCACATTGCCGCTGGTTGCCCCCTTGTGCCACAGCCCCCGAGAACGCGAGTGGTAGTGCATCTCTCCGGTGTCCAAGGTGCGGGCAAGGGCCTCACGGTCGGCGCGGGCGACCATCAGGACCTGTAGCGTCGTCGCGTCCTGGGCGACGACGGTCACGAAGCCACCGCCCTTGGCGAAGTCCAGCGCGTCGAGATCAAGCATGGTCGCGATCCTCCGGGATCCCCAAGGCCTCGCGGAAGGGCGCGGCGAGTACGGCATTGCTCGCCACGCCGTCCCCGCCATCCACCTTGCCCCCCCCACGCCAGTCGGTGTACACCCCTCCGGCCTCCCGAACGATGGGGATCAGCGCCGCCGCATCCCACGGGCTCAGCCGATCGTCGACCATCAGCTCCGCCCGCCCGGTGGCCACCTGCACGTAGCCGTAACAGTCTCCCCAGGTGCGCGAGACGGCCACGCGCCCGCCTAACGCGGCCCACTTGGCCCCCCGCTGCGGGTTGTATGGAAAGCGCGCATCGGTCACCAGGATCGTGGCGGCGTCGAGCGACGACACGGTCGACACGTGGCAACGGCTCGCATTGAACCAGCACCCTTCCCCGGCCGCAGCCGCGACGAGTTCGCCCACCGCCGGACAGTAGATGGCCCCCGCCAGCACCTCGTCGCCTTGGGCCACGCCGATCATCGTTCCCCACAGGGGAACACCACGCACGAACGTCTTGGTGCCGTCAATCGGGTCGATGAACCAGCGGCGCTGCCGATCGTCGCCGGAGGCGCCGAACTCCTCGCCGAGCACGGCGTCGTCGGGAAAGCGTTCGGCGATCCAACGACGCGCCACCTCCTCTGCGGTGCGGTCGGCAATGGTGACGGGGCTGCCATCGCCCTTGGTGTCGACAGCGAGCCCGCTCTTGAAATAGCGCAGCGCGACGTCGCCGGCGACGCGGGCAACATCGGCGACCGCCTCGAGGAGAAGCGACGGTGTGGTCATGAGGCGCTCCTCCGGGGTGCCCGATCCTCGACGAGGCTCGACGCCGGGACCAGGCGGACGGGGAGGCCGCTGTCTTGCATGGCCCGCTTGAGCGCGGCCACGGTCGTGATCTCATCGTGCAGGATGCCCGCGACCAGCGCCGCGTCCGCCCCGCCGGGGCCGAGCGCTTCGCACACATGCGCCGCGCTCCCGGCGCCGCCCGATGCGATCACCGGAACATTGACGGCGTCGCTGATCGCACGCGTGAGGGGGATGTCGTAGCCCGCTCGCACGCCGTCGCGGTCGATGCTGGTGAGCAGGATCTCCCCTGCACCGCGCCGTTCGCATTCCTGCGCCCACGCGACGGCCTCGAGCTCCGTCGGGACCTTCCCTCCCTTCACGAAGACCCGGTAGGTGCCGTCGATGAGGGCGGCGTCGATGCTGGCCACGACACATTGCGCCCCGAAACGATGCGCGGCCTCGGAGAGGACCTCGGGGCGCTCCACGGCCGCCGTGTTGAGGCTGACCTTGTCGGCTCCGGCCCTTAGTGCACGCGCGACATCGTCTGCCGAACGGATGCCGCCGCCGATGGTGAGGGGGATGAACAGGCGTTCTGCGGTCCGTCTCGCGAGGTCGAGGAAGGTGGCACGCTCCTCGGCGCTGGCGGAGATGTCGAGGTAGACGATCTCGTCCGCTCCCTCGCGTTCATACCGCTCGGCGAGCGCGACCGGATCTCCCACGTCGCGCAGCGACTCGAAGTTCACGCCCTTCACCACGCGCCCCCCCTTCACGTCGAGGCAGACGATCAAGCGCCGCGTGAGCATTACTGGCCCCCCCGCTTGAGGGAGACGCTGCCCTTGGTGGAGAAGACCGCACCGCTGTCGACCAGGGCGTCACGCAGGGCCAGGCCGAGCGCCTTGAATGCGGCTTCGACGATGTGGTGCCGATCGGTGCCGCGCAGCACCCGCAGGTGCAACGTGGTGCCGGCGTGCTCGGCGAACGAGCGCATGAAGTGATCGTAGAGCGAGCTGGGGAGCGGCCCCTCGTAGTAGAAGCGCCCGCCGATGTCGAGGGCGCACTCCACCACCGCCTCGTCCATGGGGACGACGCGGTGCCCGTAGCGCGCCGCGGTCGCGGGGATCTCACCCTTGAACGCCGCCCCGAGCGCGATGGCCACGTCCTCGATGAGGTGGTGGCGCAGGTCGCCGCGCGCGTGCAGCTCCAGTGCCACCCCGGCGTACCGGGCCCACGTGAGGAGCATGTGGTCGAGGAAGGGGAGCGAGGTGTCGACGGCGATGTCACCGCCGCCACGCGTGACGGTCACGCGAATGGACGTCTCGCGGGTTTCGCGCTCGATGGTACTCATGCGGCAAACTCCTCGACGATGGCACGCGGGTCGATCGCGCCGGTATACAGGGCCATTCCGATGACCGCGCCAGCGACTCCCCGATCCTGCAAGGCGTAGAGGTCGCCGGTGCTCGACACGCCGCCAGCCGCGAAGACGGGGAAGGCGGCGGCTTCCACCACGTCCTCCATCAGCGGGAGGTCGGTGCCTTGCAGCTGTCCTTCCCGGTGCACCGCCGTCACCAGGAGGGCGGCGAGGGGGAGGCCACTCATCTCCTCGACCATGTCGAGGACGTTGCGCGGGAGGGTGCGCTGCCAGCCGCGCGTGGTCACGCGTCGATCCCGCACGTCGGCCGCGACGATGACCTGGCCCGGATTGTCGTGTGCCAGCTCGGCGAGCCAGTCCAGGTCCTCGAGCGCCCGCGTCCCGACGATGGCGCAGCGCGCGCCGTCGTCGAGGATGTCGCGAACGGCATCGGTCGTCCGGAGCCCGCCCCCCACCTGCACCTCCGCCAGCTGCTCGCGGAGCATCTCGCGTATGAGCGGAAGGTTGCTCCCCTTCTCGAGGGCTGCATCGAGGTCGACGACGTGCAGGCGCGCGAAGCCGAGGCGGGCCCACTCACGCGCCACGGCCAACGGGTCATCGAGCCGGACGCGTTCCTCGGCGTACTCCCCTCCCACCAGCTGCACGCACGCCCCCTCACGCAGGTCTACCGCGGGGATAGCGATCATCGAAGCGCCTCCGCCAGGAACGCGTGAATGAAGGCCACGCCGGCGCCCGACGACTTCTCCGGGTGAAACTGGACACCGACGGTGCGACCGCGCCGCACGGACGCGGGGAAGCGATCGCCTTCGTGCGTACTCCATGCCGTGACGAGCGTGGGGTCGTCGGGACGGCAGACGTACGAGTTGGCGTAGTACACGTGCCGCAGCCCCGACGTGGTGAACAAGGGATCGGCGGCGTCGTCGACCGAGTTCCAACCGATCTGCGGGAGCCGATGGGCGGCAAGGCGCGACACGCGCCCGGGGATGATCCCGAGCCCCTCCCCCGGCCCCTCTTCACTTCCGTCGAACAGGAGCTGCATGCCGAGACAGATGCCGAGGCAGGGAAGGCCGTCCTCGAGCGCGCGTCGCATCGCGTCGCGTCCAGGTTGCAGGCGCTCCGCAGCGGGCGTGAATGCGCCAACGCCCGGGAGCAGGAGGACGTCGGTCCTTGCGGCGCGCACGGGGTCGGGCTCGATCACCGGCGTAGTGCCGGCGCTGGCCACCGCCTTGGCCAGCGAGTGGAGGTTGCCAGCGCCGTAGTCGAAGATCGTGATCCGCGGTTCACGCATCGCCCGCTCCCCTTGCCGTGACGACGCGTGCTTCGTCGGGAACGATCTCGGCCAGCGCCGCCAGCACGCGTTCCATCGACGGCCAGTCGGCGATGCTGATGCGCAGGGCGTCGCCAATGCCGGGAAGTCCGGTGAAGTGGCGCACCAGGATGCCGCGTTCACGCAGGCCGAGCATGGCCGCGCGCGCGTCGCGCACGGGAAGCAGGACGAAGTTTGCCGCGCTGGGAAGCGGCCGGAAGCCCGTCGCCTGCAACGCCGCGGTGAAGCGATCACGCGATGCGATGATGCGGGCGACGCTTGCGCGCGTCCAGCCCAGGTCCTCGGTCACGGCGGCCAGCGCCGCGAGCTCACCCAACGCGGTGACGGTGAACGGACCGCGTGCCTTCTCCAGCTCGGCGATGAGGGGGCGGGCGCCCACCGCGTAGCCGACACGCATCCCCGCCAGCCCGAACGCCTTGGAGAAGGTCCGGAAGACGAGCGATCGGCCGTGCGCCGGCGCCTCGCGCGCGAGGTTGGATCCCGCGAATTCGGCGTACGCCTCGTCCACGAAGACGACCCCCGCGCACCGTTCGAGGAGGTGCTGCAGCGTGGCGTGCGCCACCGGCAGGCCCGTGGGGTTGTTGGGCGTGCAGAGGTACGTGATGGGTGCCTGCGCGGCAACGAGCCGCTCTCCGTCGGCGTCGAGCGTCGCGGCAACGGGGACGGGGACCGGGACGAGCGAGTTGGAGACGGCGAAGACGCGCGCCATGACGAAGGTGGGGTCCATGTACGCCACGCGCGCCCCGGGCTCGCCGAGCGCGCGGAAGGCGCAGCTCATGACCTCGTCGGACCCGCATCCCACCATCACCTCGTCCGGCGCGACGCCGATGTAGGCGGCAATCGCCTCTCGCAGCAGGTGCGAGTAGGTGGATGGGTAACGCGCCAGCCGGTTGTCGACGCCGCCCGCGATGGCTCGCAATGCGGCTGGCGGGACGCCGAAGGGCGAGGTGTTGTCGGCCAGCTCGAGCTCGCAGGGCGTGGGATCCACGTCGTAGGCGCGCAGCTCGCGATATGCCGGGCGCGGCGACCAGGGGCGTGCGCTCATGTCGGTTCACCCTTCGCGATCCACCCGCGCGCCGCCCGTGCGTGACCATCGAGCCCCTCGGCGTCGGCGAAGACCCCGACGTCGCGGGCCAGCCGCGCAGAGGCGTCCGGCGTGACACGCTGATACGTCGTGAAGCGAACGAAATCCAGGGTCGAGAGCCCCGAGTAGGAGCGGGCCAGTCCGTTGGTGGGGAGCGTGTGATTGGCGCCGGTCATGTAGTCGCCAAACGAGACCGACGCCGACTCGCCGACGAAGATGGTCCCGGCGTTCCGCAGCTGGCCGAGGAGCCGGTCCGCGTCGGCCGGGTCGACCGCCAGCAGGAGATGCTCAGGGGCGTACGCATTGGCGAAGATCACCGCGTCGTCGAGCGATCCCACCGAGACGACGCCACCGTTCGCTTCCAGTGCCTGCCGGATGATGTTTGCCCGTGCATAGCCGCCCACCATGGTGTCCAGCGCGGTCTCGAGCTGGGCAGCGATGTCGTCGCCGACGGCCACGGCCACCACGCACGCCTGGGGGTCGTGCTCGGCCTGGGCGAGCATCTCGCGAGCCACCTGCCCGGTGTCGGCGTTCCCGTCGAGAATCACCAGAAGCTCGCTGGGGCCGGCCGGAGAATCGATGGCGCACGACCGGCCGACCTGCACCTTGGCCTCGGCGACCCAGGCGTTGCCCGGACCCACGATGCGATCGACACGGGGTACGCTTTGCGTGCCATAGGCCATGGCTCCGACCGCCCCAGCGCCGCCGATCGCGAACACCTTGTCGACGCCGGCGATGGCGCAGGCGGCCAGGACCACCATGGACGGGATTCCGTTGCTCCCCGGCGGCGAGCAGACGATGACGTCTCGGACCCCCGCCACCTTGGCCGGGATCGCGCCCATGAGGACGGAGCTCGGATACGCGGCGCGGCCGCCGGGGGCGTACACCCCCACCCGGCCCAACGGGTCGGGGCGGCGCCCGATGACGATGCCGGCCTCCGTCTCGACCTCCGTCAGGACCGGCAGGAAGGCCCTGTGGGCCGCTTCGATGTTGCGGGCGGCGCGCTCCATTGCGGTGCGCACCGCGGGGTCGATCGCCTCCAGCGCCTTCGTCCACTCGTTCTTCGGGACTTCGAGGCGCTTGAGCGTGACCCCGTCATACTCCCGGGCGAGCGACCGGAGGACGCTGTCTCCCTCGCGACGGACGGCGTCGAGGATGGCGGCCACCGTGTCGCGCAACACGTCGTCCTCGGCCGTCGACCGGTCGAGGAGGGCGCGCCGAGCATCGGGATCCAAGGACGACACCGCGCCCTGAAAACGCAGCTTGAGCGTGCTCACGGCATCAGCCTCTCGATTCGAGTGACGAGGATTCCTTCCGCTCCGAGCGACTTGAGCGAGGCGATCGTGCGGTAGATGGATGTGGCGGGGACGACGGCGTGGACCGCGACGTGGCTTCCGCCGTTCAAGATGTCGATCACCGTTGGGCCGTTGAGCCCCGGGATGATCTCCTTCACCCGCGCAAGCGACTGGCGCGGCACGTTCGCCATCAGGTATCGCTGCCCCCGGGCTCGCAGCACCGACTCGAGCGCCGATGTGAGCTCCCGGAGTGCCTGCCCTTTCCCTGCGTCGCGCTCAGCCGCCTCCGGGGCCGTGACGAGACGGGCCGTGGAGGTCATGACGGTCTGGACCTCACGCAGTCCGTTCATCTTGAGCGTCGAGCCGGTGGAAGTGAGGTCGACGACAACGTCGGCGATGCCGAGGTGTGGCGCAATCTCGGCCGCACCGCTGACGGGAACCACTTCCACGTCAATGGAGTGCGATTCGAAAAAGGCCCGCGTGATGCGCGGAAAGACCGTCGCGACGCGGGTGCCACGCGTCAGGTCGGAGATGAGCTTGACGCGGGACTCCTCCCGAACCGCCACCACCAGCCTGCATTTCCCGAAGCCGAGGTCGAGGCGCGAGTCGAGGGGGCGCTCGGATTCGCTGACGAGGTCCCACCCGGTGACGCCGGCATCGGCGGCGCCGTCGGCCACGAACTCGGGGATGTCCTGGGCCCGGACGAAGATGGCCTCGAACTCGCCGCCGAGCGATGCGGTCAGGGCCCGATCGCCCTGGGCGCGCACTTCGAGTCCTGCATCGTTGAAGAGCTCTCGCGCTTCGTCGGAGAGCCGCCCCTTGTTGGGCAGTGCGATCTTCAGCATGGAACGAAAGAAGGGCGAAAAAGAAAAAGGCCCGTCCGGTGGACGGGCCTCGGCACTCAGGCGTACGCTGCTGGCGCTATGGCTGCCAACTACCGCACGCGAAAGACGCCCAGGCCCGTGAGGGCATGGCCGTGGTGCGCGTGATGGTGGTGGCCTGACAGGAGGTGGAGCATGGGCGGAACGTAGCCGCGGCAGCGCGGGGCGTCAACTCGAGGCCCTCTACACCAGGACTTCTGGGGACCATAGCTTGCGGCCAGCCACGGCGCGGCGATCGACGCGGGCGCCGTGGACCCGCTCGAGGTACGCCCGCGGCCTTCGGCCGTCGTGGAATCCACGTAGCCAGCGACTTTCGATCATGCGATATCGGACCCTGACCTCGCTCTACGTTCTCCTGATCCTCGTTGCCTGCAGCGGCGGCGAGAAGGCGCCGGCCGACACCGCGGTCGCCTCGGCGGCTCCGGACGCTCCCCCTCCGGCACTCTCGACGCCTGCCACCTCGCCGGCTCAGGTTCCACTCCAGCCGGGGACGGCGGCCGCCATCACCGGGGCGATCATCGAGGTGAGGATGATTGGAGATGCGAAGGGGTATCGTTTTGAGCCGCAACACATTACGGCGAAGTCAGGTGATGGCGTCAAGTTCGTCGTGGTATCGGGCGGACCTCATGAGATCGCCTTCGATCTCGCATCGGTGCCGGCGGAGAGTCGGGATCGGTTGCAGTGGAACATGCCGAATGCGACAAACGGACGTTCCCCGCTGCTGGTCGCCGAGAACGAGACGTGGACCGTTTCGCTCGGGGGACTGAAGCCAGGTCGGTATCCCTTTGTCTCCACGCCGCGACTCCCCCAAGGGATGAAGGGAGAGATCGAGGTCCGGTAGGCGGGACTATATGCGCCACTCCGGAACGTACTCTCGCGCGGCGCTCGCGACGCGTCGGTTCCGGTTCATTCCGCGTTCGGCCTGGCTGGGCGCACGTGCGCGGAATGCCCTGTCACGGCCTTGGCGTCTTATCGGCGTGGGTCTGGTGATCTTCGTCGTGGTCCTGACCGGATACCTCCTCCTGCCAGCGGGCGTACGTGGCGTCATGACCATGGTGCGCGCGCCGCGTGTGGAGTGGCGGGACACGACGATCCTCATTCAGTCGGAACGGGTGCGGAGGGCGAGTCTGGACGCGGCCGAGGCGTCATTGGCGCGATTGCGTTCGATTGATGCTTCGTTGTTGGCGCCACATACGCCCGTCGCGCTCAGTGCCGAGGAGGCACTTCGGCGCGACTCGCTTCGGGCCGTGGCCTCGTCGCTGAGCGAACTGCTTCGCCGTGCGGACAACGCGCCGCTCCCCGAGTCGTTCCGGGGGGTGGCGAGCCTTTCCGTCCTTCGTGACGATGCGCGAATCCGGGCGCTCGCCGACACACTCGCCGATGTCGAGCGAGAGCGCGATGCTCTGGGGGCGGGTGCGACGGTCGATCCCGTCTTCGTGGCACTCACGACCCAACTCAATGAAATCGGCCGCCGAATCACGGCCATCGGCGACGAGCGCCTGGCTCAGCTGCGTCAAGCCATACAATCGCTCGAGTCGCCTCACGAACGCGGCGCGGCGGACGCGGGGCTGCGCGCACTCCCCGATTCGGAGCCCCTGCTGGACGCGCGTCGCGAGGCACAGCAGAGGTACGACGAGGCGCGGCGTGCACTCCAGGCGGCGCGAGCCGAGAATGCAGCTGCCGATTCGATGGCGGCCCGGGCACGTGCCCGGAGCCAGCTTGCGCCGCTTCCGATCCTGGTGCTTGGCGCCGCGACCATCGCCGCCTTCCTCGCCTTCGGGCTCGCCATGTTCGACGAGATGCGCAGCCCCCGTGTGGCCGATGTCGTCGAAGCGGAACGACTCACCGGACTTCGCGTGCTCGCCGTGGCTCGCCTGCGGGAGGTGCCGCCCGAGCGCAGCCGTCGAGCTGCCGACCAGCAGGTGCCGGCGCTGCTGGATCCGACCTACGACGGGTATCGCGTCCTGGCGTGGCACCTCACGTCGCAGTGGCCGCGTGATGGCATTGTGACCGTGACGGGCGACGAATCGATCGTGGTGGCGACGGTGGCGGCGAACCTGGCGGCCATCCTGGCCAACGATGCCCGCACCACCCTCCTGATCGATGCGGACCTGGCGGCCGAGCCCGTGCGCACCGTGCTCGCGCTGCCGCAAACGCCCGGACTGGCTGCGGTGGTGGAGAACCGCCGCAAGTGGTCCGAGGCGCTCGTGGGGGTGATCGTGGGACGGGGGCGCTCCATCGACGTCCTTCCCGGGGGCGGGCGTCAGTCGGCACTGGGACCGGCCGAGTCGCAGGTGCTGGTCGACGAGGTACGGCGAGCGGCGCGGCGACACGACGCGACCATCGTCGTCACCTCGCTGGCGGGAGTCAAACGATTCCGTGCAGGAGATGACGTCGTGGTCTGTGCCACGCAATCGAAGACCCGCCTATTCACGCTGGAGCGCACCGTGGCCACGCTGGTCGACGAGGGGGCGCGCGTACGGGGCGTCGTCTTGTGGGAGGGGCCGCTGCCCGCCTCCGTGTCCGACAACGTCGGCGCCGACGCCGCGTAGAGAATCCGGCAGCCGGTCTCCTCGCCTCGTCCGGCGCAGACGGATACCTTTCCAGTCTGGCGCTCTCGCTTTCCCGGTCGTTTTCCGCATGTCTGCTCCCGGCTACTCGGACCGCATCAACCACGCGCTGGCCTTCGCGGCCAAGCATCACGACCAGCAGGTGCGGAAGGGGACGCGTCTCCCCTATCTCACCCATCCTGCCAGCGTGGCCATCATCCTCACCCGTTACGGGCAGGATGACGACACGATCATCGCCGGGATCCTGCACGACGTGATCGAGGACACGGTGAGCGAGGCCTACTCGCGGGAGATGCTCGTCCAGCGCATCCGGGACAAGTTCGGCGAGAGCGTGCTGGAGTCGGTGCTGCAGGTGACGCACCGGAATGTCGACGACGAGGGGGTAGAGCTGTCACCGGTCGACCGCAAAGCCGACTACCTCGAGCGTCTCGCGTCGGCGTCGGAGCGCGCCCGCTGGGTCTGCGCGGCGGACAAGCTGCACAACGCGGCCTCGCTCGCGGCGGATCTCGGGCGCACGGTCGACCCCGGCGCCGTGTGGGGGCGGTTCAAGCTCGGCAAGGAGGGGACCGTGCGCTGGTACCGAGATGTGTACAACCGCCTGGAAGCGCTCGGCTTCAAGGCCGCCATCATGCCGGAACTGGGCGCCACGGTCGACGAACTGGAGTCGCTCGCGCGCGCCTCCTGAGGGAGCGCCCGGTCGCGCTCAGCGGTCGATATGCACGGTCGATGCTCCGTCGCCTGCGCTGGGGGCGTAGCGCGTGGCGACGTAGTCCTCGAGGATCACGAGGAACTCCTGGACGATGCGATCGCCCTTGAGCGTCGTCATGAGCTTGCCGTCCACGTACACGGGCGCCTTCGGCTCCTCGAACGTCCCCGGGAGGGAGATCCCGATGTTGGCGTGCTTCGACTCGCCCGGGCCGTTCACCACGCATCCCATCACGGCCACCTTGAGCTCCTCCACGCCGGGACGCGTCGAGCGCCACACTGGCATCTGCTCGCGCAGGTAGCCCTGGATGTCCTCGGCCATGTGCTGGAAGAAGGTCGAGGTCGTGCGCCCGCACCCCGGGCAGGCCGTCACCTGCGGGGTGAACGATCGCAGGCCGAGCGACTGCAGGATCTGCTGCGCTACCTGCACCTCTTCCGTGCGGTCGCCGTTGGGGCGGGGCGTGAGCGAGACGCGAATGGTGTCGCCGATTCCCTCGGCGAGGAGAATCGACAGCCCGGCCGTGCTGGCGATGATTCCCTTGCTCCCGAGCCCCGCCTCCGTCAGCCCCAGGTGCAAGGGGTAATCGCAACGCGATGCAAGGCGGCGGTAGGTTTCCACCAGGTCCTGCACTTGCGAGACCTTGGCGGAGAGGATGATCCGATCGTGCGCGAGTCCGGTATCCTCGGCGAGCGCCGCCGAGCGGAGCGCGCTCTCGAGCATGGCGTCGATGTAGACGTCGCGGGCGTCGCGGGGGGCGGTGGCGCGGGCGTTGGCGTCCATCATGTCCGTCAGGAGGTCCTGGTCGAGCGACCCCCAGTTCACGCCGATACGCACCGGCTTGCCGTGGTCGACCGCCACCTGCACGATGGCCCGGAAGTTCTCGTCGCGCCGCTTGCTCCCCACGTTTCCGGGGTTGATCCGGTACTTGGCGAGCACCCGGGCACAGGCGGGATGCCTGGTGAGGAGGAGATGGCCGTTGTAGTGGAAGTCGCCGACGATCGGGACGTCGACGCCCAGGTCCGCGAGCCGGCTTGCCAGCTCGGGGATGGCCTGCGCCGCCTCGTCGTTGTTGACCGTCACCCGCACGACCTGCGAGCCGGCGCGCGCCAGGGCGGCGACCTGCTCGGCGGTGGCGGCGGCATCGGCGGTATCCGTATTGGTCATCGACTGCACGACGACCGGATGTGGGGAACCGACCTTGACCCCGCCCACCGAGGCGACCACCGTCTTTCTACGAGCTGCAAACGTCACTCTGTCAGATCCGTCAGGGGACGCATAAAGTTATCGCTATCCGGCCACCGTCTCCCATCCCCCGCATCGAGCGAGCCAGAATGCCCGATTCCGAGATTCCCGACCGCGGTTACAACACACGGGACGTCGCCGAAGTGACGGCGCCGAAGCGGAAAAGCTTCGCGAGGCGCCATTGGGGGAAGTTGACGATCGCCGCCCTCGTCGGCATCCCGACGCTCGTGCAAGTGGCCCGGTCGTACCTTGCGCTGGCGTACACGTACTCGACGGGTGATCGAGTCGGTTACGTGCAGAAGCTCTCTCGGAAGGGGTGGGTATGCAAAACCTGGGAGGGGGAGCTCCAGATCTCCAACATCCCGGGGAGCGCCCCGGTTCTCTTCAATTTCACCGCCAGGACCGATTCCATCGCGCGGGCGATCCAGGCCGCCGAAGGGAAGCAAGTGGCGCTGACATTCGAGCAGCACCCCGGGATCCCCCTGTCGTGCTTCGGGGAGACGGAGTACTTCGTGACGGCGGTCCGGGTGATCTATCCTCAGCCAGGGTATCCCGGCCTCCCGGCCCCCGCTGCCCATGAGTCGACGCCGGCTCCGCCGGCGACCTCCGCGCCCGGGGTTCCCCCAGCCGTCCCCAAGCGGTAGCCCAGTCCGTCCGGTCGGCGAATCCTGCCCCCCTCTCCACCCAAAGGGGTGGGTGACGGGGGTGGTAACCGACGCCCGCGCATATCCGGCATTGTTCAGGTAGCCCGTCAGTCCTATATTCGTCGCGCTCGAACGCGCCCTGTGGTTCGGGGCGCGTTGCCGTTCCGGTGCGGATGGACGGCGCTCGTCGAGCGGAATGTCCGCTGGATGGCTTTTGCCTGGGTCGGCGTGATGCGCGCTTCCCGGCAAGCATACCTCAGGAGTGCAGCATGCGTACGACCGGAAAGGTGAAGTGGTTCAACGACGCGAAGGGGTTCGGCTTCATCACCCCTGACAACGGCTCCAAGGACTGTTTCGTGCACTACAGCGCGATCCAGGGCTCGGGCTTCAAGTCGCTCGCCGAAGGCGATGCGGTGGAGTTCGAGATCACGCAGGGCGAGAAGGGCCCGGCGGCCGAAGGAGTCGTGAAGATCGGCTAAGCGGCGAAACCACCCAGCCTAACGGCAGGGCGAAGGCCGACAGGGCGTCCCGTAAGGGGCGCCCTGTGTCGTTGGTGGCAGGCCTGCTGGCGCCACGGCACTCGCTCGGTGATCAGCGCCTCGCGTTCCCTCCGTCCGTCGCCCGGTCCGTCGCGGCACCCACTTCCACGACCCGCAGCAGGTGCGGCTCTCCACCCTTGGGTTGCACCTGAATCGCCACGCCGGCGAAGGGAGTGCGCCCGGCCGGAATCGTCGCCTGCCACGCGTTCGCCCTGGCATTCCAGCGCGCCCCCATGCCCCGCTCGGCCGGCTGGTCGGTCACGCCCACGTACCCATACGCGGGGTTGAAGACCACGTCCTCGTAGTCAAGAGAGACCGGCGTCGATGCAGGCCCGCTGTGGTCCACCACGGCCTTCCACTTGCCCGCTGCCGGGTTGCGGATGACGAGCGTTTCCTCGCCCTGGGTGTCACCGTCGGCGCGCGAGGCCACGCACTCCTTCCCCGTACAGTCGAACAGGTACAGGTCCAGGTCCTCGCCGACCGGCGACGCTGCCCCCTTCCCCGCCACCCGCGCACGTACCGTGAGCAGCGTCGTCCCCGCCGGGACATCGATGTCGAAGACGCGCTGCTCACGCGCGGCCAAGTCGGCCCGTGCGCGTCGCGACGCCCCCATCGGAATCCCGATTGCTCCCCCGTGGAAGGCGCCGAGCGCGTTGCCGAGCGAGATCTCGGTTCCGTGGTCGCCGTTTCCGGCGATCGCGGCGCCGCTCAGGTCGGCGCCTAACGCCGTGATCGTGACCGTCGCCTCAGTGGGCGGCACCGCCGAGTCCCCCTTGGCCTGCTGCCAGTCGAAGGTTCGCGTATCCTCAACGTCCTGCAGTCGCACCTCCCACGTTCCCGGCACGGGGTCGGAGATCCAGTACACCTGGTTGGCGGCGGGCGGCGGGGCGCCGAATCCGCCGATGCCCGTGACACCACGCGTGTCGGGGCGCATGATGGCCACCGTCGGGCGGCGCTTGGGCGCGCTCACCTCCACCTTCAGTGCCGAGACCCCCGAGGGAACCCGGTAGTACAGGTGCGTCATCCCCGGGCGCGGGATCGACACGCGGTTCACCACCTTGAAGCTGTCGGCGGGCATCGTCTGTGCTGCCACGATGGTCGCCGCGGTGCGGAACTCGACACCGGGGGCGCCGGCGTAATCGAGCGTCAGGATCGCCGAGTGGACCCCGGCCGTGGCCGGCGCCACGCGCACCGGGAGTTCTATCGGGCGATTGAGTGGCAGGGTGACGGTCGTCGTCGCGGCGGCGAAGGTTCCCGCGTCGTTCCCCAGCCACCCTAACGTGAACGGGAGGGCGCCGCGCGGTCCCGACGTGCGGATGAGCGTGAAGATACGGGTCCCGGTGTCGCCTGGGGCCCATCCCTCGCGCTCGAACAGGCCCACGCCGGCGTTTGGCTCGGCCAGCAGGTGGCTCGTCGCATGCCGCACCGGTGCCTTCGACGCGATGGCGATGGTCGTCCTCGATGAATCCATCGCCTTCAGCGCCTCCCACGCTCCGGCGATGTTCACCACGCCGTTCCCCTGCTTGTACGACGGCAGGTGCGCAACCCAGCGTCCGCTGGTCATGAGCGCCTGCCGCAGGCGATAGGCATCGTATGTCACCCCTGCCTGCTTGGCGGCGCTGATGAGGAGCGCCACCGCCCCAGCCGTGGTGGGTGTCGCAGTCGACGTTCCTCCGGCGATGTTGTACCCCGGCGGGAGCTGCATCAGCCCCGGGATTGCCGTCCCCTCCAGGAAGCCTCGCCCGGTGCTGACGTAGTTGGACGGGGCGATGATGTCGGGCTTGGCCGCCCCGTTCCCCATGGGGCCATAACCGCCGGTGATGAGCAGGTTGTCGTCGTGCTCCACCCGTACCCCGTGGTTGGCCAGGAAGTTGGCCTTGCTCTCGTGCCCCCCCACCGAGATCGCCCCCGGCGCCAGCGCGTAGTCGTCGACGGCTGCCAGTACCGCGTAGTTGTGCGTGGGGATCACGATCGGCTTCCTGTACTTCGCGATGAGCCGCCCGTAGATGACGGTGGGGACGAGCCGTCCGTCGAACAGCAGGTAGTTGCGCGCGATCAGCGAGCTCTGTTCCAGGAAGATGACGTCCACCGCCGGGTGCTTGGCGGCGATGATCACCGCCTCGGTCTGGCCATACGCCGAGCCCCCTTCAGCGACATTCACGAGCTTGGCCCCCGGTGCCATCCCGTCGAACCGCCCGGCCGTTCCGCGACTGGCCACCGCCGCTCCCACCACCAGCGAGGCGTGGCTCTGCACGCCGAAATTCAGGGCGACGAGCCGGCGTGCCTTGTCGATCTGGATCGCGTAGCTCACGCTCTCGCGCACCGGCGTCGACGGGTTGTCCTGACCCAGCACGCCGAACTCGTGACGTGCGGCGAAGTCGACATACGCCTTCTCGTCGCCGAAGTCGCGGTCCTGGTCGGTGTCGAGCCAGACCTCGCCCCTCGCCTCATTCCACAGCACGGCGAACAGCCGGCTCGACCCCTTGGGGTTGCCGTCGCGGTTGAGGTCCTTGTCGATGCCCGCGCGATTGAGCGAGTCGAACACCGCTTCGTCGAGGATGGCGATGCGATACGTGCCCGACGCGGGCGCCGTGTAGGTGGAGCCCCGATACGAGAAGGTGCCATCGGTGCCGGCGGTGACCTCGTCCTTCATCCGCAACCACTGCCCGTCGTCTTCCTCGTCGATGTCCACGGCGGTCATGTAGCCCACGATCTTCTGCGTCGGCTGGCCATCGGCGGTCAGCGCCACCTGCAACTCCGGGAGGAGCGCGTCAAGGCTCTGATCGATGATGGCGATCCCCGTCCCCCGGCCGTCGAAGGTGGGATTGGCGCGCCGCCACTCCACCCCGCCCATGTCGGTGATGGGGTCGTAGCGGTCGATGAGCGGCGTTTCCGGGAGCGCTGGGGGCCAGGGCCTTCTCGTCGTGTCGGCGACCCCCACCACGTCCCGGCTGAAGGGCGACGAGAATGCGGACGTGAACGGGAGTGCCCCGGACGTTGCGGCTGACGAGAGGCGCCCCGCGGCGTCGGGCGCCTCGCCCCCCGTCGTCGGATCGCCTCCCGCCAGCCCCAGCGCGCGGCTGAGCCGCGAGATGGAGACATCGGCGCTGTGGACCAGCACGTGCCCCACCAGCCGGTCCACGCTGTCCACGGGGAGCCGCACTCGCAAGTAATCCACGTCGTCGTCGCGATAGCCGATCGTCCCGCCCAACCTGCTCACCAGCGCCGCCACCTTCGCGTTCTGTCCCGGCATCGACGCGACGACGAGGGTGACGGTCGTGTCGCCGCGCGCGCGTGCGGCCGCGAGCTCACCCCGGGCGTCCTTGAACAGGAAGGGGCGCCGCGGAGGATCGCCGCGCAATGCGTCACCCCGCGGCTGCGCCGCGACAGGGAGGGAGACGAGGATAGCCTGCGCAAGGGCGGCCACGACGAAGGTGCGAACGACTGAACGTGCGAGCATGGGTCATCCGGAGCTGAGGGACAATTCCGATCATGTACCGTGATCCTGCCACCGCCGGGAGCCGTGCAACCACGTGTCCGCGTGCGGCTGGCGTGCAGCCAGCCACGGCACTTGCTCTCGTCGGCGAGGTGCGCGTGCTACCCCTTCACCATGTTGATGAAGGTCGTGATGATCACCGCGTTGCTGAAGTCGATGAAGAACGCCCCCACCATCGGGAGGACGAGAAACGCGCGGGGCGCGTCGCCGAAGCGTTCCACGAGCGACTTCATGTTGGCCACCGCCGTTGGCGTGGCCCCCATCCCGAAGCCGCAGTGTCCGCTGGCCATCACCGCCGCATCGTAGTCGCGTCCCATGAGGCGGAACGTGATCCACCTGGCAAACGCGGCCATCACGACCACCTGCGCGGCGAGGATCACCAGCATCGGAACGGCGAGGTCGAAGAGCTCCCACAGCCGCAGCGTCATCAGCGCCATGGTGAGGAACAGTGCCAGGGCGATCGTTCCAAGGTCGTCGATCGTCCTGGCGGAGATGCGCACCAGGCGGGACGTCTCGAACACGTTGCGCGCGACCGCCGCGACCAGCATTGCGCCGATGTACGCCGGCAGCGTGACGTACTGCGCCGCCCACTGTGACACCACGCCTCCGAGCGCCATGCACCCCAGGATGACCGCGATCATCTGCAACAGGCTGTAGGCGGTGGGCGCCTCGCCGGCCGGCTCGGTGTCGATCTCGGCGTCGAGCGCTGCCGCCTCGACGGCGGAAACCGCGACGTCACCGGTCGGTGCCGGCGCCGAGCGGAGGCCGTGCCGGTGCATCAGGCGTGTCCCGACGGGACCGCCCAGGAGGCCGCCCGCGACGAGGCCGAACGTTGCAGCTGCCATCGCCAGCGCCATGGCGCCGGAGAGCTGGTACTGCTCCTCCAGCAGCTTGCCGAAGGCCGCTCCCGTGCCATGCCCGCCCGTCATCGTGATGGAGCCGGCGATGAGCCCGAAGCGCAGATCGACGCCGAGCAGCTGCGCGATCCCGATTCCGACGCCGTTCTGTACGATGGCCAGGAGCGATGCCAGCAGCCAGAAGACGAGGACCTGCGGACCGCCGCGCCGCAGCAAGGCCACCGACGCACCCAGCCCGATGGTGGTGAAGAAGGCGATCATGAAGGGCGTCTGCAGCGCCGCGTCGAACTCGATCGTGAGCAGCCCCGACTGGCGCAGCGCCAGCGCCAGGAGCGCGAAGGCGAATCCACCGATGACCGGCGCCGGGATGTTGAAGCGGTCGAGGAGGGTCACGCGACGGCGGATGCCGTACCCGACGAAGAGGACGACGGCGGCGAGTGCCACGGTCTGGATCGGATCGAGCTGCAATGTGGGCACGCGCGACGGGAGATCGGGGACGACAGCTGCCGGAAGTCTGGCGGGCGGAAGTCCGCGCAATATGGGCGCATGCACGCACAACCGGCGAGGCCCCAACGGCCGATGGGGACGATCTGCGCCGAGGGTGCGAGGGCGACGCGCGTCGGAGCGGCATTCGAGGCCTCTCCGACGCTGCCGTCCGCCGACGGGAATGTCGCGTCCCCGCTGCGTCCCGACGACGCGCTCGGTCGGGCGCGCCGTGACGTGCGCCGTGACGCACGCCGCCGCTAGGCGGATGCAAGCCGGGCCGATGCCCGTGCGTGCTCGAACGAGTCAAGCACGCACGAGCGGCCTGCGTTCGGACGCTACTTGGCTGCCGGGAGGATCACCGCGTCGACGACATGCACGATCCCGTTGGAACCGCGCACCGACGCCACGATCTTGGCGCCATCGACGGTGATCTCGTTGCCCGACTTCTTGATCGTCACCGATCCGCCGTCGGCCATGCTGAGGGTCATCCCTTGGTGAGATCCGCGGCCTCGAACACCGAGGTCGTCACGTGGTGCTGCAGGATGCCGCGCAGCTTGTCGACGTTGGCAGGCTTGAGCAGGTCTTCCACCGTCCCCTTGGGGAGCTTGTCGAAGGCCGCGTTGGTGGGGGCGAAGACGGTGAATGGTCCTGCATTTGCCAGCGCGTTCACGAGGTCGGCCGCCTTGAGGGCGGTGACGAGGGTGGTGTGATCGGCGGAGCCGACGGCGATCTTCACCACGTCCTTCTGTGATTCGTCATCCTGGACGGCCGCTTGACCGCCAACAGGGGCAGCGTCCGGCGTGGCAGCGGCGGGCGTTCCTCCTTCCTCCTTCGCGGGGGAACAGGCGAGGGTGAGGGCCGTCGTCAGGAGGAGCGTGAGGAAGGGGCGCGTTGTCATGAGGGTTCTGTCCTGTGGGCGGGAATGCCGCGCAAGCCATGCAGTATTGCGCGCAATGGCGATGATGTACCGGCCGCATCGCTGCGTCCGTAGGGGACTCCACGTAGCGGATGTCGGCGCGGAGGCGCGGCCATGGCCGGGAGATCCCCTGCGTGAAAGCGAACCGGCCACCCGCGTAAATGGGTGGCCGGTATGGCAGCTTTTCTGGAGTTAGGGTGGTCGTGGCGCACCCTATCGATGGTGTGGCTCTCCCTGCGATGACGAGGTGTCGAGCGCTGCGCGTGCCCGTTCGATCTGTGTCCTGACCGCGCCCGGGCCGGTTCCTCCTTCGACGTCGCGCCGCACAAGGGACCGCTCGGGAGACAACGCATCGTACACGTCGTCGCCGAACGCGGCATGTGCGCGAGCGTATGCGGCACGCGGGAGCGCGTGCAGCTCGAGCCCGGTGGCCTCGCACTCGCGCACGAGCGCGCCGACCGCCTTGTGCGCTTCGCGAAACGCGACCCCCTTCTCCACCAGGTAGTCGGCCAGGTCGGTCGCCATCATGGCGCTCGAGACCGCGGCACGCATGCGTTCCCGGTCGAAGGTGAGTTCCTCCACCGCGCCGGCGACGGCCGGCAGGACAAGGAGCAGGGTGTCCACGGCGCCGAACATCGCGCGCTTGTCGTCCTGCAGGTCCTTGTTGTATCCGCTGGGGAGTCCCTTCAGCGTGCCCAACAGGGAGACGAGGTCACCCATCAGGCGTCCTGCCGAGCCTCGCGCGATCTCGAGGGCGTCGGGGTTGCGCTTCTGGGGCATCATGCTCGAGCCCGTGGAGTAGCCGTCGCCGAACCTCACGAAGGCGAACTCGCTCGACCCGAACAGGATGAGGTCTTCCGCCAGCTTCGAGAGATGTGTTGCCATCATCGAGCAGGCAAAGACGACCTCGACCACGAAGTCGCGGTCGGCGACGGCGTCGATCGAATTGGGCGAGACCGCTTCGAACCCCAGCGCGTCCTTGAGGAAGGTGCGGGAAATGGGGAAGGCGCAGCCCGCCACCGCCCCCGACCCCAGTGGGAGCGAGGCCGCACTGCGCGCGGCCACCGCCAGCCGCAGCCGGTCGCGCTCGAGGGGCCAGAAGTGCGAGAGCACCCAGTGCGCCGCCGAGACCGGGATGGCGCGCTGCATGTGCGTGTAGGCCGGGAGTATGGCTTCCTGCAACCCCTCCGCGTGCGCGAGCAGGACCGCCTGCACCTCGCGGACGGCGCCGTCGAGGCGCTGGCAGGCGTCCATCGCCCACATCCGGGAGGCGGTCGCCACCTGGTCGTTGCGCGAGCGTCCGGTGTGCAACTTGGATGCGACCGCACCCGCCTCCTCGTGGAGGAGGCGGTCGATCATGGTATGGATATCCTCGTCAGAGTCGATCGGCACCTCGCCCGCCGCGAGTCGCCCGGCGACCCTGTCGAGGCCTGCGCCGATGTCCGTGCTCTCCTCACTCGTCAGGATGCCGGCGCGGCTCAGTGCGGTGGCCCACGCCTTCGAGAGCCTGACGTCGAAGGGCCACAGCCGGAAGTCGATCCCGATGGAGCGGTTGACGGCGTCCATGATGGCCGCCGACCGGGCGTTGAAGCGGCCGCCCCACAGACGGTGACCCCCGGCAGGCGTTGCGCCTGCCGGGGGAGTGGTCGACGGTCGAGGGGTACCGGCAGGGTCGCTCACGCGTACGCGAGCGTCGTGTCCTTCGCCCCCTCGCCTTCCTGCTTGTGGTGCTGCTTGAGCTCCAGGTCCTTGAGCGCGCGCACGCGCATGGGGAGGCCGTAAAGGCGGATGAAGCCAGCTGCATCCGACTGCTGGTACACGCCGTCGTCCTCGCCAAACGTGACGAAGCGCTCGTCGTAGAGCGCCTGCTCCGAGGCGCGCCCCGCGACGACGATGTTCCCCTTGTAGAGGCGAAGCGTCACGGTGCCCGTTACGCGCGCCTGCACCACGTTGACGAAGGCGTCGTACGCCTCCCGTTCGGTGGTCCACCAACGCCCCTCGTAGACGAGATCGGCGTAACGCGGCGAGATGACGTCCTTGGCGGCGATGGTGCGCCGGTCCAGAACCAGCATCTCGAGCTCGCTCAGCGCGGTGTACAGCAGGGTCCCGCCCGGCGTCTCGTACACGCCGCGCGACTTCATCCCGATGAGGCGATCCTCGACGATGTCGGCGCGTCCGATCCCGTGCCGCCCGCCGATCCTGTTGAGCGCCATGATGAGCTCGACCGGGCCGAGCTTCTCGCCATTCACCGCGACCGGCGTCCCGCGCTCGAAGCCGATCGTCACGAGCTCGGCCTCGTTGGGGGCGTCCTCGGGATCGGTGGTGAGCATGAACATGTCCTTCAGCGGCGCCTGATTCGGGTCTTCGAGGACACCGCCTTCGTGCGAGATGTGCCAGAGATTGCGATCGCGTGAGTAGATCTTCTTGGTGGTCGCGGCCACCGGGATGTTGCGTTCGGCCGCGTAGGCGAGCGCGTCCTCGCGCGAGCGGATCGTCCACGACGGCTCGCGCCACGGGGCGATGACCTTGAGGTCGGGGGCGAAGGTCATGTACGTCAGCTCGAAGCGCACCTGATCGTTCCCCTTGCCGGTGCAGCCATGCGCGAGCGCGGTCGCGCCGACCTTGCGGGCGACATCGACCTGGCGCTTGGCGATGATCGGGCGGGCCATCGAGGTACCGAGGAGGTACTTGCGATTGTAGATCGCGCCGGCGCGAAGCGTCGGATAGATGAAGTCCTCCACGAACTCCTTGCGGAGGTCCTCCACATAGCACTCGGCGGCACCCGAGGCGATGGCCTTCTCGACGACCCCCTTGAGTTCGTCCTCCCCCTGACCGACGTCGGCCGCAACGCAGACCACGCGCGCGTCATAGTGCTCGCGCAGCCAGGGGACGATGATCGAAGTATCAAGCCCGCCGGAGTAGGCGAGGGCGATGGTCTGCATGGGTATGCTCCGAAATAGAGATAAACTTTCACCTATCCTGCATAATCTACCAACCTGCCGCTGCCCGTCAATCGGGGGACGGCGACGAAGGCGCGACCGTCGGCCGCCGCCCCCCCCCCCCCCCCCCCCCCCCCCCCCCCCCCCCCCCCCCCCCCCACGCCGACTGCGAGAGCTTCTCGATCCGCTTGTGGAGTCGCTCTCGCGCCTCCCGGGAGCGGCAGATGATGAGCACGGTATTCTCGCCGCCGATCGTCCCGACCACTTCGGCCCACCCTGCCGAATCGATCGCTTCGGCCACCGGCTGCGCGCCACCGTAGATCGTCTTCAGGACCAGCAGTTCGCCGACACCGTCCACCGAGTCGTAGAACTGGGGGAGGACGTCCTCGACCAGGGTTCGCTCGTCCTCGCCCGCCAGCGATTCCGGTGAGGCATAGCGCGGCCCCTCGTTGGTGGGGATCCGGACGAGGCGCAGCTCGCGCAGGTCGCGCGACAGCGTCGACTGCGTGACATCCCAGCCGCGGTCCTTGAGGAGCTGCCGGAGCTCCTCCTGGCTTCCGACGGGCTGTGCCGCAACGAGCTCACGGATGGCCGCGTGACGATCGCGTTTGTTCACGGGAGTCGAGAGATGAGGGACGTGATGGTGCCAGAGATTAGCGCGTCCCCCCCGAGCCAACCACCCCTGTGGCGACCGTCCGCTGCCGACCGCCTCGGCGAGACTCGCCTTTCGAGCGAGTCAGTCGGCTCCAACTCCGGTTTCGTTTGCCGGCCGGGAGGCAATTGACAGAAGGCCGCTGACTGAATATGCATTCATCGTGCATAGAATTCCTGTCGGAGTCTTCGGGGCGAGCGGATATGCGGGGCGAGAGCTCTGCGCGCTCATCAACGCCCACCCCCAGCTCGAGCTGGTCTACGCGACCGCCAACGCCCACCGTGGCGAACGCGCGCGCCTGGGCGCACGCGACGTCACCTTCATTGCAACCGACGACGCGCCGATCGCGAAGGCCGAGGTGGTCTTCAGCGCCCTTCCGCATGGTGCCTCGGCTACGTGGGTCGAGCGCGCTCGTCGCGAGGGTGTGCGGGCCATCGACCTCTCGAGCGACCTGCGGCCGGGACACACGACGCAGCCGGTGCCGTATGGGTTGACCGAGGTCAATCGCGAGCAGCTGCGTGGCGCGGAATTGATCGCCAACCCGGGGTGCTATCCCACGGCGGCGCTGCTGGCGCTCGTGCCCCTCCTGTCACGCGGGCTGGTGAAGCCGGGCTCCGCGATCGTGGTGGACGCTGCCAGCGGGGTGACCGGCGCGGGCAACTCCCCGAAGCCGGAGCTCCTCTTCGGCGAGGTGACCGAGAACTATCGCGCCTATGGGGTGGGGAACGAGCACCGGCACCTTCCGGAGATGCGCTCGCTGCTGAACAGCTTCGAGGCGGACGCCGATCTCCTGTTCACGCCGCACCTCCTCCCGGTGGCGCGCGGGATTCTCTCCACCATCACGGTGCAGCTGACCGAAGAGCTGGGGCAGCCGCTCGCCATCTGGCATGAGCACTTCGCCGGGGAGCGCTTCATCGAGATCACCGAGCAGCTCCCGGCGCTCCGCGACGTGGCCCATCGCAACACCGTGCGGATCACCGTGCGGGAGGCGCACGGGCTGCGGACGCCGACGCTCATCGTCCTGTCGGCGATCGACAACCTGGTGAAGGGAGCGGCGGGACAGGCGCTCCAGAACGCCAACGTCTCGCTCGGGCTGCCGGAGGAGCTGGGGTTGCCGCTGTGACGACGCGCGTGATCAAGATCGGCGGGCGTGCCCAGGGCGACCCGGGCCTCGCCCCCGCCATCGCGTCGGCCGTGGCGCGCGGGGACCGTGTGTGCGTCGTCCACGGTGGCGGCGACGAGGTCTCGCAGCTGCAACGCCAGCTGGGGGCGGAGCCGGCGTTCCACAATGGCCGCCGCGTCACGACCGAGGGCGACCTGCTGGTCGTGCGGATGGTCCTGTCGGCCACGGTGAACAAGCGCCTGGTCGGCGCGCTCGCCGCCGCCGGGCTTGCCGCCGCGGGCATCTCGGGCGAGGACGGCGGACTCCTGACGTGCCGCCTCTTCGCCGATGGTGCGCTCGGGGCGGTGGGCGAGCCGGAGATCGTGAATCCCGCGCTCGTGCACGCACTCTTCGCCGGCGGGTTCGTCCCCGTCATCTCGCCGGTCGGACGCTTTGCGGACGGCAGCGGCTGCAACGTGAACGGTGACGACGCGGCCGCTGCCATCGCCGCGGCGTTGGGCGCCGACGAACTCGTCCTGGTGGCCGATGTCCCGGGTGTCCTCGACGCAGGGGGCGCGGTCATTCCGCAGCTGGACAGCGACGGGATGGCCGACCTGGTCGCCAGCGGCGGGGCAAAGGGGGGGATGATCGCCAAGCTCGAGTCCGCCCGTCGCGCCCTGGACGGCGGCGTGGGGCGAGTGCGCGTCGGCAACCTGGCAGCGATTCCCGATGCGAGCGCCGGCACCACCCTCGTCGCGCACGCCGAGCGACGATCGCGATAGGCTGCGGGACGAGCCTCGCCCGCCCGTCGCGAACCGGCGCCCGCAACCTTCGCCACCCCGTTCCACCCGTCGCTCCCTCCCCGTTCGCCTGCCCTCTGCCCTCCCTCCTCTCGTCTCCGAGGTTTCCGATGCCTGCTTCCGTCGCCTCGCATCCCGCGACCGATGCCCTGCTCCCCGTGTACAAGCGCGCACCGATGGAGCTGGTGCGTGGCGAGGGCGTGGAACTCATCGACAGCGAAGGCAAGCGCTATCTCGACTTCACCAGCGGGATCGCGGTGAACGCGCTGGGCTACGGCGACGCGCAGCTTCAGGAGGTCATCAGGCGGGCTGCCGAGGGGCTGATTCACGTGTCGAACCTGTTCCGAACCGCGCCAGGCGAGCAGCTGGCGGACAAGCTGGTCGCAACCTCGTTCGCCGACCGCGTCTTCTTCGCCAATTCTGGCGCGGAAGCGAACGAGGGGGCCTTCAAGTTCGCGCGCCGCTGGGCACGCAACGTCGGTGGGCCAGCCAAGCACGAGATCTTCTCGCTGCGCGGAGCGTTTCACGGGCGTCTCTTCGGCACGGTTGCCGCCACCGATCGCCCCCAGTACCGCATGCCGTTCCGCCCGCTGGCGGGAGGCATCTCGATCCTCGAGCGCGACCTGGACGACCTCGACATCTCGCTCAACTCCGAGACGACGGCTGCCCTCATCCTCGAGCCGATCCAGGGCGAAGGGGGGGTGCGAGTGTTCGAGGCGGACTTCGTGCGCGCCGTGCGCCAGCTGACGCAGGAGCGTCGCATTGCGCTCATCTTCGACGAGATCCAGTGCGGACTGGGGCGCACCGGGCACCTGTATGCCCACGAACGGTTGGGGGTCACGCCGGACATCATGACGCTGGCCAAGCCGATTGCCGGCGGACTCCCCATGGGGGCGATCCTCGCGACCGACGAGATCGCCTCGGCCCTGCAGCCGGGCGAGCATGGGACGACGTTCGGCGGTGGGCCGTTCGTCGCCACCGTGGCCCTGCACGTCTTCGAGCGACTGTCGGATCCGCAGCTCCTGGCGCACGTGCGCGAGGTAGGGGCGTGGTTCGGGGACCAGCTGCACGGGATTGCCGCGCGCACGGCGCGCGCGCGCGCCGTGCGCGGCGCGGGCCTCATGTGGGGGATCGACGTCGTGGAGCCGGCGGCCGAAATCATCGCACGCGCGCGGGAGGCGGGGCTCCTCCTCGTCTCAGCTGGCGAGCACACCGTGCGCCTGCTCCCGCCACTGGTCGCGACACGCGAGGAGCTCGCGCGCGGGTTGACCATTCTCGAAGGGGTGATGGCCGCGGGGTAGGCAACTGCGGCCCCCGCATCGCCCCCTGCGTTCAGAACGCGATGCCGATGGTGATGGGGATCGTGCGCATGTCGTTGAAGCGCGCCTTCCCTTCACCGATCGAGAGGTTCTGCAGGCGTCCCTCGACGAAGCCGGTCAGCGAGCGGAGGCGGACGCGGACTCCTGCACCGCCATTGTAGGTCAGCGCCGTGTCGCTCACGTCGTTGGCCGACTCGGTTGCTCCGGTGCTCAGCCGGCTGGCGCCGACTCCGCCGATGAGATAGAAACCGCCGACCAGCGGGAGCTCGATGTTTCCGATGAGGCCGAGCGCCGATGACACGCCGCTCCCGCCACTTCCGTCACCCGGGATGGTGCGCGCGAGCAGCGGCACGGGGGTGCGTTCGTCGAGTGACGGGGCCACGGCGAGCGGCACGACCTCGGCAACGCGGTTCTTGAGCGAGAAGCGCTGGTAGCTGACCTCGGGGCGCAAGCGGATTCCCTGCCCTGCGAACCTGACGATCAGGGAGACGTCTCCGTGGATGCCGAGCTTGTGGTAATCCCCGAAGGCGCCGGTCGGGAGCGCCGTACCTGCGGACACCACGACGGACACCGGGCGTGACGGTTCGGCATGCCACTGGGCCCGCAATGGAACGGTCACCATGCTGCTGGCGGCGAGCATCATCAGGGCGATCGACGAGGTGTGTGTCATGCGGGACTCCGTGAAGCCGGGGCGGCGCGAGCACGACGCGGCGGGTGGCAGGGCCGGTGTGCGACCTCATGCAAATGTACGGATCCTTGACGGCCCTCCACCACGCCCCGGCGCTAGATTCCGAGATCGTCCACCCCGGGGTCACAGTTTCCCATGACGTGTCGGTTCCTGATCGCCATCGCTCCGCTCCTGCTCGTGTCATCGCGGGGAGCGGCCCAATCGCGCCCGGCCCTGCCCGCCAAGCCGCGCCTCGTGGTGCACGTGGCGGTCGACCAGCTGCGGCCGGACTATCTCGATGCGTACGCCGGGCAGTTCACGGGGGGCTTCGCTCGCCTGCTGCGTGGCGGGGCCTACTTCCCCAACGGGTTCCAGGACCACGGCATCACCGAGACGGCCCCGGGGCACTCGACGATGATGGCGGGGCGATTCCCCCGTGGCACGGGGATCGTCGCGAACGACGCCGGCGTCCTCGACATCCAGTCCCCCCTGGTGGGGGCCCCCGGCGATCCCGCGTCCCCCTTCCGCTTTCGCGGGACGGTGCTCGGTGACTGGCTGCGCTTCGCGGACCCTCGTTCGCGCCTCCTGTCGGTGTCGCGCAAGGATCGCAGCGCCATCCTCCCGTTAGGCCGCGCGAAGGGGGAGGCGTACTGGTACGCGCCCAAGGCGGGGATCTTCACCACGAGCCGCTGGTACGCCGACACCCTTCCGACGTGGCTCCAGCGGTTCAATGCGCGGCGCCTGCCGCAGTCCCATGCCGGGAAGACGTGGGAGCTGCTCCTGCCGGCGTCGTCGTATCCGGAGCCGGATAGCGTGGCCGTCGAGGCGACGGGGGCTGCGTACACCTTTCCGCACCGGCTTCCCTCCGACACGGCGGCAGCGGTCGAGGGGCTGAAGGACTTCCCCGTGATGGACGAGATCACGCTGCAGCTGGCGCTGCAAGCGGTACAGGCGCGCGAACTGGGCGCCGATCGTACGCGCACGGATTTCCTCTCGGTCTCGCTGTCCACCACCGACGCCATCGGCCACAAGTACGGCCCGGACTCGCGCGAGCTGCACGACCAACTGGTGCGGCTCGATCGATACCTCGGAGGGTTCCTCGACTCGCTCTACGCGCTGCGCGACTCGTCGTCGATCGTCATCTCCCTCACGTCAGACCACGGCGTCGCGCCGTACCCCGACAGTGGCTTCGTGACGCGCTATCGCAGCGTCCCTGGCGGGCGGGTCGATCCACGCCCACTCGTCTCGACGCTCCGCCAGGCGCTGGCCAGGGCCGGCGTGGACAGCAGCGGCTATCTATGGGACGATGGCGTCCTCTACCTCGATTCGATCCCGTTCGCGCGGGCGCGCGTGAATCGCGACTCGGTGGCCCGGGTGTTCGCCCGGCGCATGGCGCGGGTCGAGGGCGTGATGCGAGCCGACCTGTACGCCGACCTCGTGAAGCGCGGCCCCGGGGCCGACGTGATCACGCGTCGCTGGCTGCACATGTTTCCCCCCGACCTCCCGGTGGCGGTCGTGGTCACGCTCAGGCCGTACTGGTACCTGGCGGGAAAGCGGGATGCGAGCCATGGCACACCGCACGACTACGACGCGCGCGTCCCGGTTCTCTTCTACGGAGCGGGCATCAGGCCGGGGCGCTACGCGGATACGGTGCGTGTGGTGGACATCGCGCCGACGTTGGCCCGGCTGGCCGGCGTGCGGCCGATGGAGCGCCTCGACGGCAAGGTCCTGACCCGGGTGCTACGCTAGCGATGCACCGTCGTCCCATCGTGAAGGCGGCGTTCGACCAGGCGCGCTTCGGGGCGACACGCATCCTCAACGTGCGCGACCCGCTCCTGAGCGGCGCGGAAGCGGTGCGCCGTGCCGATGGGTGGATTCGCGCCAAGCAGGTGGAGCGCGCCGAGGAAGTCCTGGTGATCACCGGGCGCGGCGCCGGGAGCCCGGGGCAGGAGCCGGTCGTCCGCGAAGCGGTGCGGAAGCTCCTGGGCCGCTTGCGACGGCAAGGCGTCGTTGCGGAGTTCCGCGAGCATACGCCCGGGTCGTTCGCGGTGCGGCTCGCCTCGCTGCGCGCGATGTTCGAGGCGCCCCCGCGCACGCGCGATGGGGGCGCATCCCGACCCTCCCGCCGTGCCGCCCGGACACCTGCCACGCTCCCCGGCCTGGAGCCCGAGACCCTGGCGCTGCTCCGCCGCCTCGCGATCCATTCCCTCGACTCGTTGGGAATTGCGGCGCCGGACGAGGCATTCATCGGGAACGAGATGGCGCGAAAGTTCTCGCTCCTGGCACGCGCCGCGGGCGGCCAGCCGTCCGAGGACATGCTGCGCACCGCGTTGCATCACGCCCTGCTGGAGTACGAGGACGGCGACGCCTGATGGCGCGTCCGTCTCTCCTCCCCCCGACCTCCCACCACTTCGAGGACGCCGTGACTTTGCTGCGTTTGTCGTTAGGTCTCTCCCTCCTCGCCGCCCCGATCGGCGCGCAGGACATCACCGGATTCACGCGCGCCCAGGCTGACCGCCAGCGGCAACTGGAGCGCGCGGCGACGTCGGTCCCCTCGCCCGAGCGGGCGCAGGCGCACTCACGCGCCCTCTCGGCGGAACCCCACGTGGCCGGGACACCGGCGCAGGCGCGCACGCGCGACTACGTCATCGACCAGATGAAGGCGATGGGATTGGAGACGGAGGTGCGACAGTACGAGATCTGGATGCCGCACCCGACGAGCGTTCGCGTGTGGCGGGTGGATGGTGGCGGGCGCGAGCTCGACCTGCGAGAGGGCAAGGTGGCAGGCGACCTCACGCTCGGCTCGACGGGGGAAGTCCCCCCCATCAACGGTTACGCCGGGAGCGGCGACGTGAGCGGCGAGGTCGTCTTCGTCAACTACGGTCTCATCGAGGACTACGAGCAGCTGAAGGCGTTGGGGGTCTCGGTTCGGGGGAAGATCGCGGTGGCACGCTACGGGCGCAGCTTTCGGGGGATCAAGGCTCGCGAGGCGGAGCGCAACGGCGCCATCGCCCTCATCCTCTACTCCGACCCGCAGGACGACGGGTACGTGCGTGGCGACGTGTATCCCGAGGGGGCGATGCGCCCGCCGCAGGGGATCCAGCGGGGGGGCGTCGCCAACGGGAACGGCGACCCGACCACGCCGGGATGGGCGAGCGTCGCCGGGGCGCGCCGCCTCCCGGTGGCAGAGCTGAACGTGCCGAGAATCCCTGTCGTCCCGATCGGGTACGGGAACGCCGCGGAGCTGTTGCGCGACCTGCGTGGGACGGCGATCCCTGCGGGCTGGCAGGGAGGGCTCCCGTTCCGCTATCACGTGGGACCTGGTCCGGTGCGGGCGCGCGTGGCCATCGCGACCGACACGGCAACGCGAGCCTACAAGACGATCTGGAACACCTATGGGACGGTGCGTGGAAGTGAGCTTCCCGACGAACTGGTGATCATCGGAGCGCATCGCGATTCGTGGGGGCCCGGCGCCGCAGACAACGTGAGCGGCACCGTGAGCGTCCTCGAGGCGGCCCGGGCGGTGATGGAGCAGGTACGGCGCGGCGAGCGCCCGCGGCGCACCCTCGTCTTCGCGACGTGGGATGCGGAGGAGTGGGGACTGATCGGCTCCACCGAGTACGTGGAGGACGACTCGCTGCGCCTCATGCGCGGGGCAGTGGCATACCTCAACCAGGATGTCGCGGCGCAAGGAAGTGCGTTCGGGGGAGGGGGGTCGCCCTCTCTCCGCGCCGTCCTGCGCGACGTGGTGCGCCAGGTCGACGACCCAAAAGGGGGAAGCATCTATGCCAACTGGCGTGCCTCGGCGCGGCTCGCGAGCGATACGCTGGAGCCCCCGATGGGTGATCCGGGGGGTGGGTCCGATTTCGCGGGCTTCTACAACCACCTGGGGATCCCGCATTCCGACTGGGGGTTTGGCGGGGCGGGAGGCGTGTATCACTCGATGTTCGACTCGTTCGCGTGGATGTCGCGCTTCGGCGACCCCGGATTCTCGTATCACGCGGCGGCGGCGCGCGTAGGTGCCGCGATGCTCCTGCGCCTGGCGAACGCCGAGATCCTCCCATACGACTACGTCGAGTACGCACGGACGATGCGGCGGTACCTGCCGCCCCTGACACAGGCGGTTGCAGCTGCTGGCGGCGGCGTGGACCTGGCGCCCCTCGCGAGCGCGATCGCGGACATGGAGGCAGCGGCGAGCGCGTTCGGGGCGGCCCGGGACGCCGCCCTGGCCGGCGCTCCCCTCCCCGGTGCCTTCCGGGTGGCCAACGAGGCGCTGCTCGGGGTCGAGCGGGCGCTCACGCGCCCGGAGGGGCTCCGCTCACGCCCGTGGTTCCGCAACCTCATCTACGCTGCCGACGAGGACAACGGGTACTCGACGGTCGTCTTTCCGTCGGTGAACGAGGCGCTGCGCCGCCGCGACCTCGCGCTGGCGCGCGCCGAGCTTGCCGACCTGGCGGGGCGGTTTGTCGCCGCCAGCCGCAAGCTGGATGAGGCGCGCGCAGCCCTCGGCGCTGCAGGGCAGCGTTAGGGTAGAGGCGCCCCCACGGGGGCGCCTCGCCGTCCGCGGATCGGCCGGCGCGGGGTGGTGGTGATCACCATGGGGCGGTCGGCGCGCGGCGAAAGATGACGGCGAGGGCAACGAGGAGCGCCAGCGCCAGCACCGCCGTGGTCAGGACCACGAGGAACCGCCCCGGCTCACGCGGCTCGCGCAGCTCGCTCGGCGCGCCGGGCGGAACGGCATTGCGGGAGACCACGCGCCCGGGGAGTTGGGCCTGCCGTCGAATGCGGGCGAGCACGTCGGCGTTCACTGCGACGTCGGCCGCGGTCGGCGCCGTACGCTCCCGAGCGATGACATCCCACTCCTCCGCGACGTCCCCCGGCGACGCAACGGCTTCTGCGAGGGTGGCGGGTTCAGGAGGAGCGACGCTCGGTGCCTCCAATGTCACGAGGGGTTCGCCCACCCCCTCCGCCGCCCGCTCGAGCCCGGATCCCGGTTCGAGCCCGGATCCCGGCTCGAGCGCTGACGCCGGCCCGAGCTCCGATTCTGGCCCGAGCTCGATCGACTGCTCGCCGGGCATTTCCTCGCCGCACGGCTCCTCGAACGCGGGCGGGGACACGGCTTGCGACTCGGCGGGAGTGTGGCGACGGGCGACGTACGCGCGCGGCAGGACCTTCCCGCCACCGGCGCTCGCGCGTGGGTGCGCGGCAGACCGCGAGACTCGGAACGCCGATGGTGGCTGGCGCCGAAGCGGGGGGAGGATGGTGCGCACTTCCTCACGGGCCGCCCCAGGCGACGGGGGAGCGCCCCCAGGCGGGACGGGTGCCACGGGAATTGCGCCTGACGGTTCGCGCCCCGGCTTCACGGTGCGCGGCGTCGGCGGGGCGGCCGTCGTCGGGCGAGGCGCTGCGGGCGCCGGTGCCGCGGACGAACGGGCCGGGATCGTGCGCGATCCCTCGCCCGCCCGCTCGCCGATCGTCGGAACGCCCCCTCGCGATTCGCCTCGGCGCGGTTCACCTGCCATCCATGGCTCATGCCCCCCGTGAGCCGGGTGGAGGCGGGCGAGTGCCTCGCCCCCTCCACCCCGTGCCGCAGTTGAGGAACCGGCCACGCGTGCGGAGGCCCAGTATCCCACGGCCCGCGCTGGGGCAGGGATCGCGGCCACGGCGTTTGCCGGTGTCACAGCGAAGAGGCGCTCCCTGACGCGCGACCGGGCGCTGTCGATCGGCACGGCGCCGGGGAAGCGCACGCGTCCCGAGGGTCCGCGCGATCCCTCTCCCGCTCCTTGGCGGGCCTGCGAAGCGATTCCGGGGCGCGAGGTGTCCGCGAGCTGCCCCGCCTGCCGCTGGGTGCCGCCCGGTTGCAAGCGGTCGTCTCGCACATCCCCGGCGCCCGGCGCCGACGGCGCTGCACTCACAGACCGCTCACGTCCGCGCTCGGGCGCCGAGATCGGCTCCTGGACGACGACGACCAGGTCATGCTCGACGACTGGCGTGGGCGAACGGGGTGGCTCGTGCCGCAGGATCTCCTCTCGTCCGGCCGGACCACGGTGTGCGCGATCGCCAAACCCGCCGCAGCAGGCGCACCCGAGGCGGGGCGAAAGGTCGATCAGGACGTTTTCGTTCCCGAGGAGATACTCCGCGACCTCACTGGGGAATGCCTCTTCCGTGATCGTCACCAGTCGGCATTCAGGGGCGCGCGACTCGAGCGCGCGAGGGGCCGGGCAGCCGCCGGGAAGGGAGAAGTGTCGGCGGCGATCGGGAGGGACGATCGAGTCGGAGATGGCGGGTTGGCGATCGAGCGCGATCCCGCGATCGGCCAGGAGCCGGAGGAAGTCGTGGGGAGCAACCCGCACGTCGATGGACGGGTCGCGCGCGTCGGGGCAGCCGCCGATCACGGTGATGCGCAGCGACAGCGCCGGCTGCAACGCGCGCAGGTACCGGGCGGTGGCGACCGCCGGTGCCACCAGCGACAGGAGGAACGGGGCGAGCTCGCTGCCGGAGGCCAGGAGGCGCGAGCGCAATGTCGGACACGCACAGAACACCGCAGGGGCCCCCCCGCGCGCGCTCACCGCCCGCAGCGCCTCCTCCGCCACCACCTCCTCGCCCCAGCTGACGGGCACGACGAGGTCGTACCCGCACGTCAGGATCGCGTGGGCCAGCTGCAAGGGTCGGGCGGGGAGCGCCGCCAGGACGGCGTCGTTGCCGACTATGGCGACCTCGTAGGGCCGCACGGGCGTGTCGGCCGGGGGGCGGGGCGACATCGGGGCGGGAGGGACGTGCAGACGAGCTCAGCGATTTACCAAGGAACGTGAAAATGCCGCGCGTGTCCAGATAATTCGCCCGGTATATTCTGCCCATGTTACCCCTTTCCATGCCAGCCAATCCGCTCCCCGATCTCGTGGCGGCCGAGTACCTGCGGTACGGTCGCCAAATCTCCCTCCCCTCGTTCGGCGAAGAGGGGCAGCGCCGGCTGCGGGGCAGCCATGTCCTCCTGGTGGGCGCCGGTGGCCTTGGATCGCCAGCGGCCACGTACCTCGCCGCTGCCGGGGTGGGCGCCCTCACGATCATCGACTTCGACCGCGTAGAACCCTCGAACCTTCACCGACAACCACTGTTTGGTGAATCGGCGATCGGTCGTTCCAAGGTCGAAGCGGCCCGCGCTCGGCTGGCGGACCTGAACCCGCACGTACAGCTCGAGATCGTGGACGCCAAGTTGTCCTCGCACAATGCGTTGGACCTTGTATCGCGTTGCGACGTCGTGGTGGACGGGAGCGACAACTTCCCAACGCGATATCTCGTCAACGACGCGTGCGTCCTTGCCGGGCGCCCCAACGTCTACGCCTCGGTCCTGCGCTTCGACGGTCAGCTGTCGGTGTTGGGTGCGCCCGACGGTCCCTGCTATCGCTGCCTCTTTCCCGAGCCGCCACCTCCGGGGACGGTTCCAAGCTGCGCCGAGGCTGGGGTGCTCGGGGTGCTCCCCGGGCTGCTGGGAACGATGCAGGCCCTGGAAGCCATCAAGCTGCTGAGTGGCGTGGGGAGCGTTGCCGTCGGACGGCTCATCCTGGTCGATGCCCTGCGCCTGGAGTTCCGCTCCATCACGGTGCGGCGTGAGCCGTCGTGTCCGGCCTGCGGAACTCGCACGCTCGGCGCGCTCGTGGACTACGAGGATTTCTGCGGGATCTCGGCGGCGGGAGCGAGCGAGGGGGCTGACGCGGATGGTCGGGTCATGCCACCTCCCGGCGACGGGGGATGGGCGGGCGCGCGAGAATTGCACCCGGCGGAACTCGCCAGGCGCGTGGCGGAAGGGATCCGCTTCACGCTGGTCGACGTGCGTGAGCCGTGGGAGTGGAAGATCGGGCACATCGCTGGCGCGCGGCACATCCCGCTCGGGAGCGTCACGGGGGCGGTGACGACGCTCGACCGGGGGGAGGAGATCGTGGTCTACTGCCACCACGGCGTGCGATCGCTGGCGGCCGCGGGCTTCCTTGCCGAGCAGGGATTCCGACGACTCTGGAACCTGTCGGGCGGCATCGACCGATACGCGGTCGAAGTGGACCCGTCGATGCCGCGCTACTGAGCGCGTGACGAGGACCCTGGCAGCCGTCGTGGCCGGCGGGATCGCCGCCGTCACGCTCGCGGGCGTGCGCCGGCGGCATGCGCGCACGCGCGCCGAAGGTGCGTGGCGCCTTGCACATCCGGTTGCGGCTGACGGCATCGTGCCCGGGGCCGGGGCGATCGCGCTCGACGGCGGTGCACGTGCTGTCCTCCTGCTTCACGGCTTCGGCGACACACCACAGACGCTCCGCCGCCAGGCGCTCGCCCTTCATGCGACCGGGTGGACCGTGCGGGCGCCGCTCCTCCCCGGACACGGGCGGACTCTCGAAGCGTTTCGCGCATCGGATGCCGCGGCGTGGACCGGCGCCGCCCGAGCTGCGTACGAGTCCCTGTGCCGCGTGCATGAGCAGGTGGCGGTGGTGGGGCTCTCGATGGGTGGGGCGATCGCGGTGCAGCTCAGTGCCGGGCAGCGCCCCCCCTCGGCGCTGGTCCTCCTCGCCCCCTACCTCGAAGTGGGGGGCAGGGGACGGCTGTGGACGTCGCTCTGGCCGCTCTGGTCGCTCTGGCGGGCCTGGATTCCGAGCGATCCGGCCTCCTCGATCCGCGATCCACTCGCGCGAGGGGAGTCGCTGGGCTACGGGCATGCGTCACCGCGGCTGCTGCGCGAGCTCCGTCGCGTGGTGGACTGGGCGCGAGCGGCCTCCGGCCGGGTGCGCGCTCCCACGCTCGCGGTGTTCTCACAGCACGACTACCGCATTACCCCCGATGCCGCCCTGCGGGGCTTTGCCCGACTGGGCAGCCGAGAGAAGGAGCTGCGCTGGGTGCAGAACAGCGGTCACGTGATCACCGTCGACCTGGATGCGGATGAGGTGACGCGATGGGTGGTCGACTGGCTCGCGCGGCACACCCCAGAATCGCCTCCGGCCTGACGGCCGCGTGCGACGTGGCGCGCGTGGGCCGCGGCACGCGTCGATCGACGCGGAAATCATCGGCCCCGCGCTTCCAACTGAGCCGTCAATAAATCCGACAGTGTTCATTGTCGTGACGCATGCTCCAGATCGCTCGTCCCATTGGTAACCGGCATGTCCTGCGCGGATCGTCCGGCGCACCATTCCGAACCGGTCTTCGACGGTCAGACGTACCGTCCTAGCGAGTTGTGAACCAATGGCTTACGAGGTATAGCGCATGTCGACCGTCGTTCTGCTCCGCTCACTTCGCCTTGCCGCGTCCCTAGTCCTGGCTGCACCCGTGGTCGCCCATGGCCAAGGCGGATTACTGTCCAATACCGCGACAGTCGCCATCAACGCCACCAAGCAGGCTTCACTGAGCGTAGCCATCAACTCCGGTGGCGCGCAGACCATGACGACGCTGACGGACAATACCGTGAACAACTTCGCGACTCCCGTCAGCATCACGACCACGTGGGACATCAACCCCTCGGCCGCGGCGGTCGTCCTGGTCGGCTACTTCAGCAACCCGTCGCAGGCGCTGGCCAACGGGACCGACTACATCGCCTCGTCGCTCGTGAAGGGGAGGATCGGGACGGGCGGGGCGTTCAGCCCCTTCGCCGGCGGCGTGGTGACCGGTGGTGCGAGCACGGCGGGCGTTGCCGGAGGGACGCTGACGCTCTTCTCGCAATCGATCAATGGCACGAACAAGTCGTCGAGTCGCACCGATGACCTCTACCTGCAGATCGACCTCACGGGCCAGACCGTTTCCGTCGGAACCTACGCGGGGACACTGAACCTGCGCGCCATCACCCAGTAGGGCGCCCGCAGACCGCAGGCACGGAGGATCGAGATGCGCTGTCGAGTGATCGCCCGGGTGATCGTCGTGATGGCGACCCTTGCCGCCCCGTTCGTCGCGCCGGCCGCGCAGACCATTCGCCCGGCGGTCGTGGAGTATCCTGTGCAGGGGCGCGGGAAGTTCGAACTCGTGAACGAATCGCTCTTTCCGCTCACGGTCGTGCTCGAACCGCGCGGATTTCGCGTCGACGAGAACGGCACCCTGGGCGACGTCCCGTTCGACTCGTCGAACGTCGATGTCAAGCTCTCGGCGATGTCGTTCCGCATTCCGCCGTTAGGTACCTATACCGTCTACTACGAGGCCCGGGCGCGCCGACTCCCGGCCTGGTTCATGGTCCTGTCGTCGATGACGGGGGCGCGGACTCACACGGGAATCAACGTTCGCGTGGAGTTGCCGCACGTGGTGTACCTGCTGCAGCGCGAACCGCTCCAGAAGGAGGAGGTCGCCGTGCGCGCCTTCGACTTCGACAGCGTGGGGCATCGGGCGGTCCTCGAGCTGGAGAACACCGGCGACGCGCTCGGACGAGTGGTCGCCTCGGAGGTGAGCGCCACCGGCAAGCATGGGCAGCCCTTCGGTGGTTTCCCCCTCTTCCCCCAGAGTCGTCGTCGCGTGGAGGTGCCGTGGGATGGCGTCGAGGCGCCGGACCGGGTGCTGCTGCGGTTCGCGAACTTCTCGGTCGAGGAGCGCCGGGGCACCGCGCGACCCTAGGCGTGTGCGCTCACACTGGCGCGTGGGACCGCTGGGGATGAACGCGTGCGGCCGCGCAGGGCCCGGACGGGCGGAACGAGCAGCGTGGGGCGCGCTTGGCGCGCTGTTCCCGACCCTGCTCCTTGCGGTGTCCCCGGCGCGCGCCCAGGTGGAGAGCATCGCGACCGTGACGCCCGTGCTCTCGCCCGTGGGACTGTGGCGCACGGCGGCGGCCAGTGCGGGGTCCGTCGCCGGAGCCAATACGCTGACACTACGCATCAACAGCGGGGCGATCCAGGACATTCCGTTCCTGACCGACAACCGCCTCAATTCCTTCCCATCCCCCGTGAGTGTCACGACGGAGTGGACGCTTGGCGCGGTCGCCTCGACCGTGGACCTGGTCGGATACTTCCCGAGCGCTTCGGCGGCGCTGAGCGGTCCGGCGTACGACATCGCGTCGAGCCGGGTGAGCGGGCGCATGATCACCGGCACCGCGATCACCTTCACGCCCTTCGACGGACGTGCGGTGGGGGGAGTCGGGACCCCCGGCGCCACGTTGCACCTGTTCCGGCAGCCGATCCTCGCCCAAGTGAACGGCATGGGAACGCGGACGGACGACCTCGAATTGCAGCTGGACCTGCGGGGGGTGCCGAAGCTTCCGTCCGGCACGTATCGCGGGACGCTCACGCTCCGGGCCGTGGCCTACTGAGATGTCCCTCTCGCGCAACGCCGCCGAGCACCGGGACCGGGACGGCATCGGCATGCTCGGCCGAGGGGTACTCGCCGCGCTCGCCGTCCTTGCGGGACACTTCGCGGGGCCAGCCGTGGCGCACGCCCAGGTGTTCCAGGTGCAGGGTGGTGGCTCGTCGCTCTTCGAAGGATACGGCGGTGTCGTGAACATCTGGGGCAACGGGTACGACGCATCGATCGGCGTGGGTTACCTCGACGGGTTGCGGCTGGGGTGGTCGGCGCGGCGCCTCCTCGGCGGGCGTGATACGCTTCGCCTCGGCAACGACGCCCTCCCCTTCAGGCTTCCCACGGACGTCTTCGGCAGCGGGACCGCGATCCTGGCACAGGGTGCCTCGCTCCAGCGGCGTCGCGGACGCACGACACTGCTGGCCTTCGGGGGCGCGAGCGCGAATGCCGTCGCTGCGCCCTACTTTTCCTCCAACACGCCAGCCCGGGGGATGGCATACCTGTGGCTGCAGCGCGACGTGAGTCGCAGGCTGACGGTGGGGGCGCACGCCGTCGCGACGGACCGGCAGACACTCCTCGCCAGTGCGCGCTGGACCCCGTCGTCGGGGATCACCACGAGCGTGACCGCTGGCATGGGGAGCAACGCGCCGTACGCGGCTGCAGCCCTCGACGCACGGACCACCCGGCTCGACGTGCAAGCCGCGGCCGTGCACCTGGGGAATGGCTTCCGTCGCGCCTCGGCACCGATGCCGCTGCAGAGCGAGACGGAGCGCGAGAATGTCCACCTGACGTGGCGTGCGACTCCCACGCTCTCGCTCTCGGTGGCGCGCCAGCACTTCTGGCAGGATTCCGCATTTCGGGGCCTTCCGCAGCGCGCGACGCTGGATCAGGCGTCGGCCAGCGCCTCGCTGCTCGGGGCCACCGTGTCGTCGGGGTGGTTCCTGTCCGGCGCTGGCGGCGTTCGCAACCTGAGCTCGTCCCTCGGCGTCCGGCGCGATGTCGGGACGCGGCTCCAAGGAGAGTTCTACCTGCTGCGAGTGTGGGCGCCGCAGCCGTCGCGGGTCACGACGCCGGTCTTCCTCCTTCGTGAGAGTGTGACGCCGCGCCTGTCGCTGCTGCAGGTGATCAGCTACGAGCAGGGGCGGGCGTCCGTCAATTTCGGCGGAACGGTGTCGACGGGAATGAGCTCGCTCTCGCTCGACTACCAGGTGGCGCACTCGCCCTACCTCACGGCCAACCCGTTCGTCCAGAGCATCGGGCTGAACGCCCGGCTCCAGGTCGGCGGTTATGCACTGACGTTAGGCAGTTTCGTGACGCCGGACGGAAGGGTCCACTACTCGGCGCAGGGGAGCACGTTCTTCTATCGCGGTGCGCCCGGCGGAGGCGCGCTCCCGGCGGTCTCGGTGCGCGCACACGTTGCCGGCTACATGATCAAGGGGCGCGTGGTGACCGAGGATGGCGCGCCGGTCGACGGCGCCGCGCTGGAGATCGGTGGCGAGCTGGTGTTCACGGACTCCCGCGGCAACTTCTTCCATCGGCGCCCGACGCGGCAACCGCTGGCGATACGTGTCGCGCTCGAAGAATTCCTGTCGCCGGGGAAATACGAGGTGACCAGTGCGCCGGGTGAAGGAACCCCCGAGCATGACGATCGCGCGAAGGCGCTCACGATCGTCGTCAGGCGAGTGGTGGAGGGGGTGCCCCGGCGATAGGTCGGTTGGCCCGGGCACCGCGCTTCCTTACATTCCCCGGGACACCGTCGCGGCATCCTTCAGCACCGGGTGTGGCGGCCAATGTGCCGGGCCGTCCCCGGATCGTCACACGCGGTGCGTTCTCCTCCCTTGGTTCCCATGCCAGACATCACGTGTTCGCGCTGCGGCCAGAATCGCGCCGGCTTCGAGCGTCCCCCGTTTCCTGGCGCCATCGGGGCGCGCATCGTCGCCGAGGTGTGCCAGCAGTGTTGGGGTGACTGGCTGAAGCAGCAGACGATGCTGATCAACCACTATGGGCTGAACGTGATGGATCCGCAGGCCCGCAGCTTCCTGACGAAGAACATGCAGGCGTTCCTGTTCAAGACGGGGGCGGGCGAGGACGTCGACACGTCGAAGAAGGGCACCATCACGTGGTGAGCGGCGCGCCCCGGCGGCTCGGGCGCTGGGTGGCTGGCGCGTTGCTGCTGGCGGGCTGCCGCGGCTCGTCCGTCCCGGTATCGACCCCGGCGCCCGTTCCGGGGGATGCGCGCCTGCAATCGCCCGCGCGCCGGGTCACCGCACCGGGGCCAGACGGACCGCAGTCCTCCGCCGAGCGTCCCGGGCTGGCGGCCTGGTCACCGGCGCAGCACCCGGCGCGCGAGCGTTCGGACCTCGCGTGGGCCGACTCGCTGCTCCTCACGCTCTCGCTCCGGGACAAGGTCGCCCAGCTCGTGTGGCCGTGGATCCTCGGGGATTTCGCTCCCGAGCAGAGTGCCGATTGGGGGCGCATCTCGCGCCTGGTGACCGAACAGCGTGTCGGGGGGTTCATCGTGTCGGTCGGAACGCCGACGGATGTGGCGGTCAAGCTCAACGCGCTGCAGCGCCTGAGCGTCCTCCCGCTCCTGGTGAGCGCCGACCTCGAAACCGGGGCCGGATTCCGGTTCCGCGGGGTGTACTACACCCCGAACGCCATCGACCTGGGCGGGGCGACGCACTTCCCCCTGCAGATGGCGCTCGGCGCCATCGGCGACACGGCGCTGGCGTACGAGATGGGGCGCATCACCGCCGAGGAGTCACGTGCGTTAGGCATCCAGGTGGCGTTCGGCCCCGTGCTCGACGTCAACAACAATCCGGCCAACCCGGTGATCGGGGCGCGGTCGTTCAGCGAGGACCCGGTCCTGGCCGGGCGGCTCGGGGCGTCGATGGTGCGCGGCATCCAGGAGCATGGGATGCTGGCCACGGGCAAGCACTTTCCCGGCCACGGGGATACCGAGACCAACTCCCACCTGGCGCTCGCGGCCGTGACCGCCTCGCGTGCACGCCTCGATTCCGTCGAGCTCGTCCCATTCCGGGCGGCCATCGACGCCGGCGTCGGCGCGATCATGACGTTCCACGGCTTCCTGCCGGCACTCGACTCGGCCGAGGTTCCGGCGACGCTGTCGCCGAAGGTGATGACCACGTTGCTCCGCGAGGACATGCGGTTCGACGGCCTGGTGGTCTCGGACGCCATGGACATGGCCGGGGTGGTGGACCGGTTCGGCGCCGCCGAGGCGGCCAAGCGGGCGATTGCAGCTGGCAACGACGTGTTGCTGATGCCGGCGGACGTGGCGGGCGCGATCGACGCGGTGGTGGCGGGGGTGCAGGAGGGACGCTATGACGAAGCGCGCATCGATCGCTCGGCGCGTCGCGTCCTGGCGCTCAAGCACCAGTTCGACCTCCATCGCGCGCGAGTGGTGGACGTGGAGCAGGTTCGCCGCACCGTGGGGAGCGGGCCCAATGTCGAGGTGGCCAACACCATCGCCGAGCGTGCCTTCGTCCTGGCCCGCGACTCGCTGTCGCTCGTCCCGGTGGTGCGGGAAGGGCGTCGTCCACGCGTGCTGTCGGTGACGTATGCACGGCGCGCCGACCTGGGCGCCGGGACAACCTTCAACGCCGAGCTTCGAGGGCACGTCGCGTCGGTCCGCACGGCGTTCGTCAACGCCGACGAGGGCGAGCCGAGCTACGTGGCACTGCTCCGCGAGGCGCGCAGCGCCGACGTCGTCGTGATCGGAGCGTACGTGAACATCACCTCCGAGACGGCGACCGCCAACGCGCCGCGTGCCTTCGTGGAGTTCGTCACCGCGTTGCAGGCGCAAGGCGCGAAGGTCGTCCTGGTGTCGTTCGGGACACCATACCTGCTGACGCAGGTGCCGTCGGTGGGAACGTACGCCGTGGCCTGGGGCGGCACGCCCGCATCGCAGCGGGCGGCGGCGCGCGCGCTCGCGGGCGTGCATCCGATTACGGGGCGGCTGCCGATCTCGATTCCGCCGCTGCTCGAGATGGGTGCTGGGGAGCGACGGGGGACCCCGTGACTCGAAGCGCGTTGCGCGCCGACGCGTGAAGGACGGGAGCGTCGCGAACGGAATCGCGAGACGAGGCAGGTGGTGACGCGGCGCCGGTGTTGGCAACGCACGTTGACGTCGGGGGGAGCGCGTCCTACAATGAGCACGGTGATGGGCGAGACGTGATGGCCCCTTGACATTAGTTTTGCGGTGCTACTTATTCGCGCAGTGATGCGCGACCGGGCCCCTTCTCCATCGCCGCCGCCTGCGCGCTCGCCTGCCCGGCGCTCCTCGCACACCGTCGACGTCGTCCTCTTCACGCCGCGCGGCAAGCAGCTGGCGGCGCTGTGTGTTCGTGTGTCGGACCTGCAGGCGCGCGAGCGGTGGCAGCTCCCGAACGACTGGGTCGGCAGCGACGAGACACTCGACGCCGCGGCGCGCCGCATTGTGCTTGCCGCCGCGGGCGTCGAGCCGAGCTGGATCGAGCAGGTCGGGGCGTTCGCCGACCACCTTCGGCATCCGGCCGAGGCAGACCTCTCCGTGGCATTCGTGGGGGTGATCCCGACGAGCGCGCAGGAGCGGACGAGCGAAGCCGGGGCGTGGTTCAGCGCCATCGACCCGCCGGTGATGCCGCCGCGTCACCGCGCGATGCTCGAGGCGGCACTGGAGGCGTTACGGACGCGGATGGACTACGCGCCGATCGCCTTCCGCCTCCTTTCCCCGATGTTCACCCTGAGCGAACTGCAGCAGATGTACGAGCTGCTGCTCGGGCGTCGGCTGCACAAGGCGTCGTTCCGGCGCGCATTGCAGGCGGCGTCCCTGGTGGAGCCGACCGACGAATGGCGGAGCGAGGGGCGCGGAAGGCCGGCGCAGTACTATCGCTTCGCGCCGCGGAAGCGGCGCACGGGACGTCGCCCGGTTCGCTTCGACCTGCTGTAGGTCGGTGCGGGGCAGCGAGCACCTGCGTTCGCGGCAGCCTGCGGCAGCTTGCGAGGGCCTTTCGGGCGGTGGCCGGGCGCCGACGCGCATACAACTCCCTTACGCCTTGGTTACGGGAACCTTTCTTGACCGTCTCGCGTATTAGTTGCTAAGTGTCAATTACACACTGTGCGCGGGAGGCCGGCCGTGCTCGCCTACCTCGAAGCCCTCTGTAGCGCGCTCAAGGCGCGTGATGTGCTCGCCATTGGCGAGCTGTTGCGCCATCCGTTGGCGTCCGCGCTCCCTCTCCAGGTCGTGGACGAGGCGCGGCGCATCGCTGCGGCGCACGATGTGGATTCCCTGGCGCCGCTCCATGCCCTGCGCCTCTACCACCAGACGGCCCACTTGCTGGGTGCCTGCACCGATCCCGCCATGCGCCGCCGCACGACCGGGGCACCGCGTGTGGTGAGCGAGGCGCCCCCGCAAATGGAGCTCGACCTCCCGCTCCGCGCGGCAGTCGCGTAGCTGGTGGGAGCGCAGCCACCGATCGACGCGGGGACACACATCCGAGGGCGACCGTAGTGCGGGGGAGGTCGCCAAACGTGTCCGGGCCCCAGCCGTGTCGATGGCGGGGGCCCGGTTTGGCGTGCAGGGCGGAGTGGTAGCGTACCGCGTAGCGCTAGAACTTCGCCTTTCCGTCTCCTCGTAGGCCGAGCAGCCCCTTGGCGACGGCGACGTTGTCCTGTGCGATGCGAAGGAGTTCGCCGAAGATGCCCTGCAGGCTGCGCCCTTCGGCGCGCGCAATGACTGGGGGCTCGTGGCCGTCGCGGCGCGCGGGGTCGGTGCGACGCTCCACCCTGACCTGCGCCCTATGGGTTTCGGTGTCGTGCCGGCTCTCCTCTTCGACGTGCACGAATCCCCCCCCGGGGAGTTCACGCTCGTACAGGATCTTGAGATCCTTGGTCGACATGGTGGCGCTCCTTCGTCGCAAGGCAGACCCTTCCAGCCGCCTCCCAGCCAGGGGTGATCCCGCCCTCCCTGTAACGGGGACGATGTCAGCATAGCGGACGTCACGATGGCGACGCGGTGACACCGGCCACATGCGGTTTCGCAAGGGCGCGCGCCGGCGCTCGCAGGCGCGCGCCAGCGCTGCCGAAGACGTGAGGGCTCCGAAGCGTCGCTACGCCTCGGAGCCCTCTCACCCGTGGTTCCGGTGCGTCAGACCTTCATGACATCGGCGGCCTGCGGCCCCTTCTGTCCCTGAACGATCTCGAATTCGACCTTGTCTCCCTCCGCAAGGGACTTGAAGCCAGGCTGGTTGATCGCGCTGAAGTGAACGAACACGTCAGGACCACCCTCGCGCGAAATGAAGCCGAAGCCCTTCGCGTCGTTGAACCACTTCACGGTGCCTTGGATGCGTGCCATGGATCCTTTCCTCTTCCCCTGCGGGGTAAAACTGTGGCGCTAGTGCTGACCGGCCGAATGAGCGCCCTTACGCTCGCACGCCGATCGGGATGCGGGAGTCGGCGCCGTGCCGAACCCTCCGCGAAAAAAAAAGAAGCTCGCGCGCTCGTGACGACCGAGCGCCAACCCCAATCCCGACTAAGCCGCTCCCGCAATATAGCGGGCAATTCGACCGCAGGCGGTACACGTCAGCGTCACGTGAGACCGCGGCGGAGGTGGGAAGTGATCGGGCGACCGTTCGATCGAGCCGCTGCACGAGGGGCAGCTGAGGGGCTCGCCGGTGCGGTCGCTCGCAATGAGATGCAGTGCCTGCGCCGGATTGTAGGTCGCCGGACGGGGCTTTCTCATGAGACCTCCTGTGCTGGAACGATGTGCGCGCGGAACCGGGAAGACCGCGGCCACCCGGAAGGTAACCGCCACGGGTCGCAAATCCAAAATTGACAGCAATTTGCGACGCTGCGAAGGCGTCGATTCCAAGTGGGAATCCGTGAGTCATCCTGACTGACCGCCGCACCCTGCGCCCCAGCGTTCCCCGCGCCTCCACGCCCCTCGGCAGTGGTGCGGTCCCCTGTAGAACGCGCGCAGAAGCGCGAGTGTTGTACGCTCCCGAGGAACGAGCGGTTCCCTCTAAACAGCAACGATAGACCGCTACTGTTGACCTCGCCTCATTCGGGCATCGTGGTCAGTCCCATGAGTGAGGGCGCCGCCAAATCCTCCGGCCAACGCGCCAGGGGCGGCGCTCGCTGACCTCGCCGTCCCCGAAGTGCTCGTCCTCGCCCAGCGCTTCGCCCATGTCGTTCGCCTTGGCCGACGTCTCGTCTGCCCAGTGCAGCAGCTCGGCCTCCACGGTCATCGGTTGCACGGGGCTCCCGAACTCCAGCGCCCCATGATGTGACAGGATGAGGTGCAGGAGCTCGAGTCGCTGTGACCGGGACAGCTCCTCCGGTGAGACCGTGGCCAGCCGCTCCTGGAGCATGAGTGCACCGAGGACGACGTGTCCCACCAGCGAACCCGCCGGCGTGTGCGTGAAGCCCGTGGGGGTGACGTCGTAGGCGCGAAGCTTTCCGATGTCGTGGAGCAACGCGCCGGCCACGACGAGGTCAGCGTTCGCCTTCATCACGCGAGCCGCGTTGCGGGCGATGGTGGCAACCTCGGTGACGTGCAGGAGCAGTCCTCCGATGGCGGCGTGGTGGCCACCGACCGAGGCGGGAGCCCGCTCGAACTCGAGGCGGAACGCCTCATCGCCGTAGAAGAGATCCACTGCCCGGCGAAGCGCGGACGACTTCATCTCGGCACGGGCGCGATCGATCCAGTCCCACAACGGCTCGGTCGCGACGGGGATGCGCGGGAGGAACAGCTCGGGGCGCACCGAGGCGTCGGGGAGGACGCGGAGCGGGGCCGTGAGGCGGAGCTGTCGCTTGCCGTGAAACGCCGCGACGTCGCCGATCACCTGCACGACCTTTCCCTTGTCGGCACCGAGGGCCCAGTCCAGCTGGCTGGACCAGATCGGCGCGGTGGGGAGGCGTCCGGTAGCGTTGCCTAACGTGAGCACGACGAACGGATCGCCGCTGGCCTGGCGCTTCTCCTCGCGCTCGACGACCAGGAATTCGTGCTGCACGCGATCGCCCACCTGGGCGCGGGCGATGTCGAAGGTGCCGGAGGCCATGCCGTGTGCGCGCGGAGCGGGGTCAGCCGAGGAAGACGATGTCGCCGTCCGCGTCCAGCCCCATCTCGGTCTCCAGCCCGCACACTCCACAAATGCGACGCACGATCCACACGGCCTGCAGTTCCCGCTGGTGCGCCTCGCTCGCCGGCTTGACGGAGACCTTCTTGAAGGTGTACTCGAGGCAATGCCCGCAGGCCTGCGCGCGGGCAATGACTTCGGCGCGTTCCCGTGAGATGACCGGATCCAAGACGGACCTACGAATTGGATGAGTCGATCGGCCCCGATCCCAGCGCCCGGGGGGCGGTAGCGGATGGGGTGCCCGGCTTGCGCGCCGATTCACCCGACTCTCCACCCTGGCCGCGCAGCATCTCGCGCAAGCCGCCCAGCGCGCCGAGCACTCCGCTGGCCTCGGCCGGGAGGAAGATGGTTGCGCCCTTGCCCTGCGCGATGTGGGGGAGCGCCTCGAGGTACTTCTGCCCCAGGAGATAAGTCGAGGCATCTCCCTCGGGGAGCGACCCGGCGATCAGACGAATTGCCTCGGCTTCGGCGTTGGCCATGGCCAAGCGGGCCTCGGCCTGCCCCTGCGCGCGCAGGATCGCGGCATCCTTCTCGCCCTGTGCACGCAGCACCTGCGACTCGCGCACCCCCTCGGCTTCGAGGATGGCGGCGCGCTTGGTTGCCTCGGCGTTGGTGACGGCGGCGCGGCGCTCGCGCTCGGCGCGCATCTGCAGCTCCATGGACTGCTGGATGTCGCGCGGTGGTTCGATGGACTGCAGCTCGACCCGGGTCACGTCAACGCCCCAGCCGATCGATGCATCCTCGATGACCTCGCGCATGCGCTTGTTGATGACGTCGCGCGAGGTGAGGGTGGCATCGAGCTCCATTTCGCCGACGATGTTGCGCAGCGTGGTGCGCGTGAGCGTCTCGAGGGCGTAGGGAAGGTTCTGGACGGAGTACGTCGCCTTCTGCGGGTCGGCGACCCGGTAGTACACGACGGCGTCGATGTCGATCGTGACGTTGTCCTTGGTGATGACGGGCTGGGACGGGAAGTTGAGGACCTGCTCGCGCAGGTCGATCCGGGTCGTGGAGCCCGACGTGATCTTCTTGATCCCCCCGACGTCGCTCTCGAGGTAGCGGACGTCGAGCTCCTTGGGGCGTTCGACCAGGGGAATGAGGATGTTGAACCCCGAGCGGGCGACGCGATGGAAGCGCCCGAGTCGCTCGATGACCATCACTTCGGCCTGGCCAATGATCTTGACCGACGACTTGAGAAGGAGGAGGACAACCGCGACGGCGACGATCAGGGGGATGAATTCCATGGCGCGCTCCCGAAGGGTGGTGTGCGTCCGTGGATGTTATGGAGGGGCAGGAGGAGAGTCGAGGGCCCGATGGTCGTCCTGCCTCCCACGCACCCCCTCACGGCGCAGACAAGATGATCGGCCTGGTCAACGAGGAGAGTGGGGGCGACACGTGCGGCGGGTGCGCCAGCCCGGGGGCGACTACCACTTCCAGTCGGCGATGTAGAGGTTCGTGTCCGTCGGCTTAGTCGACGTGCGATTCGAGGCCCAGATGAGCTTCTTGCCGTCGGGCGAGAACATCGGGAAGCCGTCGAAGACTGGCGTGAAGGTGATCTGCTCGACCTGATCGCGCCCGGCCCTGGTGGCCGATGCATCGACGAGGTACAGGTCGAAGTTCCCGCTGCGCGGCGCGACGTGATTCGAGGAGAAGATGATCTTCTTGCCGTCGGGCGTCCACGACGGGCCGAAGTTGGCCCCGCCCAGCGCGGTCACCTGCCGCTGGTCGCTTCCATCGGCGTTCATGACGTACAGCTCGACGCGGCTGGGACGGATCATCTTGCGGTCGAGCAGGGCGCGATAGTCGGCCAGTTGCGCCGAATCGGCCGGGTGGTGCGCGCGATACGCAATCTTGGTCCCGTCGGGCGACCACCAGGGTCCGCCGTCGTAGCCGGGGGTATGCGTCAGGCGCTTCACGTCGGTCCCGTCGACGTTCATCGTGTAGATCTCGAGGTCGCCATCCTTCAGCGACGTGAAGACAATCTTCTTCCCATTCGGGGAGAGGACGGCCTCCGCCGTGTACACGTCGTAGTGGGTAAGCCGCTGGAGGTCGGTGCCGTCGCGATTGACGGTGTAGATGTCGTACGGGTCGAGCGGCCACACGTACCCGGCCGATGGATCGGGCCTGGGGGGACAGGTCGAGTCGTGGGCGTGCGACGAGCCGAAGAAGAGGCGCTTGCCGTCGGGGAGGAACCAGCCGCAGGTCGTCTTCCCGAGGCCGTTCGAGATGCGCTTGAGCCCCGTGCCGTCGGTGCGCATCACGTACTGCTGGTCGCAGGTGCGCCCTTCGCGCGTGGACTGGAAGGTGATCCACTGTCCGTCGCGCGAGAAATACGCCTCGGCGTTCTCGCCGCCGAAGGTGATCTGCCGGACGTTGGTGAGGTGGCGTTCGTTGGGCGTGTCGGCGATGGTCACCGCGCGCGAGGGCTCCGGCGATTCGCTACCCGGGGCGGCGCCACCAGGCGTGCCGGCACCCGGGGCGCAAGCGATCGCCGCCACGAGGGTCGTGGCGGCGAGGAAATTCGGAAGAGTGCTCATGCCTGATGAATCTACTTCTGCGAGTATCGCGGAGCGAGGGCGAAGAGGTCCTTCTGGTTCTGGCCCCTCTTCAGGATCTCGATCGCTTTTTGCAGCTGGATGTCGTCGTCGAGGGAGCGGCGGCGCGCGGTGGAATCGCCGAAGGCCAGGCGCGCCACGCGCTGTTCGAGCATGCGATCGATCTGGGTGTGGGCACGATCGTACAGCGCGCGATCGAGGGTGACGCCCTTCTTCGACAGCCGGTTGTAGAGCTCGTCACGCCATTCTGGGGCGACGACGAAGTTCGGGTTTCCCTTCACCTTGTCCTTGAGCTCCATCGCGTAGTCGTAGGTGGTGACATAGATGTCCTGCGACTTGGAGGCGCTGGCGCGGAGGAAGGCCTGTTCCGCCGCCGTGAAGGTGTCGGGCTTCACGATCACGTCCGGCGTGATGGCGCCGCCGCCGTACACGACGCGACCCGCATCGGACCTGTAGACCGGGCGCGCCTTGCGAGCCGAGTCGCTCTCGAGCGAATCCGGATGCACCTCGACGAACTGGCCGTCGGGCAACAGCGTGCGCTCCTTCTGGATGGTGCGCCCGCTCGGCGTGTACCACTTGCCCGTGGTGATCTTGAGGGCGTAGCCGCCGTCGAGGTTGAACAGCGTCTGCACGAGCCCCTTCCCGAACGACGTGGTGCCGAGGATGAGGGCGCGATCGTGGTCCTGCAACGCCCCGGCGACGATCTCGGACGCCGAGGCGGTGAACTGGTCGGTGAGGATGACGATCGGGATGTCCGGGGCGATCGGCTTCTCGCGGGCGGTGTAGGTCTGGTTCTCCTGGTTCCGGCCGCGCACCGAGGCGAGCTCCGTTCCCTGGGGGAGGAAGAGGTTCGAGATCGCGAGCGACTGGTCGAGGAAGCCTCCGCCATTCCCCCGCAGGTCGAGAATCAGCCCCTTGGCGCCCTCCTGGGTGGTGAGGAGTCGCACCGCAGCGGCCACTTCCTGCGTGGAGCTCTCGTTGAAGCCCTGCAGCGGGATGTAGCCGACCTTGTCGAACGTGATGGCGTATGGGACCGCCGGAACGCGGATGACGGCGCGCGTGAACGTCGACTTGATGGGTTCGACGACGCCCGGACGCGCGAACGACACCGACACCTTGGACCCCGGGACGCCACGCAGCGAATCGGCGACGCGCGCCGAAGACCAACCGCGCGTGGCGAGCGTGTCGATGGCGATGATCATGTCGCCTTCCCGCGCCCCCGCTCCTTCGGCCGGGGTGTGAGGAAAGACCTTGGATACCACGACTCCCTTGCCGGGCTGCTCCTCGATCTGCATTCCCAAGCCGCCGTAGCGACCGGCCGTGGTGGTATTGAACTGCGTGAGCTGCCTGGGCGAGAAGAGCTCCGAATAGGGGTCCTGGAGCTGGGCCACGAGGCCACGGGCCGCCTTCTCGTACAGCATGGCCGCGTCGACCGAGTCCACATAGCGGCTTTCCACCAGGTCGAGGACCTGGCCGAAGAGGCGGCCGCCGTCGAGCGTCGCGCGCTCCTGCACAACGAACGCCCCGGCGATGAGCGGGAGGGCAACGATGGCGGCGATGGCAGACTTTTTCATCAGAAGACGAGGAGACGAGAAGACGAGAAGACGAGGACAGGTGTGTCCCCTATCTACCTTCATACCTACACCCGAAGTTCCGGGCTCCCTGTACTCGGACGGGGTTGAAGCTATACGCGTGACCCGTTCGGGATGCTTGCCGATGGCGACCGATGGCGACCGGTGGCGACCAGGGACTCAGGAGGGACGGGTGGCGAGGACGTAGTCCACGAACCACTGCTTGCGGATCTGGTGCACCTTGGCGTCGCGCACGATGCCGGCCGTGAGGAGCATCTCATGAGCCGGCTGGAGGACCCGCTGGAGGTGTGACGGATAGCGCTGTACCAGGGGCACCTGCTCGGCGAGCGCCTCCAGCTCGATGCGCCAGGTCACGGTGTCGTCCGCCCTGGCCACCTCGAGCAGGCGATACAAGCGGCGAGCGACCGGGGACGAGAGCCCCTGGTACAGTGAGGGTGACAGGGTCGTGGTGTGCGATCCCGTGATGTTGGCGCGGAGGAGCGGGGAGAGCACCACGCGAGCATCGCCCGGTTCCGACGCGGTGAAGGTTGGGAAGAGGGCGAGTTGCTCGCGATCGGCCGTGCGGCGCCGGTCGATGGAAACGGCCGAAAGGACGGAGAAGCGACCGTCGAGCGGGGCGAGCGTCGTCATGCTCCAGTAGGCGCCGGTCGACTCCAGCGAGGTGCGTTCCAGGCGCGTCAGCGCCGCCCGCAGCTGCTCATACGTGCGGCCGTCCGCTCGCCGGCCGATGGAACGGAGGAAGGCGTGCAGGGTGAACGAAACGGCCCCGTCGGCCGGCATCCCCGCGTCCAGATAGCGTCGACAGATCTCGACGTACACGTCCTGATCGAACGTTCCCGGGAGGCGGTCGCCAGCGCCTGGGAGCACCCGCCAGCGACCACCGCCCGGTGGGGTGTAGAGAATGGTGGTTTCTTCAGCCGAATCGGAGAGGCGGAAGAGGGGGAGCGCTTCGAGCGACCGGTCGAGGAAGATGGCGCGACCGGGGGGGCGTCGCGGGTGCGACGGTCGCGGCTGGCGGTCGAAGGCGCGGTCCCCGGGCACGGTGTGGAGGCGAATCGTGGCGGTCAGCCCAGCTTGATCAGCTGTCCCGAGACGGGGCCGCTCGCGGGAGAGCAGAGGAAGGCGATCCACTCGGCGACGGTTTCCCGTTCGACGTATGCGATGTCGCTTCCCATGGCGGCGAGATTCGTGGCGGTGCGGACGTTGGTGGGGGCGAGGGCGTTCGCGCGGACCCCGTGGGCGCGCTCCTCGGCGGCGACGGCACGCATCAGGGCGACCACGCCCGCCTTGGCGGCGCCGTACGCGGCGATTCCCTTGACCGACCCCCCCCGCGTCACGGCGGCCGAGGCGAAGTAGACGATGCTTCCGTGTGCCGCCCTGAGGGCGGGGATGAAGGCGCGGGTGGTCGCGTAGGCCGTGGCGAGGTTGATGGACTGGAGGCGAGCCCACTCGTGCGGATCGCTTTCGGCGACGGGAGTTGCCCCGCCGAATCCGCCGGCGATCGGGACGAGTGCCGCGACGCCGGCCGGGTGAAGGCGGGCGAGTTCGTCGGTGATGACTCGCAGGGCCTGATGGTCGGTGAGGTCGCAGGGGAATGCGGTGGCGCTGATGCCATCGGCGCGCAGCTCGCTGGCGCGCGCTTCCAGCTCGGCGGCGTTCCGGTCGAGGAGTGCGAGGGCGGCCCCGCGCTCGCCGAGGGCGCGCGCAACGACCTCGCCGACCTGTCCGCGGTGCGCCACGCCAGTGAGGACGGCGAGCTGGCCGTCGAATCGTGCGGGGGAGGCGAGGATCACCGCGTCTCCACCCTGCCTAACGCGGTGCGAAGGGCCTCGCGGAGGGCCATGACCACCTCGTCGCGGGCGAGGGAGGAATCGTCACGCAGGTGCAACTCGATGCCGTCGGCGACGGGGACCCGGCGCCAGCTGACGACGGGGTCGGCGTCGTGGCGTGCCGCCTGGGGGACGCCCGCCATGAGGACTGTTGCCAGGGACTGGGCGACGTGTCGTTCGAGGGCATCGCCGGTGACCTCGCGCATGGACGTGCGGATGGCCTCGAGCGACATGCCCTCACGCTGGCGCATCTTGATGGCCAGCAGCTGCAAGAAGTGGCGATAGTTGTACGTTGCCGAGGTGCCGAGTCCCTCGGGCCGGTCCATCAGCTTGTTGGCGACGTAGAAGCGCACGGCGCGGGCCGACGGCGTGGCGCGCGCGGAGGCGTTGGTGGGCCGGACCCCCGCGGAATCGACCAGGGAGGCGACGTGCGCGGCGAGGCCGCGCGCATTCCACGGGGCTTGACGCGCGTGAGCGCGCAGTAACGCGACAGGAGACTCCGCCATTCGGGAAGATTATCGCGCGCTGGGGGATGGGCGCCAGCACTGACGCGACAGTTGCCTGCCATCACGAACGGCCCGCGCAGCGTCTGCGCGGGCCGTTCGTGACGTGGTCACCCACGAATGCCGAGGCGGCGACTCAGCGCTTCTTGGTTCCCTTGCTGCCCCCCTTCCTGGGTGCCGGCTTCCGGGGAAGGGGCTTCCTGGCCGCTCCCTTCCTGGCGACGACCTTCTTCGCACCTCCCTTGCTGGCCGGTGCTTTCTTTGCGCCCTTGGGCGGGGCCTTCCTGACCGCCTTCTTCACGGCCTTCTTGGCGGCCTTTCCGGCGGGCTTCCTGGCGCTCTTCGCGGGAGCCGCCTTCTTGGCCGTCGCCTTCTTCCCCGCTGGCTTGGCCGCCTTCTTCGCAGCCTTGGCTGGCGCTTTCGCCGGCGCCTTCGTTGGGACCTTCGCCGTCACCTTTGGCGGCGCCTTTGGCGATGCCTTGGCCGGTGCCTTGGCCGGTGCCTTGGCCGGTGCCTTGGCCGGTGCCTTGGCCGGTGCCTTGGCTGGGGCCTTGGCTGGGGCCTTGGCTGGGGCCTTGGCCGTGGGAGCGCCAACCTTCGGAGGTGCCACGACCTTCACCGGCTCGGGAGCAGGTGGCGGGGGTGGGGCAACGACCGCTGGCGGAGGTGCCGGGGGCTTCGGCTTCGGCGGACGGCCGCGGCGCGCGGGGGCGCCGAAGACGATCTCCTCCTCCTCCTCGAGGTCGACCTCTTCCTCGACCTCCTCCTCGGAGGTCACCTCGCCCTCCTCCTCTTCCTCGAGCGCGGCCTCCTCAGGCTCATCCCAGAGGCTCTCGTCATGCTTGGACGAGCCTCCCCAGCCGTCATCATCCTCGTCTTCGTCATCGTATGACGATGAGCCGCCGTACCCGACGTCATCATCGTCGTCGTCGGAGAACTTCAGCGTCTCGTCCCACGCCTCGCCACGCGGCATGAATGCCTCCTGCATGTAGTGATCGACGGTCCAGTGTGTGAGATCGGGGCCAGGCCTGCGCGAGTCGATACGCCGGCCCAACGCCGTCGCGGCGCGACCACCGAATGATCGCCCGTTTCGGGAACTTCCTTTTACAATCGCACGCCTGCGCCGTCAAGCGGGAACTGCTGCCGACCTGTCGGCAAAGCGAGACGGTCGCCCTCAGTCGGCCGTGAGGCCGAGGACGTGACGTTCCGCGACCACCCGCTGCAACGCCGCATACACCCGCGGATCGAGCAATCCGCCGGCGTGGGCCTCGAGATAGTCGATGGTGTCCTCGACGGCCATGGCCGGACGGTAGGCACGCCGCGAGGTGAGGGCGATGAAGGCGTCGGCGCAGCACAGGATACGCCCACCTAACGAAATCCGTTCCCCCATGAGGCCCTGGGGATACCCGGAGCCGTCCCAGTGCTCGTGATGGTCGCGCACCATCTCCAGGATGTCGTGCAGCTGCGTGAGCGGGGCCAGGATCTCCAGTCCGAGCTGCACATGTTCCTTGACGTGCTCGAACTCCTCGGGACTCAAGGCGCCCGGCTTGTTCAGTACCGAGTCGCGCAGGGCGATCTTGCCGACGTCGTGGAGGCGGGCCGCGATCGCGATCCGCTCGACCTCGGCGGGGGGGAGCTCCAGCACCTCGGCGATCGCCCGGGCGACGGCCGCCACCCGGAGGGTGGTGCCGGCCAGAAATGGATCCTTGGACTCGTGGAGGGCGATGAGGTGCGCGATCGAATCGATGGCCGCCGCGCGCAGCGCCGCGCGCTCCCGCTCCACCTCCGAGGTACGCCGCGCGACCTCGGCATCGATGAGACGCTGCACGTTGCGCTGTTCGATCGCGAGGTCCCGCCGATTGGCGACCCGCTCGATGGCATCCAGCAGGTCCTGCAGGTCGACGGGCTTGGTGAGGTACTCCATCGCGCCTGCCGACATGGACTCGCTCGCGGTGGGGGCGTCGTTCACCGCGCTGAGCATCATGATCGCCATGTCGGGATGCAGCTCGCGGACCCGTGGCACGAGCTCGAGCCCCGACATCCCCGGCATCCGGATGTCGCAGAGCATGAGGGAGTAGCTCGCCGAGCCGAGGTGCTCGAGGGCGGTCATTCCCGATTCGGCTGTCTCGACGTCGAAGCCGCGCGAACGCAAGAACTTCGAGAGGGCGAGGCGGATCGTCTCCTCATCGTCGACGATCAGGATTCGCCTGGCTTCCGGCCCCCCGATGACGAGGTTGCTCAGGGCGCCACCGCGTGAGAGATCACTCATGAAGACTGGGCGGGGGCTGACGAGGCCACCGACTCGGGGAGAAAGATGCGAAACGTGGTGCCGACGCCGACCTGGCTCTCGACGCCGATGCTCCCGCCATGGGATTGGACGATACCATACGACACGCTCAGGCCGAGCCCAGTTCCCTGTCCGGCCGGCTTGGTGGTGAAGAACGGCTCAAAGATGCGCTGTCTCGTGTCTTCCGCCATGCCCGCACCGGTGTCGCTCACGGTGAGCACCACTCCCTGATCCACCGATTCGGTCCGGACCGTCAGTCGCTTGATCGCCGAACCCTCCATCGCGAACTCGGCATTGACCAGCAGGTTGAGGAGAACTTGCTGGAGGCGCTGGCCGTCACCACGCACCCGGGGAATTCCCCGATCCAACTCGAGTCGCACATCGACCCCCGCGCTTCGCAGGGAGTAATGGCGGAGTCGCAGCGTGAGCTCGATGATCTCGTTCAGGTCGATCGGGGCGCGCGATGGTCCCGCCTTTCGCGAGAATATCAGGAGGTCGCGGATGACCGCCACGGCGCGGTCGGCCTCGCGCTTGATGAGACGAACCGACTCGCGCTGTTCGTCGTGGAGCAGCTCCTCGAGGAGAATCTGCGCGAAGGCGGAGATCCCAGCGAGGGGGTTGTTGAGTTCATGGGCGACACCGGCCACCAGCTCGCCGATCGCGGCGAGCTTCTCGCTCTGCCGCAGCTGCTCCTCCAGCCGTCTCTCGTCCGTGAGGTTCCGGATGTTCATGACCTGACCCACCGGGGCGCCGTCGTCGTCGCGGATGTAGCTGAGCATGACCGACGCCGGGAACTCGGTGCCGTCGCGGCGGCGATGCACGTGTTCCGCGAGCCAGACGCTTGCGGCGATCGCCGCACCATTCGCCAGCCGACGCGCCGGGACGGCCGAGGCGACGAGAGCGTCGAAGGTGATGGCGGTGAGCTCGTCGGCCGCGTAACCGTATTCACGCACCGCCGCCGCGTTGGCGTACCAGATGCGCCGGTCGAGTCCGAGAATGAAGACTGGCTGGTCCATCGTGGCGAGGGCGGTCGCCAGCATGCGCTCACGCTCGCGCCGTTTGCGTTCCTCCTCGCCCAAGAGAAGGACGTCGGCGGCCAGGGCGACGTGCGCGGCGAGGCGGACGAGTGACTCTGCCTCTCCTCTCCGCTCGCGGGTGCCCGCCACCGGCACGCTCCAGAGGACACCGAGCGTCTGGTGCTTGGCGATGAGCGGGACGACACGCGCGCCGTGAGGGACGACGTCATGTTCGGCGATGGCGGCCAGGGCATCCCGGCCGGCGGTGAGGATGTCCACCGTCGAGCCGATCAGGTGCGCGGCGCTCTGGTCCACGGGAATGCTGCGGTTCAGCAGCCCCTGAAGCGCTCCGGTCGCGCTCAGGTACGTGAGCGTCTCCCCGCCATCTCCCACGACGCCGAGCGCCTTGCCGGCCGAGGGGACGACGCTCTCGACCGCCGCGAGAATCTCGCGTCCCATCTCGGCGGGCGAGCCCGAGCCGAGCGCGGCGCGCGCGATGGTCGCGGCGGCTTCGGCGATGGTGCGCGCCCGTCGCTCCGCCGCAAAAAGGCGCGCGTTGTCGATGGCCGCGCCGGCCTGGCGCGCGATGATGGCGAGGACCGCGGCGTCCTGCTCGTCGAAGACGCCGGGCTCGTCTCCCTGGACGACGATGACGCCAAGGATCTCTTGCCCGTGCAGGATCGGGACGGCGATCTCCGCACGGACCGGGAGACGTCCCCCCTTGCCCGCGACGAAGTCGGACCAGGCGCGCGCGGGCGCGTCGCTGATGTGCGTTCCCCCGTCCCGAAGCGCCCGAGAGGCGGCACAGCTTCCCACCGCGACGATGGGAAGCGCGCTGGCGCTCGTGCTCACGCCGTCGACGACGATGAGCTGCGGGAGGAAGTCGGTCTGGTCCGGATTGAGGAGCAGGAGGGCGAAGACGGACGCGTGCGGGACCGACGACAGCGCCGCGCGATGCACCTCGCCGTACACATCACCGAGTTCGGTACGGGAGATGGCTTGTTGCACCTGGGCGACCGAGGCGAGCCGTGCGGCGCGTCGTTCGAGATCGCCGAGCAGCCCGGCGTTGCGCAGTGCGATGGCAACGTGGGTCGCGAAGTCACGCAGGAGCTCGTGCTCGGCCTCGCTCGGGTGTCGAGGGGCGTACCACCGCATGACGAGGAGTCCACGCACCGTTTCGTCGATCACCAGGGGGAGAAAGGCGATGGATGAAACGCCGGCCTGGCGCAGCCCCTGCAGCGGTTCCGAGAGCTCATCCTCCCCGAGCACGCGAAGGTCGGGGAGGATCACATGCTGGGCGTTCTCCACCGCCCATCCCGGGCGACCGATCCAGAGCGACGGGGCGACGGTGGCCACCTGCTCGGAACCGAGTCCGCGCGAATGCTGCACGGCTGACGTGCGCCGCACGACGTCGATGGCATACACCGTGAAGCCGTCCGCGCCCAGTAGCTGGGTCGCGATGCGCTCGATGCCGTCGAAGACCTCTTCTGACGAGACAGCGGAGGCGAGGATGCGGCCGGTGGCGGCGAGGATCTCGGCGTGGCGGGTGGTGCGGGCGGCCGCGCGATAGAGCCGCGCGTTCTCCACCGCCACCGCGGCATGCGAGGCCAGCGCCTCGAGGAGTTCTTCCTCGTGCGCGTTGAAATCGCGAACGGCGTTGCCGTAGACCAACACGGCGCCAAGCACGCGATCGCCCACCAGGAGGGGAGCGGCTACGGCGTTGGGCGCGACGTCGTGGTACAGGTCGGGGGACGTCTCCCAGCGGGGGAACTGGCGAAGGTCGGAGGTGCGGACCGGGCGTCGCCGACGGAGCGCCTCGCCGCTGAACACTCCCTCCATCGGGAGGATCCCCATGAATCGTCCGACCGCATGTCCCGCGGCGCCAACGATCCGGAGGGCGTCGCCCTCCAGCATGGTGACGGTGGCCCCGGCACCCTGCAGCAGGTCGGCGGCGTGCTCGGCGATGAGGGTGAAGACCCGCTCGACCTCGAGCGACTGATTGAGGTGGCGGACGATGTCGGCGAGGGCGCGTGCCTCGCGTGCGCTCTGCCGCTCGCGCTCGAGCAGCCGGGCATTTCGCACCGACTGCGATCCCAGTTCGGCGAGATACTGCAGCAGGGCGGCGTCCTCATCGGAGAAGACACCATCCCCGGCGTTGACGGCGAGGAGGACGCCGAAGGCGCTGCCGCCAGCGACGAGTGGGGCGGAAACAACCTGGCGGATACCCAGCTCTCGCAGGTACGGGAGGTTGGCGCCGCGCTCCGTGGTGAGCTGGTTGAGCACGAGGGTGCTCCCCTCCTGCAGCGTCCGGAGCGCAAGGGAGTCGCCCAGGGGGAAGCGTTTCGTGCGCAGTGGTCGGAGGATTCCCGCAGCGGCATCGACGCGGAACTCGTCGTCGTCGAGCGAGGACAGTAGCGCGCCCTCGGCGCCGAGAATGGCGACGACGCTCTCCGTGAGGATCGAAGCCGCCTCGTCGCTGTTGGCGGCGACCGCCGCCAACCGGCGGGCCACGGCCAGCAGCTCAACGGCTGAGCTCGGCGGGATTTCGGCGCGAATCCTGGCGGAGGACGTCACGAGGCGGGGACACCGTTGGTGGGGAGCGCGATGGGCGGCGGCGACTCCGCCGCCCCCCCACGGAAAAACGAAGGACGAGCGCCCCCGTTACAATCCCCGGCGAATGCCGCGGTGGGCGCTCCGGGGGGGCAAGTGCTACTTCGTGAGCGACTTCGCCTCCTCGATGGCGGCGTCGATGTCGCCCTTGTGACGCTGATACTCCTCGATGCTCTTGGCCTGCTCGGTCTTCTCGACCGCCAGGAGCTTTCGGTAGAATCGGAGCCGGGCGGCTTCGTCGTTCTTGAGCTGCGCGACGCGCGCGGCCAGGATGAGGCCCAGCAGGTGGTCGGGGTTGCTCTCGAGGATCGCGGCCGACTGCTTCTCGGCTTCCGCGAGGTTCCCGGCCATTTCGGACATGCGCCCGAAGTCGTACTTGAGGTCGTTGTCGAGGGGGCCGAGGAGCTCGTAGGCCTGCGCGGCCATTGTGGCGAAGAACGAGGCGCTGTCGCTCTTGCCTTCGGAGGCGAGGCGCATGACGCGATCGTAGAGCCGGTCGGCGCGCTCGCGCGGGGACATCGAGGAAATGTCCGGGGCCCGCATGGCGCCGGCGCCGGCGAATGGAGCGCTTCCGTCCAGGGGGATGTTTGCCCCCATCGCGGCCGGTGCCGAGCTGTCGCGCTGCTGGACCGCCACGGCGATCACCAGGGCGAGGACGGCCACCACGCCGATGGCCCATGGGAGAATGCTTCGTGGCGGGGCCTGGACGGGGGCGGCAGGGGGAGCAGCCCCAATCGCGCGAGCGCCTTGTGGGGCTCCGGCGCCGACCGGGGATCCACAGGCGTGGCAGAAGCGTGCGCCAGGCGTCAGCGGTGTCTGGCAGGCAGCGCAGGAGACACCCATGAGTGCCGCACCGCACTCGGCGCAGAACTTCCCATGGGAGAGCGTGCCGCACGAAGGGCACGTCGTGCCGGCGTTGGGGGCTTTCGACATGCGCCCAAGATAGGGGTGTGATCCGGCCGGAGGGGAGAGCGCCTCGCGATCGGCCCCGGTTTCCGGGCGGGCGTCCGCATCCGTTGAGGGAGTGTGAGGGAGCCCATAACGTTCGGTTCCGCCGTCATCGCCTTTCCCGGAACCGTGACATGCCGAATCCCCTGGCCGGCGCCAACGCGCAGGACATCCTGAAGCTCGCGGCGTCGCACGACGTGCGATTCCTCCGGCTGCAATTCACCGACATCCTCGGCGTCAACAAGAACGTCGAGATCCCGCGGTCGCAGTTCGAGAAGGCGTTGGCGGGCGACATCCTGTTCGACGGTAGCTCGATCGAAGGCTTCATCCGGATCGAGGAGTCGGACATGCTGCTCGTCCCCGATTTCGCGACCTTCGTCGTCTTCCCGTGGGGCGACGCCGACTCGAAAGTGGCACGCCTCATCTGCGACATCCACCGTCCCGACGGGACGCCGTTCGCCGGAGATCCGCGTCACGTGCTCAAGCGGCAGATTGCGCGCGCCGCCGAGATGGGCTTCACGATGAACGCGGGGATGGAAGCGGAGTTCTTCATGTTCAAGCCGGGGCAGGAGGGGGCGCCGGCCACCGTGACGCACGATGTGGGGAGCTATTTCGACATGGCGCCCGCCGACCTGGGCGAGGATGCACGCCGGGCGATCGTGTCGACGCTGGAGCAGATGGGATTCGAGGTGGAGACGGCGCACCACGAGGTGGCACACGGACAGCACGAGATCGATTTCCGCTATGCCGATGCCCTCACCACGGCAGACAACATTGCCACGTTTCGCTTCGTGGTGAAGGTGGTGGCGCAGCGCTTCGGGCTCACGGCGTCGTTCATGCCGAAACCGATCTTCGGGCAGAACGGGAGCGGGATGCACACGCACCAGTCGCTGTTCTCCGGCGGGAAGAACGCCTTCCTCGACGCCGATGCCCGGTGGCAGCTGAGCGATGTGGCGTTGCACTACATCGGCGGATTGCTGAAGCATGCGCGCGGCTTCGCAGCCATCACGAATCCGCTGGTGAACTCCTACAAGCGCCTGGTGCCGGGCTACGAGGCGCCGGTGAACGTGGCGTGGTCGATGCGCAATCGCTCACCGCTCGTCCGCGTCCCCGAGCGGCGGGGGATGGGTACGCGCGTGGAGGTGCGGATGCCCGATCCCTCGGCCAATCCCTACCTGGCGCTCGCCGTCATGCTGGCAGCGGGGCTGGATGGCATCGCGAGCAAGGCGGATTACCGGGAGCCCGTGGACACGAACATCTTCGAGATGTCGTTTCGCGAGAAGCGGCGCCTGCGCATCGACGACCTCCCGCACGACCTGAACGAGGCCTGCGACGAGCTGGAGAAGGACGACGTGATCATGGAGGCGTTGGGCGAGCACGTCGCCAAGCACTTCCTGCATGCGAAGCGCGAGGAGTGGCGCGAGTACATCACGCAGGTGCACGAGTGGGAGCTGCAGCGGTACCTGCTCAAGTACTAGAAGACGAGAAGACGAGAAGACGAGAAGACGAGAGGTGACGGGAGGGCGTGGGAGGGGCCTGTACCTGCTCGCTACGGGAAACCGATTCAGGACGGGTGGGATTCAACAGGTGGACGTCATCGCACGATTGGTCGGCGGCTTCCGGCTGGCGCAGGGCGCCGGCGCGCCGGCGACCATTCGTGTGATGGTCCGTGGATCGGGGCAGGGCGTCGGTCGGTACCTCTCACCAAACGGAGTGCGCCATGGCCAGCTCGTTCTTCACGCGCAATGAAGGGACCATCGATCGTGGGCTGCGGGTGGTCCTCGGACTCGTCCTCCTCGGCATCGCCGTCACCGGGCGCGGCGCGTGGGGGTACATCGGGGTCCTGCCACTCGTGACCGGGTTGATGGGGACGTGTCCCGTCTACTCGATCTTCGGGATCAGCACCTGCCCGACGAAGCAGTAGCACGCCACCGGGGGCTCCTTGGCTGGGGCTGTGCGCGTGGTGCGAGGGGGCGCGCCGCCTAACGCGGGTACGGGTAACCGCGGGCGAGCAGCGATTGCAGGGTGCGGTCATGACCGTACAGGTCGTCGAAGAAGCGCATGGTGCCGTTGCGCTCGGCGATGGCGGTCACGTACAGGACGTACACCGGGATGCGTTCGGTGATGGGGACCGTGAGCGGGGTCGAGCGCGACATCGCCTTCTCCATCGCCTCCGGCGTCCACTCAGGGCGATCGCGCAGGATCCACTTCGCCAGCTCCACGGGGCGCGAGAGGCGGATGCAGCCGTGACTGAGGTCGCGGCGCTGGCGCTCGAAGACGCTCTGCACCGGCGTGTCGTGCATGTACACGCTGTGGGGATTCGGGAAGACGAACTTCACCCGTCCCAGGGCGTTGTCGGCGCCGGGGAGCTGGCGCACGCGCACGCCGTTGCCGATCGCGTCGATGTTGGCTGCCGTGACGGGGACCTGGAGCCCGTTGCGCAGCAACACGTAATGGTTGCGTTGCAGGTACGACGGCGAGCGGAGGGCCGGCGGCCGGATTTCCTTGCGTGCGATGCTGGTCGGCACCTCCCAATACGGCGAGAAATCGAGGTGCTTCAGTTCCCGGGTGAAGATCGGCGTCTTGTGGTCATACGCCTTTCCCACCACCACGTCCATGCTGAAGACGACGACGGAGTCGGAGGTCAGCCGGTCGAAGGCATGGAGCCGGAACTCGGGGACGTTGACGATGATCACGCGTCCCGGGAACGTGTGCGGAAACCACCGCCAGCGCTCGAGGGCAAGCTCGAGCTTCGTGATGCGCCCGTTCATGCGCCGCCGCGACGCGGCGGTGATGCTGTCGCGCGCCATTTCGCGATGGCGAGCCAACTGCCCCTTGAGTAGCCGGTAATGGAGGAATGGGGGCTCGGCTTCGTCGAACACGCCGATGGGATCGCTGGAGCCCGCGATGATGCGCAGCGCGGCCGCGAGGTTGTAGTCGTCGCGCGGGATCCGGATGCTTTCATGGACGTCGCTCGGCTTCACGCGCCCCCACTGCAGGGCGGCGAGCATCCGGGCGGTGGCGACGCTCAGCATCGCCTCGAAACGTCCGGCCATCGCGGGGGTCGCCGTCGAATCGCGGAGACGCCGGGCGAGCGAGTCGAGGTGCGCCGCGTCGTAGTCACTGCTGCGGAGCCCGACGCCTTCGGCGAGCTGGAGATAGCGGATGATGGAGAGGGCGTTCGGGGTCGCACGCCCCTCGTGGAGCCAGAGTGGGAGCTGGGCGCTGTCGTAGACGAGGCGCAGGTCGCGCACGACGTCGGAGATGACGGGCCATCGCGCCCCCTGCAATCGCCCGCTGGTGATGGCGTTGCGAACCGGCGCCAGCACGTCATCTCGTGTGACCCGTGGCGTGGCGACGGGTGCCTGCGAGGCGAGTTCGCGCGGAGTCGCCGCCGCGACGAGGAGGAGCGCGGCGAGGGAACGCAGGGCGCGCCGGATGGCGGGACTACGCATCATACCCGAACCCTAGCTTCCGCGACCGAGGGTGGCAAAGGTGAACGCCGCCTCCAGATTAATGCCGATGACCGACCACGTGGACCACGACGCGCTCCCGGGTGCGATACGCCGCGCGCACGAGCGGCTGCGCCCGTACGTCCGGGAGACGTACTTCGACGGTAGCCTGCCCCTGAGCGAGCGGTTGGGCGGCGACGTGCGCCTCAAGGGCGAACACCTGCAGCATACCGGGTCGTTCAAGGCACGCGGGGCGCTGCACAAGATCCTCTGCCTAACGCATGACGCCCGCGAGCGCGGCGTGGTCGCCGCGTCGTCCGGCAACCATGGGGCGGGGCTGGCGTGGGCCTGCCGGATGACCGGCGTCCGGGCGGTGATCTACGTCCCCGACCATGCGTCGCCCACCAAGGTGGCGATGATCGCGCGCCATGGAGCCGAGGTTCGCCACTTTGGCGTCGACGGGCTCGACACCGAGGAGCACGCGCGCGCGGTTGCCGCGCGAGAGGGGTGCACGTACGTCTCGCCATACAACGACATCGAGGTGCTGTGTGGGCAGGGGACGGTTGGCGTGGAGATGGCTGGACAGAGCGGGATGCTGGACGCGGTCGTCGTGGCCGTTGGCGGGGGCGGGCTGATTGGGGGGGTCGCCGCGTATCTCAAGCATGTCATGCCCGGCGTGCGGGTCATCGGTGCGCTTCCGGCCAACTCGCCGGTAATGGCGGAATCGGTGGCGGCCGGACACATCGTGACGCGTGAGTCGTTCCCCACGCTCTCCGACGGTACCGCGGGGGGAATCGAGCCGGGGGCGATCACCTTCCCCCTGTGTCAGGCGCTGGTGGACGAATGGACGCTGGTGGAGGAAGGCGAGATCGCCGCGGCCATTCGCCGCTTCATCGAGGAGCACCACCAGTTGATCGAGGGGGCCGCGGGGGTGGCGCTCGCGGCTCTGGAGCGTCGCGCCGCCGCTGGCGGCTCGCGCGGGTTGGCGGGCGAGCGCGTGGGGGTGGTCCTGTGCGGGGCCAACATCAGCAATGCGCGATTGCGCGAGGTGCTGGCCGGGGAGGGGTAGCGCACGATCGTCCCCGGCGGGGAGGAACGCACAACGGCCGGCATCTCGCGATGCCGGCCGCTGGCGTCTGCGGCGTCCGGGCACGTCACGCCAGGCGCCGTCGTGCGGCACCTGGCGTGACATCGTTACGGGGTGAACGACCCCGTCCGCGCCGCCGTGAGGACCACCGCACCATCCGAGTAGGGGTTGGTGAAGCCACCGGTTCCGAGCGTCCAGCCGGAGGCCGAGGCATTCCAGGTGATCTCCGAACCGGAGACGGGCGCCCAGCTGTTCTGCCACCCCGAGACCCCGGAGAAGTCGGGGAAGGAGAAGTCGACCGCATTGGCACCGAGATAGGCCGCGCTGTACACCACGCTCACCGCATGCCCGGTCTGTCCGTAGCCGATCGCCCAGAACTGGTTGTACTCGGCCTGGCGGGCCAGCTGGACGCGGGAGCGCAGGTACGGGGCCGAGGCCAGCGTGGTGAAGGTCGGGGTGTTGAGGGCGGCGCCGAGTGTGACCGACTTGTCGACGGCGTCCTTGAACACGCTGGTGACGATGCGGGACGAGGTGACTGTCCCGCCGCCTCCCGCGTTGCTGGATGCGGCGACGAGCACGTGCAGGTCCGACGCGACCTGCTGCGCCGACGGGACACCGTAGTAGGTACCGGTGGTTCCCGATGCGAGCGTCGTTCCGAGCACGGCGAAGCCCTGGTTGGCCGTGAAGTACGTCGAGCTGGCGAAGAGCTGGTCGCCGGCGGCACTTCCGTTGATCGTGACCGTGCGGCTGACGGGATCGAACGCCTCGGCGGCGCCGAAGTCGAGGACCGGGAGGGTGGAGCCGTTGGCCGGGTTGAGGTTGCGGCGGATGATCAGCTTGTTGGTCGCATAGCCGGCCATCGGGTTGGCGAAGTCGATCGCCTGGCGAGCGGCGACGAGATCCACCGTTCCTGCTTCCACGCCGCTGAGCGTGAACGTCGTGGCGGGAGACATCACCTGCGCGAAGGCCGAGCCGAGCGAGACCTGCGCCTGGGCGCCAGTCCCGAGGTTGGCCACCGATCCGTTCACCGTTTTCGTGGTCGCGGTGGGGCAGATGGCCGTCCCCTGCGACTGCAACTCGGCCAGCGATCCGAAGTAGAAGTTGATCTCGTATTCGTTCGAGATGCCCTTCGTGACGTAGGCGATGCCGCCGGCGCTCGTGATGTTGAAGGAGTACGCGTTGTTGGTGCCGACCACCTGCTGCCAGACGCCGCTACCGTTCTGCGCCGCGACCCAGAGCGGGATCTCGCTGGCGTCGCAGAAGCCGAAGGTCCACGTCACGTTGCCGCTGCCGACCGGGGCCTGCGCCACGTTGAGCGTGAACTGCGTGGTGGCGTTGGCGATCCCCGTGCCCGAGCCGGTGACGGTGATGCCGTATGATCCGGGGACAGTGGCCGCGCCGACCGCCAGCTGCACGGTGACGGCGTTGCCTGCCGTGGGCGAGGTCGTGATGGTCGGCGTGACCCCGGCCGGGAGGCCGGCGAGTTGGATGGTGACGTTACCCGCGAAGTTGGTGCGGGTGATGTTGACCGTGAACTGGGTCGACGCGCCCTGGTTGACGGTGGCGCTGGTGGCCGAGAGGGCGAGGGCGATGGAGCCGGCCGGGGCCGCCGTGACCGTGAGCGTGAGGGTGGCGGTCTGGGTGGCGCCACCCGATGTGGCGGTGATGGTGAGTGGGTAGTTCCCCGCCGCGACGGCGCCGCCGACGCCGATCGTGAGCGGCGTGGCGGTGTCGGGGTTGTTCAGGGTGCTCTGGCCCAGCGCTGTCGTCACGCCGTTCGGTGCGCCGGTGACGGCGAGGGCGACGGCACCGGTGAAGTCGGTGCGCGTGACCGTGACGGTGGCCTGCCCATTGGCGCCAGCCTGCACCGTGAGCGCTGCCGGCGCGACCGCGACGGTGAAGGAGCCCGTGGGCGCCGCCGTGATAGTGAGCGCGTAGGTGGCCGTGGCGTTGGCGACGCCGGTGCCCGAGGCGGTGACGGTGAGCGTGGAGGTCCCGACCGCGGCATTCGCTGCGGCGTTCACCGTGATCGTCCCGGCATCGCCGTTGGTCGCGACCGTCGTGGTGACGCCGGTCGGCTGACCGGTGACCGCGAGGGTGACCGCACCGGTGAAGTTGGTGCGCGTGACGGTGGTCGCGATGGCGGTGCTGTTCCCCTGGACGACCGAGCCGGCGGCCGGGGCGAGCGCCAGGGCGATCTTCGGCGCCGCGGTGACCGTCATCGCGACGTTGGCCGTCTGGTCAGCCAGGCCGGTGGCCTTGCCGCGGATCGTGAAGTTGTAGGATCCAGCCGCAACGCCGGCGGCAGCGGTGATGGTCAGCGTGGTCGAGTTCGTGCCGCTGGTGATTGCAGCCGGCGTAAAGCTCGCGGTGACGCCGGCGGGGAGGTTCTCGGTGGAGAGCTCCACCGTCCCGGCGAAGCTCCCGGTTCGCGTGATGTTGGCGGTGACCGTGGCGGTCCCGCCCTGGGTCACGCTCAACGTGTTCTGCGAGAGGGCGAGGGTGAAGCCGCCGACGGACGGTGGGTTGGTGGTGCCGCCGTCGTCGCTGCCGCCGCAGGCGGCAAGGGACATGGCGGTCGCCGCCAGGACCAGGCGGAAAACATGCATCGGGCGCAAGAGTGCCTCCGGTGTGACGAGATGCGAGGATGATCGGGAATAGCAGCTGCAATGAGTCGCGCCGCACACTGCAAGGCATGGGCCAAATGACCCATCATTTGACCAACGATTGGACGCTCCCGAGCGCTGCGCAAGCAAACCAGACCGTGGCAGATTAGAAGCACAAGGGCCCGGTGATTCACCGGGCCCCGTCGTGGAGGTGCCTAGGGCGATGTCCTGCCGGGTGACCCTTACACCGGGAAGAGCATCTCGCGGTACTTCGGCAGCGGCCAGTACTCGTCGCCGATCAGGAGCTCGAGCGCGTCGCTGGCGGCGCGAACCTCCGCCATGCGATCGGCCCCCTCCGAGGTGAGGAGGACGGCACAGTGCGCGAGGTCGTCGTGCATGGCCTCGGCCTTCTCGATCACCTTGTCCATGGCATCACGACGCGCCTTCAGCTGCTTCGCCAACGCTCCCACCTCGTTGGCGCGCTCGACCTGCGGCACCTCCTTGATGCCGGCCGACCGGGCGACCGCGGCGCTGCTGGCGAGCGTTCCCTGGTAGGCGTAGGCGGACGGGAGGATCATCGTGTCGATCATCTCCTCGAGCGTGTGCATCTCGATCAGGATGTCCTTCACGTAGCGCTCCATGCGCACGTGGTAGCGCGACTCGAGCTCCTCCCTGGTCAGGATGCCGAGCGCGGCAAAGAGCTCCCGGGTGCGCCTCACGTTCAGCTGCGCGAGCGCTTCCGGAGTCCGGCGAAGGTTGAGCAGGCCGCGCCGGGCGGCTTCCTGGACCCAGGCATCGGAGTAGTTGTTCCCTTCGAAGCGCACGTTCCTGGTTTCGCGAAACGCCTTCCGGATGACCTTCATCACGGCGTCGCTGGTCGACTTGGTCGTCTTCTTCTCCGCCTTGATCTCCTCGATCATGTCGGCGATCGCCTCGGCGACCGCGGCATTGAGGAGGGTGACCGGGAAGGCGACCGACTGCGAGCTCCCCACGGCGCGGAACTCGAACTTGTTTCCGGTGAAGGCGAAGGGCGACGTGCGATTGCGGTCCGTGTTGTCCTTCTCGATGTCGGGGAGCTTGTTGACCCCCAGCGAGATGAGCTGCTGCTCGGCGCTCTTGTTGCTCACCTTGCCGCTGGCGATCTCCTCGATGACGCGGGTGAGCCCCTCGCCCATGAAGACGGAGATGATGGCCGGCGGCGCCTCGTTCGCTCCCAGGCGATGTTCGTTCCCCGCGGTCGCGATCCCGGCGCGCAGGAGCCCGGCGTGCTTGTGCACCCCCTTGAGCACGGCGGCGAGGAAGGCGAGAAAGCGGATATTCTGGTGTGGCGTGCGGCCCGGCTTGAGAAGGTTGATGCCGTTCAGCTCGTTGTCCGCGGTGACGGCCATGGCCCAGTTGCAGTGCTTTCCCGAGCCGTTGACGCCCGCGAAGGGCTTCTCGTGAACGATGGCCTGCAGCCCGTGGCGCAGCGCGACGCGCCGAAGGACCGACATGACCAGCTGGTTATGGTCGACGGCGACGTCGATATCCTCGAAGTAGGGCGCCATCTCGAACTGGCACGGTGCCACCTCGTTGTGCCGGGTCACGATGGGGACGCCGAGCTTGTACAGCTCGTGCTCCACCTCGGCGATGCACGCCTGGATGCGTTCCGGGATGCCGCCGAAGTAGTGATCCTCGAGCTGCTGTCCACGCGGCGGTGGAGCGCCGATCAGGGTGCGGTTGGCCATCACCAGGTCGGGGCGCAGCGCGAAATGCGTGCGATCGATCAGGAAGTATTCCTGTTCGGCGCCCAGGGTAGTGTACACGCGCTGCACTCCCCTGTCGCCCAGGAGCGCGAGAAGCTCGATGGCCTTGCTGGAGAGCACGTCGGAGGAGCGGAGGAGCGGGGTCATCTCGTCCAGCGCTTCGCCGTTGTAGCCGATGAAGACCGAAGGGATGCACAGCGTGCGCACGTTGCCCGACTCGATGATGAAGACGGGCGATGCCGGGTTCCACGCGGTGTAGCCGCGCGCTTCCCACGTGGCGCGCAGTCCGCCGGAGGGGAACGACGAGGCATCGGGCTCGGACTGGATCAGCTGCGCTGCCGTGAACTGCTCGAGAACCTGCTTGTTCTCGTCGAATGTGATGAAGGCGTCGTGCTTCTCCGCGGTGAGCCCGGTCTGGGGCTGGAACCAGTGCGTGAAGTGCGTCGCACCGCGTGACACCGCCCAATCCCGGATGGCCTGGGCAACGGTCGGGGCGATATCGAGGTCGAGCTTCTTGCCCAGCCGGATGGATTCGCTGAGCCGGGCGTAGACGTCCTTCGGGAGCTTCGAGCGCATCTGCTGCACGCCGAAGGTGTTCATCCCGAAGAACTCGGAGACGCTGGCCTTGTCGCCGTTCGGCGAGGGCGCAGCCTTCGCCACACGGGTCGCGATCGCGGCCATGGCGGACTTGCGGGCGCTGTTTGTCGAGCTGGACATGGAGGCGGAGAGGGTCAGGGCGGGGCAGTGCGTCGACGGGGGTGGGGGGCGTTGGTCGAGCGGCCAACGAGGAGCAGGATGTGCGATTCGAAGACTGTACCGCAGAAAATGCGAATTCCGCACCGAAAGCGGAACAGTACGGCAGAAATAAAGCACAAAAATGGATTTCCGCGCAATTAGTTGTGCCAAATCTGCACGAAATGCGTGACGATGCGGCAAGATCGTTCCATTGCCTGCCCCGTACGGGTCCGCCGGCGAGGCCGAGTCGATCGCGGGCGCCAGGGGCTCCGGCAGTCGGACAGACGGGGGGTTGCCGACCGCCCCGCAGGGTGTTGGCCGAGGGTGGCGGGAACCCGGGGGAGCGCGCAACCGCTTTCGGACGAACGACTTGACGCATCGGGCGCGCGGGTGTGTCCCCGCCTCCGCGCTCCCCTTAGCTTGATCGCATGTCGTCGCGGGTCGCGTGGCGCGCTGCCCTCAAGGGGTGGGTTCGCCGCTTCATCATCGCATTCGCCCTCCTGCTGACCACGGTCGCCGCGGCCAAGGTCGCCGTCGTCGCGCGCGACTTCGTGGATGAAGGGGGAGACCTGGCCGGCGTCGGGCCGAGCGGGCTCCCCCCCATCCCCGACATGCCGAAGGTCGCGACCGTGACGCTCGCCGACTCGCTCCTTGGCCAGAGCGGGGCCCTGCGGTTCCGGGCGCTGACCGCCGCGGAAGCCCTGGCGATTCCCGGCTTCGTCGATGCGTACGGCGAGCGCGCGCTCCACACGCCCGCCGTTCACCTGGTGGGGCGGCCCCAGGACTCGTCCACCTTCGCCCTCATCGTGCAGCGTCCCTTCGGTGCCAAGCGCGGCGACATGCTGAATGGCTACCGGCTCGGACGATGGCCGGCGGAGCGGTGGATCATGAGTCGCAACTACTTCAATCCAGACGGCTTCGTGGAGGTGACGCCGCAGAACCAGCGGTTGCAGCTGTCGAAACACTTCACGCTGGGCGACTTCGTGACCCACGACCAGCGGGACACGTGGCCCAAGTACGTCGTGCTCGAGGAGAAGCTGATCGACAAGCTGGAGCTCGTCCTCGCGGACCTGAATGCCCGCGGCATTCCGACGCGCAACGTACGCGTGCTCTCCGGCTTCCGCGCGCCGTACTACAACGACCGTGGGGTGGGGGAGGGGATGGCGCGGGCGAGTCGTCACCAGTATGGCGACGCGGCCGACATCATCATCGATGACGACGGCAACGGGCGGATGGACGACCTCAACCGCGACGGCGTCGTGGACCTGCGCGACATCGGGCCGATCACCGCGGCCATCGCGCGCGTGGAACAGGCGCATCCGTCGCTGGCGGGCGGGCTCGGCACGTACCAGGCCGTGGGGCCAAGCGGTCCGTTCGCGCACGTCGACGTGCGCGGGACGAGTGCGCGTTGGGAGAGCGGGTGGTGGAAGGGGCGCAAGCGCTGATCTCGCATGCGCGTCGCCCTCTTCGTCCCCTGCTACGTCGACCAGTTCGCCCCTTCCGCGGCGATCGCGGCCCTCCGCGTGCTCGAGCGACTCGGTCTCGCCGTGGACGTCCCCTTCGGGGCGGCGTGTTGCGGCCAGCCGGTGGCCAATGCCGGCTTCGCCCCCGACGGCCAGGCGGCGCTGGCGCGCTTCAGCGAAACCTTCCGCTCCTGCGACCACGTGGTCGTACTCTCGGGGAGCTGTGCCGCTCACGTCCGGGCGCACGCGGCCGGCGCACATGCGGAAGGTGAGGGCGTCGCCCGCCGCACCTGGGAGTTCTGCGCGTTCCTGCACGACGTGGTGGGCGTTGCGCACGTGCGATCGCTGGCCGCGACGCTCCCTGCGCGGGTGGCGTTGCACATCGGCTGTCATGCGCGGCGCGCCCTCGGGGTGGCGACGCCGAGCGAGCTGCAGCTGCCGGCGGTCGACAAGGCACGCGCCCTGCTGGAGACGGTCGACGGGCTGTCGTTCGCACCGCAGGCGCGCCCCGACGAATGCTGCGGCTTCGGCGGGAGCTTCAGCGTGACGGAGGGAGCGGTGTCGTCGCGGATGGGACAGGACCGGCTGGCCGACATGCGGGCCGGCGGCGCGACCGCACTCGTCACGACCGATCTCTCGTGCGCGTTGCACCTGCGCGGCCTGGACCGTGCCGCCGCCGGCACGATGCCGATGTGGCACGTGGCGGAGGTGCTCGCGGGGATGGCGGCGACCGGGGCGGGTGCGAAGTCGGGAGGGGCCACGTGAGCCCCGCAACGGGGGGGCGCACCCTTCCCGTGCTCGACGCGCATGGCGCGATCGACCATGCCGCCGCCGCCGAGCGCTTCGTGGCGGACGCGGCCCGTACCACGTGGCACGACGCGTCGCTCTGGATGGTGCGGGAGAAGCGCGATCGCGCGGCCGCTTCGGTTGCGGAGTGGGAGGCGCTGCGCGACCTGGCCTCGGCCATCAAGGCGCACACGCTCTCGCGGCTGGACGAGTACCTGGTGCTGTTCGAGCGACGCGCGACGGCGCGCGGGATCCGGGTGCACTGGGCGCGTGACGCGGAGGAACACAACGCGATCGTCCATGGCATCCTGGCGGCGCGCGGTGCCCGGCACCTCGTGAAGAGCAAGTCGATGTTGACCGAGGAGTGCGGGCTGAACGGCTACCTCGTGGCACGCGGGGTCGAGGTGACCGACACGGACCTGGGGGAGCGGATCGTGCAGCTGCGCGGCGAGCCACCCAGCCACATCGTGATGCCCGCCATCCACCTGAAGAAGGAGGAGATCGGGGCGACGTTCCACGAGCAGCTGGGGACGCCAGCCGGGGAATCCGACCCGGATGCGCTCACCGTGGCGGCACGCGTGCACCTGCGTGAGCGCTTCCTCTTTGCCGACGCCGCGCTCACGGGGGTGAACTTCGCGATCGCCGAGACGGGTGGCATCGTGGTCTGCACCAATGAAGGAAACGCCGACCTCGGGACCGCCCTGGCGCCGGTGCACATCGCCTCGATGGGGATCGAGAAGCTGGTGCCTCGGGCCGCCGACCTCGGGATCTTCCTTCGGCTGCTCGCCAGGAGCGCGACGGGACAGGCGAGCACCGTGTACACCTCGCACATGCACGCACCCCGCGACGGGCAGGAGCTGCATGTCGTCCTGGTCGACAACGGGCGCAGCGCGCAACTCGGGCGCGCCGAGTTCTGGGGGTCGCTCAAGTGCATCCGCTGCGCCGCGTGCATCAACACGTGCCCGGTGTACCGCCGCTCGGGTGGATACAGCTACGGGTCGACCGTTCCCGGGCCGATCGGGGCGGTGCTCACCCCGGGGGCCGACCTGCGCCAGTACGCGGCGCTCCCGTTCGCCAGCACGTTGTGCGGGTCGTGCACGGCGGTGTGCCCGGTGAAGGTCGACCTCGACGCGCAGTTGTATGCGTGGCGGCAGGTGGTGGCCCGGGCCGGGCTCCTCTCCCCCGCCAGGGGATGGTTCATGCGGCAGCTGGGGGCGATGCTGGCCCGTCCGCGAGCGTTGCAACTGGCGGGGAGGATCTCGCGCGCGCTGTTGCGCGTCGTGCCGCGCCACGTCACCCGTCACCTGACGGGCGCCTGGGGGCGAACGCGTGTCCTGCCCGAGGCGCCCCGCGAAAGCTTCCGCGAGTGGTATCGGGCGAACCGGAGGGGGGAGGGATGAGTGCGCGTGATGACATCCTCCGCGCCGTGCGCGACGCGCGCCTCGAGACCTTCGGCACGTCCGCGTTCCCGCTCCCCGACGTGCGCCAGCCGTTCCCGCGGGGCGACGAGTCGAACGATGTCCTGCTGGCGCGGTTCGTCGCCGCCGCCGAGGGAGCGGCCGCGCGCGTCGTCCGGGGACGGCGTGGGGAGCTGGCGGCGATCGTCGCGGCCGCCGGCGCCGGTGCGAGCGAGACCGGCGAATCGCAAGGAGTGTCGCCCTTCGCCCGGGATCATCGCCAGCCGCAACATCGGGCGGGGAGCTGCCTGTCGATGGTGGCCGGGGTGGCCGGCAACGTCGAGCTCCCCGACGACCCCCATGCCCTGGCCCGCCTGGACGTCCTCGTGTGCGAGGGGACGGTCGGCGTCGCGGAGAACGGGGGGATCTGGCTTTCCGCGTCGCAGCTGGGTGAGCGCGCGGCGCTCGTCCTGGCGCGACATGTCGTCGTCGTGCTGCCGCGTTCGACGATCGTCGCCGACCAGCATGCGGCCTACGCCGCGATCGACGTCGACGCCGACGCGTTCGGCGTCTTCCTGGCGGGGCCATCCAAGACGGCCGACATCGAGCAGTCGCTGGTCATCGGGGCGCACGGGGCCACGGCGGTGACGGTCGTGCTGCTGGACGAGTAGGGGCGCGCCGTGGCGCCGGGAGCGCCTAGAGCAGCCCCCCGAGCCGCTCGAGGTCGACGTTGCCGCCGCAGATGACGGGGACGATCGTTGCCCCTGGCGGGACGGCCAGGCGCCCGGCAAGGAGTGGCACCACGGCCGCGGCGCCGGCAGGCTCCGGCAGCAGCTTGCAGCGCTCCATCAGGACGCGCATCCCTTCCACGATCTCGCGGTCGGACACCAGGATCCAGTCGTCGACGAAGGCCTGGCAGTGCGCGAGGTTGCGCGTGCCGGCGAAGGGGGCGGCGAGGCCGTCGGCGATCGTGTCGAGCGAGGCGAGGCGCTGCGGTGAGCCGGCGGCGATCGATCGTGTCATCGCGGCCGCCCCCTCGGGCTCGACGCCGATGACCCGCACCGAAGGGCGTCGCTGCTTGATCGCGGCGGCGACGCCGGAAATGAGTCCCCCCCCGCCGCAGGCGACGATGACGACGTCGGCCTCCGGCACCTGTTCCATGATCTCCATGCCGACCGTTCCCTGGCCGGCGATGACGCGCGGGTCATCGAAGGGGTGGACGAGGGTGAGGCCACGCACGCGCTGCAGCTCGAGGGCAGTGGCCAAGAGATCCCCGTCGGTCTGGATCACCTCGCCGCCGTACCCCCGCGTGGCCGCAACCTTCGAGGGGACCGCCGTCGACGGCATGACGATGGTGGCACTGATCCCGAAGCGGGATGCTCCCCATGCCAGCGCCTGCGCGTGGTTCCCCGCCGAGAGCGAGATCACTCCCCGTGCGCGCTCCTCAGCCGAGAGCTGGCGGAGGGTGTTCACGACCCCTCGCGCCTTGAACGATCCCGTCTTCTGGAAGAGCTCCAGCTTGAGGACGACCCATGCGCCGGCGCGACTCCCCAGGTAGCTCGACCCCATCACGGGGGTGTGGTGCACGTGCGGCGCGATGGCCGTGCGTGCCTCGCGAATGGCGTCGAGCGAGACCAGAGAGGGTGATCCGGCGGGAGCGGTCATCCCCCCAATCTACGGCCTGAAAAACTCGTCCGCGACGATGGTCTGCGCTCCCGTCCCGCGGACGGCAACGACCTCACCCCCCACGGCGGCGACGGAGCGGAAGGCGAGCGCCGTGCTCCCTGCGACCGTTGCCTCGTCGATGGCGTAGATGGCGCGAAGGTCGTCGTTGGTGAGGTGGGCGTACTGCACCAGTCCCTTGGGGATCAGGGAGAGCTCGGGACCGCTGCCGGTCAGGGGGACGCGCACGAGGGCACGATCGAAATCGCCGCCCGGAAGGACGCCGGTGCGCCGGATCACGAGGGCCCAGGTGCCGGAGCGCGAGATGGCCTGCACCGTCCCGTTGATTCCGTCCGCAAGGCGGATGCGCGCACCGGTCGCCAGCTCGATCCGCCAGACCTCGCACACCTTGTCGAACAAGGGAGCCCCTCCCTCGGCCACAGGGCGCGAGTAGAAGACGAAGCGTCCGTCGCTGCTGAAGCGAATGGAACCTCCCAACTGCGAGTAGTTGAGCCCCGTGGTGAGGCGCTGAACCTGGTTGGTGGTGAGGTCGGTGACGAAGATGTCGACGCCGAGGGCGTGCCCGAGGGTGCTCATGGCGTAGGCGAGCTTCGATTCGTCCGGCGACCAATCGGGGGCACTCAGGATGATCTGGGTATTGGGCGAGGCGACGCGCGGGGCGCTGCCATCGGCGTTCGCCACCACGACTTCGGACTGGTCGTACGCGAGTGTTGCGACCATCGCCAACTTGTTGCCGGTCGGGCTCCAGGAGAGCGGCCCCAATGCGAGCAGGTTGGCGTCGGCCAGCGACGGAAGCAGGGGAGAATTGCCGGGAATGGGGTCGGAGGCGCCATTGAATACGACCTTGGTCCGCTGCTCGGTCCCCGTGTCGAGGAAGAGCGCGGCGCGCGTCCCGATGTACTCGACGCTCGCGACAGCGGACTTGCCCGTGGACGAGGGCCCCGGGTTGGTGACCTCGTCACTGGCACAGGCGGAGAGAGCGAGGAGAATCGAGGCCTGCGCGAGGACGGCGGAGCAGCGCGCGGCAGCGCGGCGGGGGAGGGGGACGCGTGGAGCGTGTCTCGTATGATGCATCGTCATGGCGACGGTCATGGCGTGAAGGAATCCATTCGCACGAAAGTGCGGGAACGCCGGAAGCGCATGGGTCACCGTACCCGCATGCGTAGCGCGGACAGTGCACAGGACACGCGGCGGCACCGGAGACCTGACGTGCCGCCGGGTCCGACGCGCTTCACCTTGAGGACCGAGGGTTGCCCCCCTAGCTTCCCCGGTCATGGCGCCGTAGCCAAGTGGTAAGGCAGCGGTCTGCAAAACCGCTATTCGCCGGTTCGATTCCGGCCGGCGCCTCTCGTGGTCCTTTCGCGCGCTCCATGGCTGACTGCCGTGGGGCGCGCGTCTCGTAGGTGCGGTGTCACGGCGTCGTGGTACCGCACGGCCCGCTTCGGCCAGCTGGACGAAGGCGCTAGCTTCCCGACGCATGCACGCGCTCTCCCTTCGCGCCGGACCAGACGCCCTCCGCATCATCCGGGAGCGCGGGCTGCGGCCGGATGACGTCGACATCATGCCGGGCGCTTCCGGGGGAGCCAAGTGGCTGGCGCTGGCCGGGCTAGACCGCTTCCTCTTCGGCACCTTCCTGGCAGCGTCCCGCAGGCGCCCGCTTCACCTGATCGGCTCGTCGATCGGGAGCTGGCGCATGGCATGCCTGGGGCAGCGCGACCCGGTGGCGGCGCTGGCGCGCGGGCATCACGCCTACATCTACGAGCAGCGTTACAGCCGGCATCCTTCGACGAAAGAAGTCTCGGAGGTCCTGTCGCGCGCGCTGGACCTGATACTGGGCGCCACCGGCGTGGAGGAGATCCTCAGCCATCCGTGGGCGCGACTCCACGTCATCACCGCCGAGGGGCGCGGACTGGCCGCGAGCGAGCGGCGGTCGCTCCTGATGGGCGGGATCGCGCTGGCGGCGGCGGGGAACCTCGTCAGCCGCAAGTCGCTGGCGCTGCACATGCGGCGCTTCATCTTCCACAGCGCCGGCGACGCGTCACCATTTCGGGCCATCTCCGACCTCCCCACGACGCACGTGGCGCTCACGCCCGAGAACCTGCGAGCGGCGCTCCTGGCGTCAGGATCGATCCCGCTGCTGATGGAAGGGGTGACGATCCCGGGGACGCCGGCGGGGGTGCACTGGGACGGCGGGGTGCTCGACTATCACCTCGACCTCGACTTCGGTCCCGGCGATGGGCTCGTGCTGTACCCGCACTTCTACAGCCACATCGTCCCGGGGTGGTTCGACAAGTCGTTGCGCTGGCGCCGTGCCCGCGGCGACAACTTTCGCCGGGCGCTGCTGATCGCCCCGTCGGATGCCTTCGTCGCGAGCCTGCCTAACCAGAAGATCCCGGACCGCCGGGACTTCTACGTGATGGATGAGGCCACGCGGCAGCGCACCTGGCAGCGGGTGCTCGACGAGAGCGAGCGGCTGGGCGACGAGCTCGCGGAAATGCTGGCGCTCGGGAAGCTCGGCGAGCGGGTGCGGCCGTGGTGATGCTGCCGCGGGGCCAGTGGCCGGCCCCGTCCCACCCACCGTCGGGTGCGTGGAACAGGGCCCGGCGACCGACGATCGCGGCCTAACGAGACACGCGTGCTCCCGTCAGCATCCCCAGCGCTCCCAGGGTGGTCTGGGCGGCGTTGAGGCCCAGGCGGAAATCCTTGTCGCTGTACGTGGAGAAGAGGTCGGTGGGCTGGTGCCAGTGCGGGTTCCACCCGTTGCCCGTGTGGGCCCCGCGCTCGTTCTCACGCAACGAGATGGACGGAACGATGTCCTGGAACGGCGCCGAGTCGGTGTTGGTCATGTGGGGACCGACCGTGGCCGGATAGTCGGTGGCGTACTTCTCGTTCGCCGCGTGGAAGAACCAGGCGAGCCTGGCCGACTGCTCCGACATCTTCGAGTTGGACTGGAACTCGACGTTCACGTCGGCCTCCGGGCGCTGCTCCGGATCGAGCGTCCCGTCGGCGCGGGGCATGCCGTGGTCCCACATCATCATGTCGTGCTGGATCATCCCGAGCCACCGGGGCTCCGGGTACCTCCCCGATCCTGCCGGTACTTCCTTGCCCTGGAGGGCCTGGCGCTGCGCGACGTATGCGCGGGCACCGTTGAGCCCCGTCTCCTCGTTGTTCCAGAGGATGAATCGGATCGATCGATCGGTCGTGACGCCCGGCATCGAGAAGACGCGGGCGAGCTCCATGACCAGCGCCGTTCCCGACCCGTCGTCGTTGGCGGCCTCACCCCAGCCGATGCCATCCATGTGCGCGCCCACGATGTACATCTCGTCGGGGTGCGCGGTGCCGATCTTGGTGCAGTAGACGTTCTGCCGCTTTCCCGGCGTACTCGGCTCGGCGTTGAGGGCGCGAAGGCGCGCGTCGGGCTGCGCGAGCGAATCGTTGTTCACCCCGGTGCGGGCCCGGATGCCCCGGGGGCGCGATCCGCCGGCTCCCGGACGGGGAGTGGCTGCGCCGGGGCGCGCGCCAGCCGCTTGCGCCGGTCGCGGCGCCGGTGGCGCCGGGGTGAAGTCGTAGTCGAGGCGTTCGGTGTTCGTGCAGCCGTAGCTCTTCAGCTGGGCCTCGATCCAGTCGAGAGCGGCGCGATTGCGCGCCGTCCCTTGCCGTCGGTCACCGAACTGCGTCAGCCCCTTGATGGTCGCCTTATAGCGCTCGAGGTCGAGCTGCGACACGAGGTACGCGACCGGATCGGCGGTGTCGGCCGGCTGGGGCGGCTGCGCAGCGACGGGGCCCGTCGAGGTCAACGTCAGGAGGAGGGCTGCGACGAGCGTGGCAGGAGCGCGCATGGGGGGTGTGGCTGTGGTCACGAGGGAGCGGGAGGCGGTGGGCGAAGCGCCGGTCAGCCGTTGGGGAGTCCTATGAGGTACGTGACGGGGATCGGACCGTTGAGCGCGATCTCGCCCGCGTCCCCGCGGAATCGATGGCTGTGTGGGACGGATGTTGCCAGCGCCCGCAGTTCGTGCGCGTCGTAGGTGCGCAGGGGCGACACGACGCCGTCCCACCGGACCATGAGCGGCACCAGCGGAACGACGTAGGTGAAGAAGAGGTTGAATGGGCGGACCGGCGGAATCATGAGCAGCACCATGATCGGGGTCAGGAGCATGAAGAGGAGGCACGGAAGCGAGCGCCTCGAGCCCACCACGGCGGGTGCCGAGGAGGCGATCCTGATCGGTCATGGTGGACATCAAATCAGCGGTAAGTCGTTGCGTGTAAACGTCTTACGATTGGGAAGCGAGAAGATTGAGGGTCGCGTGCCGCGCGACGCGGCGTGGAACGGGGGCCCCTTGCGGGAGAACGCGACGGGACAGGGGTCAATTGGAGGGGAGGATCGACTACCTTTAGGCATGTCCAAAGCCAAAGCCATTACGCCGACGTCCTTCTCGTTCGTCGACAACGAGCGGACCTACACCTGCACGCGAGAGGGCCTGCGCGGCGTTCAGGACGACCCGTGGTGGTGGTTCAGCGTCTCGAGCGACGATCGTCATCGCTATGCGCCATTCCGGGCCGAGGTCGGTGACACGGAAGCCAGCGTCCGGCCTCGGGTGGTGGCGTACTACGAGGACCTGCTGGCGCGTCGGGCGGCACCTCCCGAGCCGCGGTGGCGCGGACGAGGGAACCAGGGGAGCGGCCCCAAGCCCGCAGCCGCTCCGGCGAAGCCGGAATAGGCGGCCGGGCGCGACGCGCCGACTCAGCCGGCCAGGGGGGCGACTCCGAGGGCGCCCACCCCGCGTGTGTCTCCGGTGACGAGTCGCCGATGGAAATCGACCTGCCCGAGATGGTACGCAAGGTGAGTCGCCAGATGCAACAACCCGCGGCTCACCGGGAGCGTGGAGTTCGCCACCGTCATCGTGCCGGCCATGCGCTCGTGGGGAAGGGCCTCGAGCGCCTTTCCGACCTCGGCGGCGGTGATGTCCACGAGCGCCGCGAGCTCGGCGCGTGACGCGCCGCGGGTGCTGAACTCGGCGTCGCGATCGCGCACGTATCCCGAGCCGCCGAGCCCTGCCCCGACATTGCTGCGCAGGTTTCCGCAGAGGTGAAGCACGAGCGTCCCCCCGCTGTTCGGGGCGCCGGGGGGGAGCGCCCACACCGACTGGTCATCGGGATAGGCGAGGACCTCGGCGCGGAGCGCAGTCAGCTCCCGAGCCAGGACCAACACGAAGTCGTGAGCCGTCATGGAATACGCTCCGCGGTCGCCTCGACCTCGGCGACCCTGACGATGAGGCGCGCCGGCCGGCCCGGCTCGCTGATGAACTCGGCGGTGCCGGCCGTGTGCTGGAAGTCGAAGCTGGTCGCGTCTCGCGGGATGAGCTCGATCTGGACGCCTCGCCCGAACGGGTCGAGGAAGAGGTGTGCGCCGCGTCGGGTGACGACCGCCACGGTTTCTGCGCCGCGGCGATAGGTCCCGACGAAGCGCTGCAGCGCCGTGGGAGAGAGGGAGATCCTTGGCCGACTCGCGCGGGGGCCGCGCTCGTCGGATGGCGGGTCGGGGAGCGGCCGCACCCAGAAATTGCGATAGCGGACCGGGTGATCGTGATCCTGGAGCACGAACGGCAGCGCGTCGGGGTGCCTCGCGTACGGATCGGCGACCAGCCAGTTGGTGCGCCCCCACAACTCGGCGTTGTCCTGCACGAGGACCCCGTTGTGGAAGACGGTCATGCGCGCGGGTGACACCAGCGCGCCGTTGGCGCCGAAGCGCGGGCGGCGGAAGACGACGTCGTACGATTGCCACTCGCCCGGCGGGCGCGACGCGTTGACGAGGGGTGGGTGCTGCCCGTACAGCGCCGCGGCCTGCCCGTCGGCGTAGGTCTGGTTCCGGTACGAGTCCAGCACCTGCACTTCGTAGTTGTCCATGAAGTAGATGCCGCTGTTGCCGCGTCCCTGCCCTGTCCCCACGGCCGGCGACGGTGTGGACCATTCGACGTGCAGCTGCACGTCGCCGAACGCCCGCCTGGAGACGATGGCGCCGGCTCCGGGGACGGTCTGCATGTAGCCGTCCCCGACGACCCACCGGGCGGGCGAACCGTCGCGTGCCGTCCACTCGTCGAGGGACCGCCCGTCGAACAGCACGACGGCGTCGCTCGGTGCGAGGCCCGGCTGCGCCCCGGGGGTGACGACGGGAGGCTTGGGTCGGTCGGGGTCGTGGACCTTCCAGCGATGCCCCGTATCCTGCGCCGCCGAGACGCTGGCGGAGAGCACCGTCAGGAGCAAGAGGGGCGGGGCATGGCGGAGGAGGGGCGGGAACATGCAGCCGCGCGCTCAGTCGGTGAGGATGAAGGTGACCTTCATGGTGACGCGGTAGGTCGTGATCTTCCCGTTTTCGCAGTCCACCTTCATCTCCTTGACCCATGCGCCCCGGATGTTGCGCAATGTCTGGTTGGCGCGCTTGATGCCGGCGGCCATGGCGTCGTCGAAGGACTTCTCCGACGAGGCGATGATCTCGGTGACCTTGGCGACGGACATGACATCCTCCCGCGTGACAGGTTGGCGAGTTCCTCGGTGGGGCGGCCAGGGCGATCGGCCGCTGCGCCACGTTTTCCAAGCAACCGCAGCGTGCAGGATGACGCAAGGCATCGCGGCCGCCGCCCCGGAGGGGGCAGCGGCCGCGATGTCCCTCTGTGGAGCGCCCGAGGGGCAGCCCCGCCGATGCGGGATTACTGCGCCGCCTGCTTGGCCACGAGTCCGTCGAGGGCGATGCGGTACTCCTTGGCCGCCGCATCGTACTTGATGGAGTAGGCGTTCGGGTACATCCCCGTCGAGGTCACCTTGGCCGGCACGGCAAGCGGGAAGGTGATGCCCTCGGACTTGCCCTTGGCCGTGTCGATGAACGCCTTGGTGATCATCGGCTCGAGGAAGATGAAGCGCCCGTCGTAGGAGCCCCAGAGGAAGGTGCTGGTGAAGGTCTTGTTGTTCGGCGGCGGCTGCAGCTCGGGGGCCGAGGTGTCGAGCCAGTGCATGCCCATGAAGGGGACCGCAGCGGCTGCTGGCGGGATGTTGGCGAGGGTCGACATCGCCATGTAGCCGCTCGGGACATACTCGGCTGCCGGGAAGACCCCCGTCTTGGCAGCGAAGTCCGGATTCGTGGGGAGCAGGGCGTTGCGCTGCGCCGGAGTGATCTGGTAGAAGTGGAAGTCGAAGTGCGGGTGCGTGTAGACGTGCTCGGGTTCGTGTCCGGCGGGGTTCCAGTCGAGCATGACGTGGTTGAAGCCGGTGTAGGCGGCCTCCGCGGGGAGCGTGAGGGTGAGCATCGCCGCCGCGGGCAACCCCGGGATGGTGGCCTGCGGGAGAGTGGCCATCGCCGTCTCGGAGATCGCCACACCTAACGATGCCGGCTTGCCGGCGTTGTCGAGGATGACGTAGCTGCGCGCCGTCCCCTGGCCCAGCGCCTGGGCGTCTCCATAGACGAGGCGCTGGTTCGGGCCGGTGGATTCGTTCTCGGAGCAGGCGGTGGTCCCGGTCGTCATCCCCACGAGCGTGGCGATCATGGCCGCACGGGCCAGGGGCCGCATGGCGGGGATGCGTGACTCGAGGAGCAACGAGGAAAGGAGCTGGAGCATTGGACTATACCTCACGAGGGGGGCTGGATCGGTCACTCACTTGGCGCACGCAGGGATGATGATGCGGACGGGGATGACGCGAATGGGTGGAATTACCCCCCGGCAGGACGGGATTGCAGGCCGGCGCGACGTCCCGGTCGCGCCCCCTCGCCGGCGGGACGGCGGCGAGCTTACTTCAACCGCTGACCCGCACCCGTGTCCCCTCTCCGATGAACAAGCGCGATTTCCTGCGTACGCTCGGTGGCGCCTCGCTCGGCGTCTTCTTCGCTCCCGGACAACTGGCGCGATATGCGCGCCTCCCCGTCGACGCGCTCGCCCGGGACGAGGACTTCTGGGTCGGCATCCGCACGCGCTACCGCCTAACGCCTGACTACATCAACCTCGAGAACGGCTACTACTCGATGCAGGCGCAGGAGGTGCTCGAGCGCTTCATCGGGCACGTGCGCGACGTGAACCTGGAGGCGTCACACTACATGCGGACGCGCCAGTACCCGAACAAGGAGGCGGTGCGCACGCGCCTCGCCGCGCTGGCCGGCTGCGCCCCGGAGGAGCTCATCATCACCCGCAACACCACCGAGTCGCTCGACACGGTGATCGGCGGGTTCGACTGGAAGGAGGGAGACGAGGCGGTGATGGCGGCGCAGGACTACGGCGCCATGCTCGACATGTTCAAGCTGCAGGCGCGACGGTACGGGATGGTGAACCGCGTGGTGTCGCTTCCGATCGACCCGTCGAGCGACGACGAGATCGTGCAGCTGTACGCCAATGCGATCACGCCACGCACTCGGCTCCTGATGGTGTGCCACATGGTGAACATCACCGGACAGATCCTTCCCGTGCGGAAGATCGCGGACATGGCGCACGCGAGGGGGGTCCAGGTCATGGTCGACGGCGCGCATGCGCTGGCCCAGCTCGACTTCCGCATCCCCGACCTCGACGTGGATTACTACGGGGCATCGCTGCACAAGTGGCTGGGGACACCGCTGGGGGCGGGAATCCTCTACGTGCGCCGTGACCGCGTTTCCTCGCTGTGGCCGCTGTTCGGCGATTCGAGCTTCAAGGACGACGACATCCGGAAGCTGAACCACACCGGGACGCATCCCGTGCACACCGATCTCGCGATCGGCGACGCGATCGACTTCCACGAGGCCATCGGCACGCCTCGCAAGGAGGCACGACTGCGATACCTGCAGAACTACTGGGTCTCGAAAGTACGCGGGATGCCGAACGTCATCCTAAACACACCGAGCGACCCGTTGCGCTCGTGCGCGATCGCCAACGTGGGCGTGGACGGGATGAAACCCGGTGACCTGGCGCGCACGCTGATGGAGAGACATCGCATCTGGACGGTGGCCATCGACGGTGCGGGCGTGCATGGTGTGCGGGTCACGCCTCACGTCTACACGACCGCAGCTGAGCTGGATGTCTTCGTGACGGCACTGCGCGAGATCGCGGCCCCCGGGTAGGGCCAGCCTCCCGGTGTGCCGGCAGGGCGAGTGCTGTTGGCAAGGGGGCGCCGTGCGGGAGTGAGTGCGCCGCCGGCCGCTACAGCGCCCGCACCCGCTTCCAGTCCAGCCAGACCAGTACCGTGAAGAGCGTGATGGTCACCGCCGAGATGGCGCACCAGGGGCAGAACGTCTTCATGATGATGAACTCGGCGTACTTGAGCCGGAGCGTGAAGAGGAAGGCGGGATAGACGAGTGCCGCCAGCGCGATGGTGGGCCACCGGGCGGCGCTCCAGCGCTCCTGCGTCCCGAGAAGGCTGGTGACGAGGATGAGGGTGTAGCCCACGGCGCCGATGAAGGCGACATCCAGGCCGAGGAACCACCCCCACGAGGAGAGCTGCACCTGCTCGCAGCCGTGTCCCGCGCCGCAGCTCAGGGCGCCCATGAATCCCCGCTTCCAGAGGTGCAGGTAGGTCGCGACGCCGGCGTTCGCCAGTGCGAGGACGGCTATCACCTGCCGAAGAATGGGGGACGGCGCGTCGGAGGTATCGGGCGCGTCGATGTCGCTCATGCGGGTGTCAATCTCGGTCGGGGCGTTCGCGGAGTGGTGCGGCGGGCCACCGGGGCGCGGCCATGAGACATCGAAGCCGAGCACCGCGGCGGGGCGCCGCGGAAGATGGTGCGTGCTGGCCGCACGCACCATCCCGTCCCCCCGCGAAGCCGCAGCGCCAACCCGGCGGCGCGACTACGGGCTGGACGTCGTCGAAGCCTTCGTCTCCCGGGCCGACGCTTCGAGCGTCTGGAGCACGTCCTTCCACTGGAATTTCCCCTTGCCGAGAATCCAGTGATCCATCCACGCCTTCTCGGCGACGGACTTGAGGAGCTGGTTGCGGGGGTCGGGGATGCCGTGCGTACTCCCGGGATACACGAAGAGTTCCGTCGGGACGCCGGCCTTGCGCAGTCCCATGTACAGCTCCTCGCTCTGGGGGCGCGGCACGCGCGGGTCGCCGTCGACGACGTGGATCATGGTCGGCGTCTTCGCATTCTTGATGTAGCGAATGGGTGACTGCTTCCAGTATGCCTCGAAGTCGTCGTACGGCGGCTTGCCGCCCAGGTAGTTGGCCCGCACGTCCTGCATGTCGCTCTGGGCATACATCGAGATCCAGTTCGCCGTCCCGGCTCCCGAGGATGCCGCCTTGAAGCGCGTGGTATGGGTGATGATCCAGTTGGTCCAGTGGCCGCCAGCACTCCAACCCAGGACGCCCATCCGGTCACCGTCCACGAGGCCGTCGGCGATGAGCTTGTCGACGCCGGTCAGGATGTCCTCGTAGCCCTTGCGGAAGTAGTCGTTCACGATCCCCCACTTGTGCGCCTCACCGTAGTTGGTGGAGCCGCGGTAGTTGGGCTTGAGGATCATGTAGCCGTCACCCGCATACGCTTGCGCGCCGTACCCGCCGTTGAAGGTGAGGATGTCGGCGGCCTGCGGACCGCCATGAATGGCGACGATGAGCGGATACCGCTTGCCGGGGACGTAACCCACCGGCTTCACCAGGATGCCGCAGGCCGTCTTGCGGTCGACCGACTTCCAGCAGATCTCCTCCTCCTCGCCGAGGAGGATGTTCCCCACCTGTGGGTTGGCGTTGGTGACCTGCCGCCAGGCGCTGCGGTTGGCCACGTCTTCGGCGCGATCGACGACGAAGTGGACGGCAGGCGTCTTGGGGTCGCTGTACTGGAGCAGGATCCTTCCGCTGTCGTCGTCCTTCTGGGCGAACAGCGCGGCCCTGACGTCCGTCAGCTGCCGCACGGTGTTGGTGGTGACGTCGAGGGCGAGGAGCTGGCTGGTGGCCCTGACCCCATCGTTGAAATAGATCGTCCGCGAGTCGTCGGACCACCAGCCGATGGTCACGTCGCCGTCGTAGCCGGCGCCGAGCTTGGTGAAGGGGGTCCCCGCCGCTGAAATGGCGCGGGTGTAGACCTTGTTGGCGCGGAAGTACTTGAAGTCGTCGGAGGCCGAGAAGGCGATCGTCTTTCCGTCAGGCGCAAACGAGAGGCCGGACTCGGCGATGTTCGTGTTGTCGGTCAGGCGCTCGAGGGCGCCGCTGGAGAGGTCGAGCAGGTAGAGGTCGCTGTGGTTCCCTCCCTCGATCGTGGTGCGGGCGTAGCGGTCGTTGGGGAAGGCGCGGATCCCGGCCCACCTGCCGTCGTCCGACAGCGTGACCCCCTCCACCGAGAACTGGTCGCCTTGCGTGAGCCGCCGTTCGGCACCCGTGGCGACGTCGACGGTCCACAGGTGATTGAGCGGGATGTCCTGGTTGCGGATCCGGACATCGAACTTCCTTTCCATGCGCTCCTTGTTCGCCTGGTCGACCGAGTCGGCGGCGATGAAGTACAGTCGCTGCCCATCGTTCGAGAAGCGCCACCAGCCGACGGGTGTCGCGTGTCGCGTGAGCGGGCGCGCCTGTGCGGTGTCGATGCCGGCGAGCGGGAGCGCCATCACCTGCTGCTCGCCGTTCTTGCCGGCGGAGAAGGCGAGCCACTTGCCGTCCTTCGAGAAGGCAAACGCGCCGACGCCGTCCTTGATGTCGGTGACCCTGCGCGCCTCGCCGCCGTCGGGGCGCATCAGGTACAGTTGCTGCGTCGCCGCGCCCCCCGCGGCGTCGCGATTGCTGGCGAAGACGAAGAACGAGCCATCGGGCGCCCAGCGCGGCGACGTCTCGTTCTTGTCCTTCGTGAAGGTGAGCTGCCGGGTGCTGGCCAGCCCGTCGCGAGTGGAAACGACGTAGAGATCGGTGAAGCGCTTCGCCTCCTTCCAGTCGGGGACCGACAGGGCATAGAGGAGGCGGGTCCCGTCAGGGCTGAGCACCGGCGCGACGGCCTGCCGCAGCAACTGCTGGTCCATGAACGTCCAGGGACGTGGCGCCTGCTGGGCACCACTCGTCGACGCGAGCACGGCAAGCGAGAGGATCGTGCAGCGAGAGCTGAGCATCTGGGGACACTCCGGGCGGGGGGCTTGTCAGGTTCCTCGAATCTTACGACGAAGCGAGGGGGGGCGCTGAAGGGAGCAGGCGAGATGGACCATCGCTCGCGCGGGGCACCCCGGCCCATGCGCCCGGGAAGACGGCAACGCGGGGGCGGACGCATGTCCGCCCCCGCGCTTGGGCGATGACGTCCAGGGGATTCGGCACCCAGCCCGACCGTCGCGTGCCGCTGGCCCCGGTGCGCAGCCGATGCGACCCTACTGGGCCGGAATCCGGAGCCCGAGGTGCTCACCCTTCCGGAGGTCGATGCGCGTGCTCTCCAGGTCCTCTCCCCGCGCCGGGTGTGCGAAGATCTCGATCGCCTGGTGGTCGTTCACGAGCCACTTGGGGAGGTTGAGCGTGTTGATCTCCCCAGCCGCGACCGTGCCGAGACGCACGTCGAACTCCCCCTGCTCTGCATAGATCGTCACCTCCACCGACCGGTGGTTCTCGACGGTCAGCGTGGTGGCGCTCAGCTCATCGGGGGTGAGCACCGCGGTCATCCTCGCCGCCGCCGGCTGCATCGACCACGGGTAGCCGGACGCCGGGACGAGTACACCGAGCTGCACGTCGCGATGCACGATCAGCTCCTGTGACTCCAGATCCTCTCCCCCTTCGGGCTGTACGAAGATGCGTATCGCCTCTCCATCACTCGCGACCCATGGGGGGAGTCGCAAGGTCGTCGTTTGCATGGGTCCGACGACGCCGATGCGAAGATCGAACGGACCTCCCTCGACGAAGACGGTGACCGGGACCTTCCTGTCGTTTTGCACCTGGACCGTCGACTGCCGTGACGACGCGGTGCCCGTGTTGCCTTGCGCGAGCACCGACGACGCAAAGGCAGCCAGTACTCCCACCGTCGCCAGTGTGGCGACGATGCCGGAATTCATGCGTGCGCGCATGATGCCCCTCCCTGTTCCTGGGTTCGGACCGCTCGCTGCAGCATTCCTGGCGAGGGGGCCGCGCGATGATCGGGCGTTCCACTACGGAACGTGCTGCTTGTATGCCCAGGATAGACAAAGGCGCCTTGCAGGGTGATTACAGCGGACAGCGGGGGTGCCGATCCGGCCGGCCCCCCCGCTGTCGCCATCACCGCTCTCGGTCGGCGCTATGCCTTGCGATCGATGCAGCCGGTGTAGAGCTGGTTGTTGCGCTCGGCTTGGGGAACCGGGAGGTTGAGATCCGGTCCGTACTGCGCGTTCTTGCGCGGATTGAGTCCGCCTTCGCCCGGGAATACCTGGGCGGCCGTGAAGCCGTAGAGGCGGATCATGCGGCGCAGGTCACCCAGGCGCTGTCCGCGCCCGAACGTCCAGAAGGCGCGCTCCCGGAAGAGAAGCTGCTGGCGCGCCGTCGTGGAGCCCGGGTCGGTGAGGGGCGGCATCCCCGAGATCGTCAGTGCGCCGATGTTGCTTGGCCCGGCGCGCAGGGCGTTGAGCGTCGTGAGCCAGGCCGCGTTTCCGGCCGCCAGCTGCGACTCGGCCAGGATCAACTGCGCATCCACGTAGTTGGCGACGGGGACGGGCGAGTTGAAGGCCGGGAAGACACCCTGCTGGTCGTAGGGCGTCACGCCGTCGAACCCGAAGGGGACGCCCGTGCGCTTGGAGACCGGAACGCGCGGGTCCTTGGCCGAGACGAACGGCATCGCGTTGACGATGCGCCCGCCCTGGGAATCGGCGGAGTCCTGCACCGTGTAGCGACGCGCGGAGATCGAGAGTCCCCAGATGAGGTTGTCCTCGATGCCCTGCGAGCCTGGCCAGGTGAGGTTGAAGGTGAAGGTCGCCGGCACCTTGTCCACGGCCGCCCCGGCCTCGGGTAGCTTGCCTAACGCAAGCAGCGCGCGCCCCCGTCCCACCTGTGCCGCGTAGCGTACGCGAGTGCTGATGGAATCGGCCCCCGTTCCCACCGCGACGAGGGCGGAGTCGAACGAGGCGAGCGCGATGTTGAAGGCCGTGGGGCCGTCGATCGCTGCGGCGATGTCGGGCGTCCCGGTGGACAGGTTGGCGTACGGCTGTCCGTTGCAGAAGTCGAGTGCGGACTGCAGCTCGGCGTAACCCTTGACGAAGAACATCTCGCCAATCCTGGCCCTGGCATTCGGGCTGTACGTCTGCAGGGCCTTGGCGGCCGCGTAGGCCTGGATGCGCGTGCGATGGATCTGGCGATAGGCCACGGTCACGAGCGAGTTCTGCTCGGTCACGTTGCGCTGGTCGGTCTCGTCGCGCTGCGTGAAGGTGTCGGCCGACTTCCACTCGTCGACGAGAAGGCCGCCGTAGAACCACGAGCTCTCGTCGAGGGCGGTCATGTACTTGAAGACCTTGATGGCGCCCACGCGCATTCCCTCGGCGCCGTCGGCCGAGTTGAGGTTGTCCGGGGCGATGATGTCGGGATCGGTGACGCCGAGCAGCCGGTCGCGGGAGCACGCGGTGAGCGCGGCCACCGCGGCCGCCAGGGCGACCGCCCGATATGTCGCGATGTATCGGTTCATGAGAGTAGTCACCTCGCGCGGGTCAGAACGCGACGTTGAGTCGAAGGATGAAGTAGGTCGGGACGGGCATGGCCTGGAAGTCGCTCGGGAGCGACGACGTGGAGCCCACGTCGGAGTTGCTCTCGGGGTCGAGGCCGCTGTAGTCGGTCCAGAGCTTGAGGTTGCGGGCGGCGAAATTGAGGCTTACGTCCTTGGCCCCCCAGGCGCGCGACGTGAGCGACCGCGGAATCAGCCAGTTGGCCGATAGCTCGCGGAAGCGGACGAAGTCGGCCTTCTCCATGAAGCCCGCCTGGGTACGCGAGGCGTGCTCACGCACCGCGACCGCGCGAGCCTGCTGCCAGAGTGGCGCCGTCCGGTCGTACGCGCCGTAGCAGTTGTTGCGGCTTCCGCAGCGGATGCGTTCGGTCCCGTTCAGCAGGTAATGCCCGCCCTTGTAGTCGAAGAGCGCCGTGACGCGGAGCTGCTTCTTGAACAGCTCGATGCTGTTGGTGAGGACGGCTTCGTAGCGAGGCATCGAATAGCCGACGAAGGTGTTGGAGTCGTCGACCGTGATCTCGGAGAGGGTGAGGATGCCGTCGCCGTTGGCGTCGTTGTAGCCCGTGATCTTCCGTTGCCAATAGCCGAAGAGCGGGTAGCCGGGTTGGTTGCGAGTGGTGGTCCCGACTTGCGGTGCCAGCGGGCGCCCCTGCGCGTCCCTGCCGAGCGTCAGCAGTTCGTTGTCGTTGGTGGAACCGTTGATGGAGGCGTTCCAGGTGATGCGGCGGTTGTCGACGACCAGCGCATTGAGGAGCACCTCGAGCCCGCTGTTGCGTACCGAGCCGAGGTTGGCGCGCTGGCTGGAGTTGCCGGTACCCAGTGAGGGCGGGACGACGGCGCCGACCAGGGCGTCCTTGGTGAGCTTGCGGTAGTAGGTCACCTCGAGCGAGGCGCGGTCGTTGAAGAGGCGTGAATCGAAGCCTCCCTCGAACTCGGTCGCGCGCTCGGGCTTGAGAACGTCGTTTCCGAGCGAGGTGAACGTGACACCGGGCTGGTCCAGGGCTGCGACGTTCGACGTGGTCGGCGAGTAGTAGCGCAGGGCGTCGTTCGGTCCTGGCTGCACCCCGGAGGCGCCATAGGCCGAGCGCAGGCGGAACTGGCTGAGCCACGAAGACCTGGGGAACCAGGGTTCATCCGAGATCACGTAGGACGCGCTGAACTTCGGGTAGTAGACGCGCTGGAAATCGGTGCCGAAGGCGCTGTTCTGGTCGGAGCGCACGGCGGCGGTGAGGAAGAGACGGTCGCGAAGGGCGACCTGCTCTTCGAGGAAGACGCCGAAGGTCTTGTTGCGGTCGAACGAGGCGTCGGCCGACTTGGTGGCGCCGCCGTCGATGGTCGTGGCGCCCGGCGTGAGGTTCGACGAGCCGGCGCCGTTGCGGTCGAAGGTGTTGTTCACCCACTGCGTCCCGACCGACGTGCGCGAGGTAACGGCGGTGAAGGGGGTGAAGGTGGCGGTGGCGATGCCGTTCAGCGTGATGGTGCGGAAGTTGGTGCGGTCGTCCTGGACGAAGCCCTGGCGCACGGTGCCGACGTCGGCGCACGTCCCGCGGCGGCAGAGCTCCTGGTCGATGCGCCCGATGAAGTCGACGCCGGCGTCGGCGCGGACCGACAGCCAGCTCATGGGACGATAGTTGACGTTCGTCGAACCCATGTACCGATTGATGTACTGCGTGACCTCCATCTGGAACGACTCGGCCGGGGTGTTGGCCCGATAGCCGTGCAGGTCGAAGCCGAGCGTGCTGATGCGCCCCAGCTCGTAGCCCGGGCCGCCGAAGGCGTTGGAGAGAAGGCCGTAGGCGTTGTTGTCGTTCTGCGGGAGCCGGTTGGCGAGCGTGATGTAGCCCGAGGAGAACTGCGCGTCGAGCTTGGGACTGAGCGCGGCGTCGAGGTTGGCGCGGAAGGTCCCGCGCTTGAGCGCGTTCGGGGTGGCCCACTGGTCGAGGATCTTGATGTTCAGCGTGTCGAGACGCTGGCGGTCGAAGTCGGGGATCTTGAGGATCCCCTCCTCGTTCTCGTACTGCCCGCTGACGAAGTAGCGCAGCTGCTGCACGCCGCCCGACACCTGCAACCCGGCGACCTGACGGCTCCCGGTCCCCAGGGGGGTGGTGCGGTCGTTGTCGAAGAGATTGAACTTGCTGAGCGAATCGGCGAGGCAGAGGCCGCTCGAGACTTGCGTGAGCGACGTGTTCCGGCAGTTGCGTGTGGAGCCGGTGGGGGCGTGCCCCCAGAGGGTGTACGCCGTGGGCCAGGTATTGCGGTCCTGGATGAGTCCGGTCTCGCCGAAGACGTTGTAGCGCGTCGTCCCGGCGCGACCGCGCTTGGTGGTGATCACGATGACGCCGTTCGACGCGTCGGTGCCGTAGAGCGTCGCAGCTGACGGCCCTTTCACGATTTCGATGCTCTCGATCTCGGAGGGATTGATGTCCTGGGCGCGGCTCTGGGCGGCGCCGCCCGTGAAGATGTTACCCGAGATGGAGCCGTTGTCGGAGCGCATGCGCACGCCGTCGATCACGTAGATCGGGTCGTTCACGAGCGAGATCGAGTTGACGCCGCGGATGCGGATGCGGGCGCCGACACCGGTCGCATTGCCGGGCATGACCTGCACGCCGGGCGATTGCGCCACGAGGAGCGAGGCCACGTCGGTGACGGGCGCCGTGGCCGTGCGCTGGGTGACGTCGACGGAGGTGACGGAGTTGCCGAGCTCGACGCGCCGCTGCTCGCCCGTGGCCGTGGTGACCACCTCGGCGAGCTTGATGACCGCCTGCGCCATGTCGAAATCGACCGTGACGTCTTGCCCGGCGGCAAGCGTCACCGACTTCTTCTGTTCGGTGTAGCCGACACGAAGCACACGCAGGTCGTACGTCCCCGCGGGGACGTTGCGCAACGTGTAGCGCCCGTCCGCACCGGTGGACGCGAAGAGCGCCGTGCCGACGACGATGACGCGCGACTCCGGGAGCGCTTCGCCGGTACCCTGCGCCACCACGCGACCGGTGATCGTGCCGCCCTGGGCGACGGCGACGCTGCTCACCAGCGTGAGGAGTGCGGAGGCGGCGAGGAGAGCGCGCAATGACGCTCGAGCCTGACCGAGGACACCCATGGTGGATCTCCGAAGAAATGTGGATGACAGGCGACGACCGACTGGCCGCCCTGTCGGTTCCGCGCGCGTGGCGCCGAGGCGCCGCGCCGCGGCGTGCCGCCGCGTGCGGAAGAGGGCGGGCCAACATACGGCGGACGGCTGGTCGCGGGAAGCACTCGTCGTGCCGGGACCTCATCAATCGGAACACGAGTGCACCATGGGGTAGGAATGAGAGCATGCGGGCGCGGTCGGCGGGTCGTGGCTTCCCCCTTCTGCCCGACGGGCGCGTGCGCGCCGCGCGGGGTCGAACGTGAGTTCGGCCCCGCGCGTTCTTTCTCACGGTGCTGTAGCTTCGCCCGTGCGCCCACCCCACTCCCGCTCCCACTCCCGCTCCCGATCGCATGCTTCGCCAGAATTGCCGGGCCATCTCGCTGGTTTTCCTCGCCCTCCTGTCACCGCCGGCCACGATCGACGCCCAGGCGCCGGGGCGCGCCGACCTGCTCATCCGTGGCGGAACGGTGATCGATGGGACCGGGAGCGCGGCTCGCGTCGCTGACGTCGCCATCACGGGCGATCGCATCACCTTCGTGGGCGATGCGCGCCGGCAGGGAGTGCAGGGAGGGCGCGAGATGGATGCGCGCGGGCTCATCGTCGCCCCCGGCTTCATCGACCCGCACACGCACACCTACGGAGACCTGCAGAGCGACCGGGCCGAGCGTCGGATGAACGCCCCCTACCTCATGCAGGGGGTGACGACCGTGGTCGCGGGAAGCGACGGGGGAGGCCCGGTGGACGTGGCCGACCACTTCGCGCGGTGGGAGCAGCGCGGGATCGGCACCAATGCCGCGCTGTTCGTCGGCTTCGGGACGGTGCGCGGCAAGGTACTGGGGATGTCATCGGCGGCGCCCAACGTGGACCAGCTCTCGCTCATGAAGGCGATGGTCGGGAAGGGGGTCGACGAGGGGGCGCTGGGGCTGAGCACGGGGCTGTACTACGCACCACAGAGCTACGCAACGACCGAGGAGGTCATCGCCGTCGCCCGCGAGGCCGCGTCGCGCGGCGGCCTGTACGATTCCCACATGCGCGACGAGAGCTCGTACACGATCGGCCTGCTGGGGTCGATCCGCGAGATCCTCCGCATCGGCAAGGAGGCTGGCCTACCGGTCCACATCGCCCACATCAAGGCGTTAGGCATAGATGTCTGGGGGCAGAGCGACAGCGTGATCGCCCTGGTGAACCGCGCCCGCCGGGACGGGCAGCGGGTGACGGCGGACCAGTACCCGTACACCGCCAGCGGGACGGCGGTCGGGGCATCGCTGCTCCCCCGCTGGGCGGAGGCGGGGGGGCGCGACTCGCTGCGCGCGCGGATCACGAATCCGGAGTACCGCGATCGCCTGGTGGCGGAGATGCAGAACAACCTGCGCCGCCGTGGCGGGGCCAAGTCGCTCCTGATCACGGGGGGGCGCGACCGGTCGCTGGTGGGGAAGACGCTCGACGACATCGCCAGGGCGCGCAATGCGGACCCGATCCTCACCGCGCTGGAGATCATCATGAACGGCGATGCCGGCGTCGCGTCGTTCAACATGAACGAGGACGACATCGTCCGCTTCATGCGCGAGCCGTGGGTGTTCACGGGTTCGGATGGCTCCGACGGACATCCGCGCAAGTACGGGACCTATCCGCACAAGCTGCGGGAGTATGTCCTGGCACGGAAGGTCCTCACCATGGAGCAGATGGTGCAGCGGTCGAGTCGCGAGGTGGCGCTGGCGCTCGGGATGGGAGAGCGCGGGACCCTGGCGCCGGGGTACATGGCCGACGTGATCGTCTTCGACACGGCGAAGGTCGCCGACCGCGCCACGTACGAGCACCCCGAGTTGCTGGCCGAGGGGATGCAGTACGTGATCGTCAACGGGAAGCTGGCGGTCAGCGAGGGGAAGCTGACCGGGGCGCTGGCGGGACGCCCGGTGCGGAGGGCGAAGCCGTAACTTCCGGGGCATGACGCCTCGTTTCCGCGCGGCTCCCTTGCCTCGGTCGTCCCGTCGCACGCGCGTCGTGCGGGGGCGGCTCCTGACGGTACTGGCCCTCGTCACCGCGCTGGCTGTGGGGGCACGGAGCGCCCGGGCGCAGGTTCCGATCCTCTACGCGCTCTCCGCGCAGCAGAATCCTCCGGGGATCCACTGGCGGCGCATCGACACGCCGCACTTCACCGTTGTCTTTCCGCAGGTGCTCGACCGCGAGGCGCAACGGGCGGCCACGCTGCTGGAGCGGGCGTACGAGCCGCTGACTCGGTCGCTCGCCAGCCGGCCCGAGCGGATCCCCGTCGTGCTCAACAGCAGCTCGATGATGTCCAATGGCTTCGTGGCGTGGGGGCCGCGCCGTTCGCAGTGGTATGCGATGCCCAACACCACGGTGGACATGATGGGGCCGGTGGAGTGGTATTCGCTCCTTGCGGTGCACGAAGGGCGCCACATCGTGCAGGAACGCGCGGTCCGTACCGGGATCATCGGCATTCTCTCGCGACTCTTCGGCGACAACACGACGGCGTTCTTCGGCGGGGCGTTGTACTTCCCGGCGTGGTTCTGGGAAGGGGATGCGGTGGGGATGGAGACCGCGCTCACCGCCGACGGCCGCGGGCGGCAGCCCAGCTTCGGGCAACGCATCCGCGCGCTCACGCTCGATGGGCGTCGCTATCCGTACTACCCGGCGTGGCAGGGATCCTACCGCACGTACTACCCCGATTGGTACGAGCTCGGCTACGCCCTCACGACGCACGTCCGCCGCACCTACGGCGATTCGGCCTGGCGACGCGTCATCGAGCGGGCGGCACGGAACCCCATCGCTCCGCAGGCGCTGGGCAGGGCGCTGGAGCGCGAGACGGGGCGGACGCTGGTGGAGCTGCATGGCGACGCGGCCAGGACGCTCGATTCACTGTGGCGCATGCAGCAGGCCACGATCGTCGAAACGCCGGCGCGCGTCCAGAATCATTCCGCGGCCGACTACCGCGAGTTCACGCTGCCGCAGTACGCCGCCGACGGGAGCATCATCGCCCTGTACCAGGACCTCGCCACCACCAAGCGGCTGGTACGTATCCGCAACGGGTCGGTCGAGGTGCTGCACGCCACCATCGGTCTCTATGGCGAGCTGCAATTCCAGGTGCGGGGCAAGACCGTCGTCTGGAGCGAGTACGAGGTGTCGCCGCGCTGGGGAGAAGAGAGCTACCTGGTGGTCAAGACGCTCGACCTGGAGTCGCGCACCGTGCGGCGCCTTACCGACCGGTCGCGCTACTTCGCCCCCGCGTTGTCTCCCGACGGCGCGCGCATCGCGGCCGTGCACTTCTCGCCCTCGCGCGAGGCGCGGATCGCCGTGCTGGACGCCGTGACCGGCGCCGAGCTCCGCCGCTTGCCTAACGAAGCGGGGCACTTCCTGGTGACCCCGGCGTGGGCCCCCGATGGGCGGGCGCTGTATGTCGTCGCGGTCGACGCGTCGAGGGGCAACGCGCTGGTGCGCCTGCGGCTCGACGGGTCGCCGGCCGATACGCTCATCCCCTTCACCCACGCGACCATCTCTCGGCCGGTGGCGACGGCGACCCACGTCTACTTCGGGAGCACGCGATCCGGGGTGGACAACATTCATGCGCTCGACCTCGCGACGGGAGCCATTCTGCAGGTCACCTCGCGACGGTTGGGGGCCATGTGGCCGAGCGTCTCGCCCGGGGGCGACTCGCTCACCTTCAGCGACTACTCGGTTCACGGCTACGACGTGGCGACGATGGCGCTCGACTCCTCGCGTTTCACTCCCGTGACGCTTGGCGCCGCCCCGACTCCACCGTTCGCCGCAGCACTGCAGGGGCAGGAGCGCGACGGCAACCTCCTCGACGCCCTCCCCGCAGGGGGATGGGCGTCGCGCCCCTTCACCGGCTGGTCGCGCCTGTTCGACTTCCACTCGCTCTCCCTTGCCCCCACGAGCGATGGGGTGAACACGGGGCTCGCCTTCGAGTCGCGCAACCTCTTGAACACGCTGGGCGTGATCATCGGCCCGACGTTCAACACGAACGAGGGCACGCTCGCCCTCGAGGGAGGGGTGAGCTACGCGGGGCTCCCCGTCATCGCCGACGTTTCCGGGCGGCTCGGGACGCGCGCCTCCACCTTCAGCGATACGCTCGGGGCGCAGCAGGTGTACACCTGGCGCGAGCGGTCCGCGGTCGCGAGGTTCCGCCTTCCCCTCACCCGCCTGCGCGGGCAGGTGCGCCAGTCGCTGGTGGCGAGCGCCGCCCTGGGACGCACGCACATCGGGGAGCAGCCGGTCGCCTTCCGATTCGAGAACGGGAATGGGGACTTCGGGACGGCCCGCTACACCCTTACCGCGTCGACCGTGCGCGCCGCGCCCCACCGGGCGCTGTATCCCGTCGGCGCGGTGCTCAACGCGGTGTACTCCCACACGCCGTTCGGCGGCGACTACAGTTCGCACCAGGTATCGCTCAGCGGGGCCGCGTACCTCCCCGGCCTTCGTCCCGAGCATGCCCTGGTGATCGACGCCGGTCGCGAGGACGAACGGCCGGGCAACTATCGCTTCTCGTCGTGGCTGCGATTCCCGCGCGGGTACGAGACGCGATATCACGAGGCGCTCGTGCGGGGAGGGGCGACGTATCACCTGCCGCTCTTCTACCCGGATGCCGCGTTAGGCAACTGGCTCTACCTGCGGCGCGTGCAGGGCAACCTCTTCGGTGATGCCGGGGTGGGTGCGGCGCGTGATGGCACGCAGCGCGTGCGCTATCGCTCCGTCGGGAGCGAGGTCACGGTCGACGTCTCGCCGTTCGGATTGCGTGCCACCGTGCGCCTCGGGGTGCGCGTGACGCGCACGCTGACGAATGGCGGGCGCACCGTGGCGGAGCCGGTCGTGATCGTACAGTGACCGAGAAGACGAGAAGACGAAGCGCGAGCGCGCTAGGGGGCGCGCGCCAGGCCGAACTGCCAGATGGTGCGGGAGTGGAATGAGCGGCCCGGGCGCAGGATCGTCTCCGGGAACTCCGGGTGATTGGGCGAGTCCGGGAAGTGCTGCGTCTCGAGGCAGAGGCCGGCGTGACGCCCGAAGCGACGCCCGTCGCGCCCCACGAGCGATCCGTCCAGGAAGTTGCCGGTGTACAGCTGCAAGCCCGGCTCGGTGGTGTGCACGTCGAGCGTGCGGCCGGTGAGCGGGTCGTGGAGGCGGGCCGCGTGCGCCAGGACGCCAGGACGCGCCGGACGATCCAACACGTAGTTGTGGTCGTACCCGCGCGCGATGGCCAGTTGCGGGTGGGCGTCGGCGATGCGCGCACCGACCGGTGTGGGCGACCGGAAATCGAAGGGCGTTCCAGCCACCGGCGCCAGTTCGCCGGTGGGAATGAGGGTCGCGTCGACCGGCGTATAGCGGTCGGCGACGACGAGCAGCTCGTGCCCGAGCACGTCGCTGTGCCGAGCCCCCGCAAGGTTGAAGTAGGAATGCTGGGTGGGGTTGAATGGCGTGGCGCCGGACGACGTGGCGTAGTAGTCGATGACGACGCGATCGTCGTCATCCAGGAGGTAGCGCACGGCGAAGTGCACGTCGCCGGGGTAACCTTCCTCGCCGTCCGGGCTGGTCCGCGACAGGCGTACGCCTCGTCCTTCGCCCGTCGTGACCGCTCGCGCATCGTAGACGCGCTTGTCGAATCCGCGCACTCCGCCATGCAGGTGATTGGGCGGGTCATTGACGGCCAGCGTGCCGGTGGCACCCTCGACGATGAATTGCCCCCGTGCGATGCGGTTGGCGTACCGCCCCACCACGCAGCCGAGGTACGGCGACCGCTCGAGGTAGCCTTCCACATCCGCGAGCCCGAGGACGACGTCGTCGCGCACGCCGTCGCGGCCCGCCACCCGCAGCGACGTGATCGTGGCCCCCAATGTGATGACGGTGAGAGCGGTCCCGCGCGCATTGACGATGTCGTAGGCGAAGACCACATCGCCGCCGGGCACGTGCCCCCACGGGTGGCGACGGACACCGGGAGAGCGGAGGTCGCGGGGAGCGAGCGTCGGAGGCACGTTCGTGCGTGGAGCGGACAAGGTGGAGCAGGGAGGGGGGCGACGGCCTCTCCCAAGCTACCAGCACCTCCGTCGGGAAGCAGGAGGAGTCCCCTCGATCGCGTCACACGGAGCGGTGCAATTTCGTCGCTCCGCACCCATGTTTCCCCCGAACATGGGTCTTCACGCTCTCGTCTTCTCCAGGTATCCGTGTCCCTCGTCCGCCCGCCGTCCCACTACGACCGCACGTATTTCGACAAGTGGTATCGCCATCCCAGGCACCGGGTGAAGTCGCCGCTCGACATCGAACGACAGCTGCGCTTCGTCGTGGCGGCGACCGAGTACCTGTTCGAGCGCCCGGTGCGAAAGGTGCTCGACGTGGGAGCGGGGGAGGGACACTGGTCGTTGGCGCTCCGAAAGGTCCGGCCCGGCGCGCGCTACTACGGCGTCGACGCCAGTGAGTACGCCGTCGAACGCTTTGGCCGGAAGCGCAACATCCGCCTCGGGAGCTTCGGCACAGTGGGCACGCTCGGGCTCCCCGACGACTTCGACCTGGTGCTCTGCTGCGGGGTGCTCAACTACGTCGCCCCGCGGGAGCTGGCGGCGGGGCTGAAGGCACTCGGGGCACTGTGCGTCGGTGCTGCGTACTTCGAGGTGTTCACGAGCGCCGACGATGCCACGGGGGACTTCACCAGGGCGCAGGCGCGCGCCCCCGGCTGGTGGCGCGCGCTCTTCAGGCGCAACGGGTGGAGCGCGCTCGGGATGCACCTGTACCTTCCCACGCCCATCGCGGGGGTCGCGGCGGCGCTCGAGCGAGCGCGCTGACCGGGCCTCGCGGGGCATCGCCTAACGACTTGCCTAACGCCTTGCCTAACGCCTCGCCTTCTCGAGGGCCGGCACCAGTTCATTGCGCACCCAGGCGTTGCCCGGTTCCAGCGCGAGGGCCCGGACGTATGCCGCCCTGGCCTGGTCCACCTTGCCTTGCCTGGCATAGAGGAGGCCGAGCCAGGCGTACGTCTCGGCGTGCCCCCACCAGGGTGCTGGTGGTGACGGGACGTCGCCGGCGAAGAGGGAGAGGGCGTGTTGCAGCTCTTGCTCGGCCCGGCCAAGCCCTCCCCCGAACAGCCGTGGCTTGAACATCGCGGAGACCCCGCGCAGCATCCACACCCGCGGGTTGTTGGGACCCATCGTCGTGGCCTCGTCGAGGAGCCGGGACGCCCGCGGGCCCAGCCGGAACGTCGCCGTCGCGCCGGACAGGCCGATGAGTTGGCCCAGGGCGGCCGACCGCAGGGCCCGAGTTTCGGGCCAGGGGAGCGCCGCATCGGAGCGCTCGAGGTCGCGCCCCGCCTCCTCGAACGACCGCTTCGCGAGCGCGCGGTCGCCACCGCTGGCGACCAGGATGGATGCCTTGCGGTACAGGACGAAGCCGCGGTAGTGCAGCGCCACCGGATCGTCAGGCGCCGTTGCCAGCTCTCGATCAAGAAAGGCAATCGCACCATCGTAGTCGGCCGGGCGGTTGCTCTGCAGCGCGCGGTCGATCAGGGTGCGCATCGAGTCAGCCACCACGGCGGGGAGCGACGCCGGCGGCTGCGACCAGGCCGCTCCCGTCCAGATGGCGAGGCTGGCGGCCAGGGCGACAAGGCGCATGAGGGGGTGTAGCCACCGAGCGCGTGCGGCGTGCATCGCGCCGGCTATGCCCTCGCCAGACTCTTTCGCATCCAGCGCACCGCACGCGTGCGCCGGCTATCCCAGACGTCATCGCGATACTCGGCGATGCGTGACTCCGCGTGCTCCAGCACGCGGGTGACCTCCTCGCGCGTGAAGCGGTGGAACGGCATGAACGCGAACGGGTGCTGCCTGACGAGGTCGCGGAACGCCGCGATCGCGGGATACTCGGCGCTCAGCTTGGGGACGAGTCGGAGCGCGGAGCGCAGGATGTCACGCACCGACGCGTCCGCGCCGAAGGCATACGCAAGGTAGCGCTGCTCGAGCAGCTCCCAGAACGGTTCCGTCTCCGCGCGAGCGTCGACGGCCTCGTATTCGAGCGCGGTGCACATCAAGCCCCAGAGGACGTGGTCCTCTCGCCCCGCCATGTTGCGCGTGGGTGACTCCGGGGCCTTCTCCCAGTGGCGCAGGTAGGCGCCGTTCATGACGTAGGCGCTCGGGAAGCCGCTGCGCCACATGCGCAGGTTGAATTCCGTCCACTCGCCCCAGAACTCGCGTCGCGGGTTGAAGCCGCCGATGTCGAGGAAGAGCCGGCGATATCCGGCCACGAGCATTCCCTGGACCGGCATGAAGCGCAGGCCGTGCATCTCGATGCTTGGCGTGCTGCGCCGGGGCTTGAAGCGACGGTCGGTGTCTTCCGCGAGGGACTGCACGCCGAGGATCCCGACCGGGCGGGTGCGCATCTGCTCCTCGAGTACCCCGAGGAGGTCGCCGTGAACGGTGAGGTCGTCGTCGATGAAGGCGATGAGCGGGGTCTTGCAGTGGTTGAGCTGTTGTGCACGTCCCCCGACGATGGTGGGGCGCTGCGTGTTGAAGTGCACGTTGACGGTCAGGCCACGACGCGTGCGCCGGAGGCGGCGCTCCACTTCGTGGGGGCGCTCACGTGTATCCCAGTTGTACACGACGTCGACGACCGTGCCGCGGGGGAGCTTCGCGTCGGCCAGCGACTCGAGCAGCTGGGCGAGGTAGGGCTCGCGCTTGGGGATGGTGAGGACGCTCAGCGTCCAGCGGGGGCGTGGAGCGCGAAGGGGCATCAGACCTCCTGCGGTTCGGCCAGCTGGCGGATGACCTCTCGCCAGCCGGCGACCCCGGGGATGGGCACGCACTCCGCACGAGGGAGCACGCGCAGGGCAGGGTGCCACGTGCCGTCGTCGTGACCGATCACGAACCGACGTTCAGCGGCAAGGAGGAGGGGGACGTCGTTGTCGCCGTCTCCTGCGGCGGCGACGCGCCCGATGGGGCGTCCCAGCCGTCGCAGGCAATCTAACACCGTGCGGACGCCACGTCCCTTGTCGGCTCCGCCCGTGACGCAGAGCCACGTCCCTCCCGAGGCCACCGCCCGCCCGCCCCGGCGCAGGGTGTTGGCCAGCCGGTCCAGCGAATCCGCCGCCTGGCCCGGCGCCGGACGCAACGCGAGCGAGTAGCGTCGGCCGACGCCGGGCTCGGCGACATGCTGGTCGACGAAGGCGGTGCCTAACGATTCGGCCGCCGCCCGCGCCTCGGCGCGCAGCTCCTGCGCCGGCGCGCCCACGGCCACCACGCACCATTCGCGGTCATCGATCAGCTCGTGCGCGCCGAGGTCACCCGTGGCCTCGTCCCACGGCAGGGCGATCACCGCGCCGTTCTCCGCCACCACCGGGCCATCGAGCCCGAGGTCGCGCTGGTTGCGCGACAACTCGAGGATGGTGCGACTCGAGGCGAGGATCACCGTGACGCGATCGCGGACCTGCGCCAGCTCCGTGGGGCGCATCGCGTAGCGCCCCTCCCGGTCGAGCAGCGTCCCGTCGACATCCGAGAACAGGAGGGTGGGAGGCATCACCGCTCCGCGAGGCTGACGGCGCCGGCGCGTAGCCGCGCCGCGTGGCACACCTCACGATACCACCGGGCCGAGTCCTTCAGGGTACGCCGCTGCGTGGCGTAGTCCACGTGCACGATGCCGAAGCGCGGACGATAGCCCGACGCCCACTCGAAGTTGTCGTACAGGCTCCAGGCGTGGTAGCTCATCACATTGGCGCCCGCCTTCATGGCGTCGGCGACCGCCGCGATGTGTGCGGCGTGATAAGCGCGGCGCGCATCGTCGTGGACGACGCCGTCGTCACCCGGAGACTCATCGAAGGCGCATCCGCTCTCGCAGACCTCGATGGGAATGGGGCCGTACAAGCCGGTGATCGAGAGCAGGACGTCGTGGAGGGCCCGCGGCCAGATCTCCCACCCCATCGCGGTGCGCTTCCCCTCGCTGCGCCCGAAGGCGTTCTCGATGCGCACGGCGGTGGGGTCGGGGCGCGAGAAGTCGGCGTGGCCACCGGTGGTGCGCTGGTCGGAGAGGATATCGAAGAGGAAATACGGCAGGTCGGGCCGGCTGTCCCCGCCCCCGCTCACGACGAGTCGATAGTACGTGTTGACCCCGATGAAATCGAGCGGGACGCGCATCCGCTCCGTGTCGCCGGGGAGCATGGCGAGCGCCTTGAGTGGGATGCTGTCGAGGAAGGGCTGCGGGTAGCGCCCCGTCATCAGCGGTCCAGCCGAGAGATGGTTGAAGACCGCGTCCGCGTAGGCCGTGGCGGCGCGGTCGGCGGGTGCGTCCGTCGCCGGCTCGCACGGTGCCATCGCGAACACCGAGCCGACCTTGGCATCCGGGCGCACCGCCTTGGCGGCGCGGAAACCGTCTGCGTGCGCCATCGTCACCACGTGGACGGCCTTCAGGTAGTCGGGAAGGCTCTGCCGCCCCGGGGCATAGCGCCCGAGCAGGTATCCCCGGGTGGTGAAGATGGAGGGTTCGTTGAACAGCGACCACTGCGCGACGCGGTCGCCAAGGGCCTGCATCACCAATGCGGTGTAGTCGGCAAAGTGCGCGGCGGTGTCGCGGGCGGCCCACCCTCCCTTGTCCTCGAGCGCCTGCGGGAGGTCCCAGTGGTACAGGGTGGGGAATGGCCGGATCCCTGCCTCGAGGAGCCCGTCGACCAGTCGCTCGTAGAAGGCGAGCCCGGCGCGATTGACGGGGCCGCTCCCGGTCGGCTGGATGCGCGGCCAGGCGATGGAGAACCGGTAGCTCCCCACGCCGAGGTCGCGGATGAGTGCCAGGTCTTCCCGGTAGCGGTGATAATGATCGCAGGCGACCGAGGCGTCCTCGCCGCGCTCGATGGCGCCGGGACGCTCGGCAAAGGTCTCCCAGATCGAGCGCCCGCGCCCATCGGCATCGAGCGCGCCCTCGATCTGGTAGGCCGACGTCGAGACACCCCAAAGGAACCCGGGCGGAAAGTGCGCGGCGATCTCGCGCGCGTCGCTAGCCGTCACACGTGCAACCTACGGACCGGCCGCGCGCGACGAAACCCCCGCGCGGTCGTCCTAGTCGGCCCTCACCGCCGGCGGCAGGGGGAGCTTGAAGAGTTGCCGGGCATTCTCGTACATCATGGCGTGATACGCCTCGGGACTGAGCCCGAGTTGCTGCACGAAGTTCACGTAGGAGGGCATCGAACAGATCGGCCAGTCCGTGCCAAAGAGGAAGAAGCGCGGATCACCGGCGTACAGGATGACGTCCCTGATCTCCTCGGCCATGTAGTCCTCGAATGCCTCCGTGAACTCGCCGAGGACGAGCCCCGAGATGTCGGCGTACACGTTCGCGTTCTTGTAGACGACCTCCATGCAGTCCGTCAGCCACGGGTTGCCGAGGTGGCAGATGACGAACTTCACGTTGGGATGGTCGACCGCGACCTCGTCGATCTCGAGTGGGTGGGAGTACTTGAGCTTGCCCTTGGGGTTGTAGGTGTCGCCCGAGTGGATCATCACCGGGACGTCGAACTCCTCGGCAAGGTCGTAGACGACCCGCAGGCGCTTGTCGTGCGGAAAGAACGGTTCGTAGCCCGGGTACAGCTTGAGCCCCTTGACCAGGCCCTGCTGGAGGAAGTCGGCGAGTTCGCGCAGGTCACGCTGCCGGTAGTTGGAGTAGCTGATTCCTGCCACGACGCCGAGGTTCGGCACCTTCGCGATGGCCTCGACGACGGCGGCCGTGCTCGGGCGATGCGGCGTCACGAGGTAGCTCGTGAGGACGAGCGCGTAGTCGATCGCGGCCTCGGCCATCGATTCCTGCAGCCGGGCCAGGCTGTCGGAGAGAGAGACCGAGAGCTGCTCGTGGTAGTTGTTGAGGTGGACGTGGCAGTCAACGATCATGCTGATTCCCGGGGGTGGGCGCCCGTCGTCCGATCGAACGACGCCCTTCGAGTGAGCGGAGCATGGCCCGGAATTCGGGGCGCTCGAGCGGACGGGCGACCCGATAGACGCGTCGCCAGACCGTGTAGAGGATGCGCCGAATCTCGGTCTGTGGCAGTCGCGATCGACGCTTCCCCAGCGCTTCGTAGTAGAGGATGAACGGTGACGGCTCGTCGTCCTCATGAAGCCCGGGCTGGAAGTACGCGAAATCCAGGAGGAGGACCTCCGGGCGCGCCGCGAGTCGGCGGAGCCAGGGATTGTCCTCGCTCACCTCCCCGATCACCCCGGCGAGGGGGCGCTGCGCCAGTCGCTCGGCATCGCGAGCGAAGCATCGGCGGAGGCGGCTGCGCATTCGCGATCCCAGCCCTTGCGCCCGCAGCCCGGGGGCGATGGCGAGATAGCCGATGACGCCCAGGTTCACGTTGCCGAGGTACGTCCCGGACGAGAGGCCGATCACGCGGCCGCCGCGCTCGGCGACCAACAGGTGCCAGGCGAAGTCCAGTGGAAGGCCGCGCGATTTCTCCTGCAGGCTGCCGATCCACTCGCGCTTCGGAACGCGCTCGTCGCGATGAAATGCGCGCGTCAAGAGCGCGTACGCGTCGCGCAGGGCCGGATCTGCCGGATCCACGATCTCGCGGATCGTCGTGCGGGACGTGCGCCGTTGCAGGGGCATGGGCGAGGAGGAGGGGGAGCCTCGGGGTTCAGGCGTGAGACATGGCGAGGGGGGGACGGGTATCGCGACGGCGTGACGCTGCCGACGCCGCATCGTCCATTCCCGCATGTTGCACCTGGATTGTCAATGGGTGCGCTCGCGTGGACGCGGGACACGAATCGTTAGGTACCCCGCGCGGTCGCCTGCGCCCTCACACCGCGTCCGACAGCGACGTGAAGTTGAAGTCGCGCACCTTGAGCGCCGGCACGACGACGGCGCCCCCGGCCTCGGTCCCCGCGAGGCGCTCCGGCTTCCCGAGCATCTCGAGGTTGTTCAGCATGAACAGGGGCGAGTCGTTGAAGCGGAAGTTCTTGAGCGCCCTCGTCACCCGCCCGTTCTCGACCAGGAACGTCCCGTCCCGGGTGAGGCCCGTGTAGAGGATGGTGCGCGGGTCGACCTCCCGCAGGTACCAGAGACGGGTGACCAGGATGCCGCGCTGGGTCGACCTGATCATCTCGTCGACCGAGGCGCTGCCGCCGCTCATCAGGAACGAGGTGGGGGCGCCGGTGGGCGGGACCCCCTTCTTCCGTGCCCAGAAGCGCGAGTAGTAGAGCGTCTTCAGCACGCCGTCCCTCACGAACTCCTGGCGCCCCAACGGGAGCCCGTCACCGTCGAAGGGTTGCGCGCGGACCATGGGGTCGGACGGGTCGGCGTAGATGCTCACCCGCCCGTCGAGGATCTTCTCCCCGATCTTCGTCCCGCCTCCCTGCTTCACGAACGGCGAGCGGCCCTCGTCGGTGGCGCGCGCGTCGAGATAGAAGCCGATGAGCTGGCACAGGTCGCCGACGGCTTGCGGCTCCATGATGACGGTGTAGCGCCCCGGCTCGATCGCCACCGGGGTGCGCGACGCGCGCGCCTTCTCGATGGCGCGCCTGCTCACGCCCTCGTAGTCGACGAGGCGCGCATCGTTGTGCTCGGCCCCGGCCCACCCCGACCCGGTGCCGTCGTTGGTGCGCACGGTGAGCGTGTAGTTGCTGCTGGTCCCGCGATGGTAGGCGAAGAGCCCCGAACTGCTGCCGAACGCGGTGAAGACGGTGCGGTTCTCCAGGTAGCCGGCGGCCGTCAGGTCCCCGGCGCCACGGCACGGTTCCAGCGCCGTGAGCGCGATCTTCGCCCGCTCCTCCGCGGTCATGTTGGCCACCGAGGGGAAATAGGCCTCGACCGGCTGGTACTGCTGCGGCGGGAGGAGCGGCATGGACTCGGGGTCGTCAGGCGCAAGCCGGGCCAGTCGTTCCGACTTCTCGACCATCGCCCTGAGGGCCTCGTCGGTCACCTCGTTGGTCGTGACGACGGCGTGCTTGGCGCCGAAGTAGCTCTGCACCCCGACCTGGAAGTCGCTCACGCCCCCGGCGGTCGACATCTGGTTGTCGGCAAAGCGGACGTTGGTCGTGTTGCCCCCGAAGACCTGCACCTCCACGGCGTCGGCCTTCGAGAACTTCCGGATGCGCTCGATAAGCGCCTGCGCCTCGGCGCGATCCATGATCGCATCGTTCGGGAGCACGGTCCCGTCGTGGTGGTACAGGCGAGCGGGTGCCGTCACCACTTCGCTGAAGTCGCTGCGTCGCATGATCGGTCTCGTGAGGTGGCGAGTGGGAAGGGGTCAGGCCTTTCGCCCGGTGTTGATGACGTTGACGTTGCGGAAGCGCGCCGGGACGGAGCCGTGGCTCACCGCGTTGACCTGTCCCGGCTGCCCCTTGCCGTCGAAGAACGATCCCCACACCTCGTAGGACTGCTTGCCGCCGATCATGTCCATCGAGTTCCAGAAGTCGGGCGTCCGCATCTGGTACGCGACGTCCTTCAGCATTCCCGTGATCTTGCCGCCGCGGATCTCGTAGAAGAGCTGGCCGCCGAACTGCGCGTTGTACCGTTGCTGGTCGATGGAGAACGACCCGTCGCCCACGATGGCGATGCCCCGGTCGGTCGCCGCGACGAGGTCCTCGAACGATTGCTCCTTCTCGCCCGGGAGGAGCGAGACGTTCGGCATCCGCTGGAACTGCACCGAGCTCCAGTTGTCGGCGTACGAGCAGCCATGCGAGCGCGTGGCGCGTCCCTGCGACTTGTACCACCAGTCCAGCCACGAGGCCTGCTCGCGCGTCGTCTGGTAGTCGTTGACCTTCCCGTCCTTGATGATGAGGAACTCGTCGGGGGCCACTCCCTCGTCGTCGTAGCCCACGGTCGCGAGCGCGCCGGGTTGCGAGCGGTCGCCCTGGATGTTCATGAACTCCGGGCCGTACCGGAACTTCCCCAGGAAGTCGGCCGGCGGGGCGACGAACGACGTCCCCGCGTAATTGGCCTCGTAGCCCATCGCGCGATCGAGCTCCGTGGGGTGCGCGATCGACTCGTGGATCGTGAGCCACAGGTGCGAGGGGTGCAGGACCAGGTCGTAGCGCCCCACCTCCACCGGCTTGGCCTTGAGCTTCTGGCTTGCTTCCTCCCCCCAGCGCTCGGCGTTCGTCACCAGCTGCTTCTCGAGGACCCATTCCCAGCCACGCCCCACGGGCTGGATGGTGTTGCCACGGTTCTGGAAGTCGGTGAAGTCGGGGCTCACCGCGGTGAACTGCTGCTGGATGGCCGTCTGCACGAGCGTCTGCGCGATGACCGAGCCATCGGTATTGGCGTAGTTGCGTTCCTGTTTCCGGAAGAAGAGGGCACTGAAGACGTACTTCACGTTGGCCGCCTTCATCCCCGCGGCGTTGCTGCGAATCAGCAGGTCCGCCTTCTCCTCCACCGGGATCGACCACGGATCAACCTGCCAGGCGTTCTTCCAGGCGGCGTTCGTGACCGCCGGCGCCGGCGCCAGCTCGACCATCCGGTCCCGGGCGATGCGATTGGCCTTGGCGATGGCCGCTGCCTCGCGTGCCGCGGCCGCCACGCCCGCCTTGGTGAGGTCGCGCGACGCGGCAAAGCCCCACGTCCCGTCCACGAGTGCGCGTACGCCGATCCCGATGGAGTCCGTGTCGACGACATTGATGATCTGCTGCTCGCGCGTGACGACGAAGTTCTGCATGTACCGCCCGATGCGCGCATCGGCATAGCCGGCGCCGGCCAGCTTGGCCGCATCCAGCGCCTCCATGAGCAGTTCTCGCACCGAGGGGTCCATCTCGGGCGCCGTGGCCGCGTGGCGCACGCGGGGAATGGCGGCGTCGGCGGTTCGCAGGGCGCCCGAGAGTGCAAGCACTCCGGCCGCCGCGCCGCCGGTCTTCAGGAAGTCACGTCGTGAGGTCATGTGCGAGGGACGGTGAAGGTACCGCCAGCGCCTGGTCCTTCCGCGGCCAGGGGGAGCATCGGATAGTACGGGGTCGCTCGGGTGGAGGTGCCACGCCCGTGTGACGAAGCGAGCCTACGGCAGGGCCGCGCGATGAGCAAGGATTCGGAGGGGATGGAGATGACGCGGGAATGGTGATCCCTGCTAAGTTTCAAGGTTCCCCACCCCCCACGCCGCTTGCCGATCTCCCGCAAAGTCGCCTCGCTCTTCACCCCCGCCCTGCGTGCCGCCGGGGAGGGCTATGTGCGCGAGGGGCGGGTGACGCTGGTGCATCGCGACCCCTCCTACCTGACCGCCGCGGTCGAGGGGACGCAGACGTACAAGGTCGAGTTGCGCGCCTTTCCCGGCGATCGCCTCGACCTGCGTTGCAGCTGCCCGTATGCCCAGGAGTACGGGAACTGCAAGCACCTGTGGGCGGTCCTGGTGGTGGCCGACCGAGCGGGGGCCCTCCCGCATACCCCGGATGAGTCCTATCACGCCGAGGCGCGTGCGGCGCGGGAGGCGGAGCGCGAGGCCGAGCGAAAGCGCCGGGAAGAACGTGAGGCCGCCGAACGAGAGGCGAGGGAACGCGAGGCGGCCGCACGGGCGCTGGAGGCCGTCGAGCACGCGCCACTTCCTCCTCCCGTCGCGCGACCGGCGGAGGTGCGCAGCGACCCTCGCCCCTGGGTGCAGCGCCTGCGAGCCCTGGCCCCGGCCATGGCGCCGTCACCCGAGCCGCAGCGACGGGAGAGCGCCGGATTCCCGGAGGGGCGCCGGATCATCTACGTGGTCGACGTGCCCCACACGCACGAGCGCCCCGATGGCGTGTGGGTCGAGCTGGCCATGCAGACGACCCAGAAGGACGGCGCGTGGGGCCCACCACGGCAGTTTCGGCTGACGAGGGGGCAGTGGTTCGCCGCCCCGGACCCGGTCGACCGCGACATCGCCCAGCTCCTGCTGGGGGCCCAACCCGAGTTCGGCGCGCCCCCGCAGTCGAGCAGCACCAGGCGCTACCTCCTGGCGACGGCGGCGCTCGACACGACGTTGCGCCGGATGTGCGAGTCGGGGCGCTGCTTCGTGCGGACCGGACGGCGACATGGCGAACTGGAGCCCCTGGGGTGGGATGGGGGCCCTCCGTGGGAGTTGCGCCTGGCGGTTACCTCGGCGGGAGACACGGCGCCGTACCGGCTGGAGGGGCGCCTCGAGCGCGAGGGGGACGTCATGTCGCTGGACGAGCCGCTCCTGATGATGCGCGGGGGGCTCCTCCTGGCCCGCGGCCGGGCGGGACGCTTCATCGACCACGGGGCCTTCGACCTGGTCCCGGCGCTCAGGGGCGACCTGGCGGCCGAGATTCCGCGCAGTGAAGGGATGGACCTCCTGGCAGAGCTGCACGCGCTGCCGCACCTCCCCCCGCTCGAGGTACCGCCGGAGTTGCAGCTGGACACGGTCGAGGCGGTGCCGCTCCCGCGCCTCTCCCTCCGCCTGGTGCCGCAAACGGCGTGGACGCCGGCCAAGTACGAAGCGACGCTGACCCTCGACTACGGCGGGACGATCATCGCGGCCGAGATGGAGTCGGCGGCGGTCTTCCAGGAGGGGGAACGCCGCATCGTCAGGCGCAACCGGGGCGCCGAGGAACGGCTCGCGCATCGGCTCGAGAAGCTGGGTTTCCGCTGGGAGTTCGACTACGCCACCTCGCGCCACGTCCGCCGCATCGCCGAGGGGAAGGGAGAAGATGCGGCCCTCGTCCTGACCGACGAGGGGTGGTGGGTGGAGTTCGAGGGGCGGGCACTGCGCATGCCGGGCGACCTGTCGGTGGAGGTGCGCAGCGGGATCGACTGGTTCGACCTCGACGCCACGCTCGACTTCGGCGGGGTGAAGGCCGACCTCCCCACGTTGCTCGCCGCGCTGCGCCGCGGGCAGCGGACCGTGAAGCTGAGCGACGACTCGCTCGGGCTGCTCTCCAGCGAGTGGCTGGAGCGGACCGGGCTCCTCGCCGCCACCGGGACGATGGTGGATGGCCACCTGCGGTTCTCCGCGCGGCAGCTGGGGATCCTCGACGTCCTCCTCAGCGCCCTCCCGCCGGCCGATACGGACGCCGTCTTCGAGCGTGCGCGGTCGCAACTGCTGCACTTCGAGGGGATCAAGCCGGCCCGTGCGCCGCGGAGCTTTCGCGGGACGCTGCGCCCGTACCAGGAGGAGGGGCTCGGCTGGCTGCATTTCCTGCGGCAGTTCGGCTTTGGCGGGTGCCTGGCCGATGACATGGGGCTGGGGAAGACGGTGCAGGTGCTGGCGCTCCTCGAGTCGCGTCGCGTGGAAAAGGCAGGGACCTCGCTCGTGGTCGTCCCGCGCTCGCTGGTCTTCAACTGGGAGCAGGAGGCTGCGCGCTTCACGCCGAAGCTGAAGGTGCTGGTGCATGGCGGGCCCGAGCGGCAGCGGGGAGCCGAGCACCTGGAGGACTACGACCTTGTCCTGACGACGTACGGGACGCTGCGCCGTGACGTGGCCGAGTGGCGCGACTTCGAGTTCGACTACGCGGTCCTCGACGAGGCGCAAGCGATCAAGAATGCGCGCACCGAGAGCGCGAAGGCCGCGCGGCTGCTGCGCGCGCGCCACCGGCTGGCGATGACCGGGACGCCGATCGAGAACCGGCTGGCCGAGCTGTGGAGCCTGCTCGAATTCCTGAACCCCGGGCTGCTGGGGCGCATGTCGGTGTTCGGGGCGCTGGTGCAGCGGCTGGATGCGCCCGGGCACGGCGAGGAGCGGGAGGAGTCGCGCGCGCTGCTGTCGCGGGCCGTGCGCCCATACATCCTGCGCCGCACCAAGGCCCAGGTGGCCCCCGAGCTGCCGGAACGGCTGGAGCAGACGCTGGTGGTGGAGCTGACGGCGGAGGAGCGCGCGCTGTACGACGAGCTGCGCGACCACTACCGCCGGTCGCTGCTGGGGCGGATGGCGGACGACGAGGGGATCGGGAAGCATCGCATGCACGTGCTGGAGGCGCTGTTGCGGCTGCGCCAGGCGGCGTGCCATCCCGGGCTGGTCGATCCCGCCAGGCGCAACATCTCGAGCAGCAAGATCGACATGCTCCTGACGCGCGTGGGCGAGGCGATCGCCGAGGATCACAAGGTGCTCGTCTTCTCGCAGTTCACCTCGCTCCTGTCGATCGTGAAGGCGCAGATGGATGCCAGCGGGATGACGTACGAGTACCTCGATGGCGACACCAAGGACCGGCAGCGCGTGGTGGAGCGCTTCCAGTCGGACCCGGCGTGCAAGGTCTTCCTGGTCTCGCTCAAGGCCGGCGGGCTCGGGCTCAACCTGACGGCGGCCGAGTACGTGTACCTGCTGGACCCGTGGTGGAACCCGGCCGTGGAGGCGCAAGCGATCGACCGTGCCCACCGCATCGGGCAGACGCGCCGCGTCTTCGCCCAGCGGCTGATTGCCCGCGACACCGTGGAGGAGAAGGTGCTGGCGCTGCAGGAGAGCAAGCGTGACCTGGCCGACGCGATCATCCGGGCCGACAACTCGGTGGTGGCGAACCTGGGGAAGGAGGAGCTGGAGTTGCTGTTGAGCTGAGGGGCCTGGCCTCCCGGCCGGCTATCCAAACGCCAGCTGCAAGCCTCCTTCCGGATCGTCGTGCACCCGCGGGCGAATCCCGAACGCCTCCTCCACCAGGCTGGCGGTGAGCACGTTCCGCGGCGCCCCGTCGGCCAGGACGCGTCCCTGCTTCATCAGCACCAGGTGGTCGGCGAAGCGCGCGGCGAGGTTGAGGTCGTGGACCACGCCCAGCACGACCATGTCGCCCGGCGCCATGAGCTCGCGCACCTTGCGCATGAACTCGTACTGGTAGCGGATGTCGAGGAAGGTGAGTGGTTCGTCGAGGATGAGGTAGCGCTGTGCGCCGGCGACCGGATACCAGACCTGCGCCAGGACGCGCGCGAAGTGCACGCGCTGCCGCTCGCCGCCGCTGAGCGTGAGATAGTTGCGGTCGGCCCACTCCCACACGTCGAAGAAGCGCATCGCCTCCTCGCAGGCGCGCTCGTCGCGGGGCTCGGGGCGCCCCGAGAAGTGGGGGTAGCGTCCCATCATGACGACCTCCCACGCGCGCAGCGGAAAGGCGAGTTCCACGCTCTGCGAGAGGACGGCCCGCCGCTGTGCCAGCTGCAACGCCGACCACTCGGACATGCTCCGCCCGGCATACCGCACGTCGCCGTGCAACGTCCCCGTGGTGCCGCGCCCGCCCAGCCGCCCGCCCAGCCGCCCGCCCAGCTGCCCGCACAGCGCGCGGATCAGCGTGCTCTTCCCCGCGCCGTTGGCGCCGAGGATGAGCGACAGCCGCCCCACCGGGAAGGCGACCGAGACGCCATCGAGCAGGCGGGCGCCGTCGATCTCGAAGGTGAGGTTGCGCCCGGCGAGCGTCGCGCGCGCGGCGGCATCGTCCGTTCGAGTCCCGGCCGCCATGTCCGTGCGAGGCATCAGAAGTAGTAGCGCCGGGCGCGCAGCAGGAAGACGAAGACGGGGACGCCGACGACGGACGTGACGATCCCGATGGGGAGCTCGGCGGGGGCCAGGAGGAGCCGCGCCACCAGGTCGGCGGCGCCGAGGATCACTCCGCCCAGCAGCATCCCCCCCAGCATGAGGAAGCGCGTGTCGGCGCCGCGCATCAGGCGCAACAGGTGGGGAACGATGAGCCCCACGAAGGCGATGACCCCCGTGAAGGCGGTGGCGACGGCGACCATGACGACGTTGAGCACGAGCACGATCGCCTTGAGGCGCGCCACGTCGACCCCCAGGTAGCGTGCCTCGTCCTCGCCGATCATCAGGGCGTTGAGCTGGCGGGCGTAGCGCAGCCCGACGGCGAGGGCGCCGATGGTGGTGAGCGAGACGATGGCCACGGCGCTCCAGCTGGCGCCGGACAGGGTGCCGAGGTTCCAGAAGGTGATGGAGCGGGCCTGCGGGTCGCGGGCGATGTACGACAGGAAGCCGACCCCGCTGAGGAAGAGGGCGTTGACGGCGATTCCCGTCAGGAGCAACGCCACGACCGAGCTGCGCGCGCTGTCGGCGGAGCGCGACAGGGCGAAGACCAGCCAGGTGGCGAGCATTCCGCCGGCGCAGGCCGCCAGCGGCAAGGTCCACGGGCCGGCGTGCACCCGGAAGGCGGCACCGAGCACGAAGTAGAGTGCCGCGCCGAACGCGGCCCCGCTCGACGTCCCCACCAACCCCGGCTCGACGATCGGGTTGCGGAACAGCCCCTGCATCAGGACCCCGCCGACCGCCAGCGCCCCGCCCACCACCGCCGTCAGCAGCGCGCGCGGCAGGCGGATCTCGAGGAAGATGCGCTCGTTGAGGGTGCGCGACGCCGGGTCGCGCACCCCCCGGCCCAGCGCCGCCCCGATCTCGGCGAGCGAGATCGGGACCGCCCCCCAGCGGATGGAGGCCAGGGTGACGAGGACGAGGGCGACGGCGAGGAGCGGGAGGACCCCGGCGTAATGCCGGTCGAGGCGCGTCACTCTGCCCCGGACATCGCGGGGGTGGCCGGCGCCGAGGCCGGCGCCGAGGCCGGCGCACCCGTCAGCGTCCCCGGCTGGCGGATGAGGGCGCGCAGCGCCAGCACGTTGCGCCCGGTGCGCGGGCCGATGTAGACCATGTCGTTCTCCTCGACGCGGAAGATGCGCCCCTCGCGCGCCGCCTTCGTGGCCCCGACACCGGGGAGCGCCAGGATGTCGTCGCGCCCCGCCAGCCGGTCGTAGCCGAAGTCGGTGAGCAGGATGACGTCGGGGTTGGACTTGGCGATGACCTCGGGCGACGTGAGCGGGAGCATGCCGCGCGCCGAGTCGTCGATGGCCATGCGCCCCCCGGCCCAGCGCACCATCCTGGCCGCCGTGCTGCGTCCCGTCATCACGAGGTAGGCGTTGTTCTGGCGCCCGTAGTGGATCACCGCCACGCTCGGCGTGTCCGCCTGTTGCGCGGCGGCGGCGAGGGCCCTGCCCATGTCGGCGTCGAGCTGGGCGCAGAGCGAGTCGGCCGCCTTCTCCTTGTGGAAGAAGGCCCCCATGTCGCGGAAGAGGACCTTGGCCCCCTCGATGTCGTCCGAGGGCATGTCGAAGTCCTTCATGGGGATGTCGAGCGCCTCGAGCTGCCGCACCACATGCTCGGGGGCCACGTTGGTCGGCCCGCCGCGCAGGATCATCGTCGGCCTGGCCGCCAGCATCCCCTCGAGCGACAAGGCGCGATGATATCCCACCGTGGGGAGCTGCTTCGCCTCCGGCGGATACACCGACGAGATGTCGACCGCGACCAGGTCCTCCTGGGCGCCTAACGCGTAGATGATCTCGGTGTACTGCTTGGAGACCGAGACGAGGCGCTGGGCGTGGTCACCCCTGGCGTCGGCGTTGCCGAATCGCCCGCACGCGGCGGCGCCGGCGAGCAGCGCCAGCGCGGCAAGCGCGGCGCGCGCGCGCCGCCGCCCGCCGTGCCGGGGCCGGTGCGCCGCCGCTGCGCCGGGGCGAGGGCGCGTCGCGCCGGCGCTCACGGGCGCACCTTGAGGCGCAGCCCGCCGAAGTAGCGCGCCTTGTATGGGCCGGGGAGGTAGATGGCCGGCGGTGCGCCGCTGAACGATGCGTTGAGGAAGACCATCGTGTAGTACAGCTCGTTCGTCAGGTTCTGCGCGCCCACGTAGGCGTCGATCGCCAGGCGGGGAGTGAGCGCGCGCGTCACCCCGAGCTTGCCGTTGAGCAGCGAGTAGGCCGGCGCCTCGTGCACGTTGTCGTAGGTGATCGGCATCCGGCTGCGGTGCTCGAGCGTGGCGTTGAGGTAGACCCCGCCGGCGAACGCCGCATCGACGCCGTAGCCGGCCACCGTCCGTGGTACGCCCACCACGTCCTTGCCGCTGTAGTCCACCGTGCGCGCGTTGTCGTTGTTGTCGCTCCTGAAGTTCCGGTAGGTGAAGTCGGACAGCGACAGCGACAGGAAGGGGCGCAGCACGCGCACCGCCCCCTGGGCGCGGTCCACCGCCGACCAGGCGGCAGTGGCCTCGAGCCCCTTGTTCGACTGGTCGCCGGCGTTGACCGTGTACGAGTAGAGCTGCGTCCCGGCGTTGTCGAAGACCCCCTGCGGGGTGAGCTTGTCCCGCACGCGCAGGTCGAAGAGCGCCACCTGCCAGGCCAGCCGCCGCGCGAGGAGGTTCCCCTTGGCGCCGATCTCGTACTGCGTGCCACGCTCCGGCTCGAGGCCGGTGTTGGCCTTGCCGGTGAAGGGGATCACCGCGTCGCTCGATGTCGCGGGCGTGTATCCGGTGCTGATGCTCGCATACAGCGAGAGGTCGTTGCCGAAGCCCTTCCGGATCGCGAGGCGCGGGGTGACGACGGGGTCGTAGGTCTTGCGCCCCGTCAGGTCGCGATGCGTGGGGTTTCCCGTGTTGGTGAGGCGGTCGACGAGGGCGTACTCGATGAAGTTGGCGCTGGCGCCGGCCGTGACCGCCACGTCGTGGGCGAACGCCGCCTCCCACTGCGTGAACAGCGAGTATTGCATGGCGTGCGTCTCGAGGTCGGTGCTGGCCGGCCCCTGCACCTTGTTGTTGAGCGGATAGTTCTTCGTGAAGAGGTTCGTCTTCTCGAACTCGAGCCCGCTCGTTCCCGTCAGGCGCACCGCCGATGCGTCGACGTAGGTGTTGAGCACGGCCCGGGCGCCGAACGTCTGCCACGACTTCGGGGTCACGCCGACGGCGAAGATGTCCTCGCGCGTGGTGCCGCTGTAGAAGGCGGTGACCACGGGGAGGAGGTGGTCGTTCACGCGATAGCTGTGCGTGACGCCGGCGCGCACGCTCTCCATGTCGACGTGGCCGTCGTTCTGGAGGTAGCGCAGCTCCCCCGCGTTCCGCTTGCCGAAGAACTGGGCGCTGTCGAGCTGCCCCGCGCGCTCGTCGAACGAGTGCGACCAGGCGAGGTAGGTGCTGATGGTACGGCGCTCCGATGGACGGAAGTCACCGACGAAGGACGCGTAGTCCCGCTGGCTGGCGCTGTGGACGCGGTAGCTGTCGTAATCCTGCTTGCCGTAGTTGAGCAGGAGCGACGAGGTGCTGCTGGCACTGGCGAAGCGCGTGTCGGAGCGCAGCAGGCCGTCGGCCCCCGACATCACCTCCTGGCTCAGGGTCGTCCCCGGCTGGTCCGGGCGGAGGGTGTAGAGGTTCACGACGCCGCCGATCCCCGCGCCGTAGAGCGATGACGCCGGGCCGCGCACCACGTCCACCTTGCCCAGCGTCGCGAAGTCGACGTCGTCGAGCATCGTCACCCCCTCGGCGTCGGTGAGGGGGATTCCGTTGAGGTACGCCTTGTAGCCCGAGCCGTCGAAGTTGGTCCGGTTGCCGTAGCCACGGATGGTGATCCGCTGCCCGCCGGACATCGTGCGGCGCTCCATGCGCACGCCCGGGACGAGGTTGAGCGCATCGTCCAGGAAGATGCCGGTTCCGCGCGTCAGCTCGCCGCGCGCGAGCGTGGTGACGGATTGCGGCTGCTGCAGGCTGGGCGCGTCGCGCGTCGCGATGACGCTGACCGCGTTGAGGTTCTGGGTGCCGGCGGTGAGCCCCACCTGGAGGTAGTCGGTGCAGGAGGTCAGCTCGAGCCGATAGGTCTCGTACCCCAGGCGACGAAAGGTGAGGGAGGTGGCCCCGCTGCAGGGGATGGTGAAGCGTCCGTCGGCCGCGGAGGTCGTCGCGCCGTCGCGCCGATTGTCGATCGAGACCGTCACATCGCCCAGCGGCGCGCGCGTGTACGTGTCGAACACCGTGCCCGAGATCGTTCCCGTCGTGGCCTGCGCCTGCAGGACGGCGTGCTCGAGGCCGTCTGATCGCTCGGCGGCCCGACCCGGGGGAATGACGGGTCCGACGATCGTGAGAGCTGTTGCGATGCAGAGGGTTAAGGCGGTCGTTGAAAACAAACGTTCCACGGTGGAGGCGAGGCGCAGCATCATGGCTGGGAGGACGGTGGGTGCGGGTGGCGTGTCGCGATCATGAATTTTCCATGACTTGTGCACTCCAATTCACGTGCTGCCAAGCCCCGGCGCTGCGGCTTCCCCAACAAAAAAACCGCTAACGCCGGCGGCTTGCGGCTGGTCGACGGCAACGGCAAACGGGGCATCCGGGGCATCCGGGGCATCCGCGCCCCGGGCATCGGGGGTGGCCCCCAGGGCACCGTCCCGTCCCCTCGCCGGCAGGAGCGACAGTCGCCACATTGCCCCCATCGCGGTCCGACGACCGCGTAGGCATCGCCCGGATGCCGCCCGTCCCGCCTTCGGGGAGCCCCGCATGCGCACCGCACCGATCACCCTCATGGTCAACGGGAGCCGCCGCACCTTCGACGGCGACCCCACCATGCCGCTCCTCTGGTACCTGCGCGACGAGTTGCAGTTGACGGGGGCCAAGTACGGGTGCGGCATCGCCGCGTGCGGCGCGTGCACGGTCCACGTCGATGGCCAGCCGGTGCGCGCCTGCACCCGCCGGATGGAATCGCTCGCCGGGGCGAACGTGACCACGATCGAGGGATTGCACCCGACGGGGGAGCACCCCCTGCAGGTGGCATGGCGCGAGGTCGACGTCCCGCAGTGCGGGTTCTGCCAGCCGGGCCAGATCATGCAGGCCGCCGGCCTGCTCCGGACCAACCCGAAGCCGTCCGACCAGGACATCGACACGGCGATGAACAACATCATCTGCCGGTGCGGGACCTACCCGCGCATCCGGGCCGCGATCAAGGCGGCGGCGGAGCGGCAGTCATGAGCCCGCGCGACATCCTCCCCTGGGTGCCGGAAAGCCACCCGCCGCTGACCGTCCCGGCCATGGAGGGCGGCGCGGCGGCAGGCCACGCCCCACGCAGCGAAGCCGACGGCGCGGTGACGGTGGACGCCCGGCGCCGAGCGCTCCTCAAGCTGCTCGGGATGGGGGGGCTCGTCGTCGCTGCCGGGCCACTCGGCGCGCGGCGGCTCGAGGCGGCCGATGCCTACCTCACGGCGCACGGCGAGGCCGACCCGTGGGAGGCGCATGCGTTCGTGCACATCGCCGACGACGGGATCGTCACCATCACCTGCCACCGGTCGGAGATGGGACAGGGGATTCGCACGACGATGCCGATGATCATCGCCGACGAGATGGAGGCCGACTGGTCGAAGTGCCGGGTCGTGCAGGCGGACGGTGATGAGAAGAAGTACGGCTCGCAGAACACCGACGGCTCCACGAGCATCCGGGATTTCCTGTTCAAGTACCGCGAGGCGGGGGCCACGGTGCGCGCCCTGCTGGAGGACGCGGCGGCGAAGGAGTGGGGGGTGAGCCCGCAGAGCGTGAGGGCACGCAACGGCGTCGTGGTGCACGAGGCGACGGGGCGCTCGAAGCCGTTCGGGGCCCTGGTCGCCACGGCGCGCGCGCTGGCGCTGCCGTCCGGGGCGCGCATCCGCGTCAAGGCGCCGGCCGAGCGCCGGTGGCAGGGGGGGAAGATGCCGTCGATCGACCTCGTCCCGGTCACGACCGGCAGGGCGACGTACGGTGCGGACGTGATCCTCCCGGGAATGCGGACGGCGGTGATTGCCCGCCCGCCGGTGTGGGGGGGGAAGGTGGCGAGCGTGGACGACCGGGCCGCGCTCGCGGTGCCGGGGGTGGAGCGCGTGGTGCGGATTCCCGAGGCGCCGATGCCGGGGGCGTATCTCCCGTTAGGCGGGGTGGCGGTGGTGGCGCGCAACACGTGGGCCGCCATCAAGGGGCGCGACGCCCTGAAGGTCACCTGGGACGATGGGCCGAATGCCGGCTACGACAGCGCAGCCTACAAGGCGACGCTCCTGGGGTCGGTGCGCGCGCCCGGCACGCCGGGGCGCACCAACGGCGCGGTCGGGCCGGCGCTCGCCTCCGCCAGCCGCAAGGTGAGCGCGGAGTATTACGTCCCGCACCTGTCGCATGCGCAGATGGAGCCGGTGGCGGCGGTGGCCAGGGTGGAGGGCGGGAAGGTGGAGGCGTGGGCGCCGACGCAGTCTCCCCAGGATGCCCGCAACACGATCGCCCAGTTCCTGCAGGTCGACGCCGCCAACGTCACCGTGCACGTGACGCTGCTGGGCGGGGCATTCGGCCGGAAGTCGAAGCCCGACTTCGTCTGCGAGGCGGCGTACCTGGCGCGCGCGGTGGGGGCGCCGGTGCGCGTGCAGTGGACGCGCGAAGACGACCTGCGGAATTCGTACCTGCATTCGGTGGCCGCGCACCACCTGGAGGCGGGACTCGACGCGAACGGGAAGGTGACCGCGTGGCTGCATCGCTCGGCCTATCCGTCGATCAGCGCGACGTTCGCCCCCAATGTCGCGGGGCCGGGCCCCGACGAGCTGACCAACGGCGCCAGCGACATCCCGTTCGACATCCCCAACGTGAGCGTGGAGGTGTGTCCCGCGGCGGCGCATACGCGCATCGGGTGGTATCGGAGCGTCAACGCCATCCACCACGGCTTCGCCATCGGTTCCTTCGTGGACGAGCTGGCGCACGCGGCGGGGAAGGATCCCGTGGAGTTCCTCGTGGCCCTCCTGGGGGAGGACCGGCGCGTCGACCTCTCGCAGCACGGGCTGGTGGCACCGGCCAGCAACTACGGCGCCAGCTGGACCGACCACCCGCTGGACAGCGGACGCGCGCGTCGCGTGCTGCAGCTGGCGGCCGAGAAGGCGGGGTGGGGGTCGCCCCTGCCGCGCGGGCGCGGGCGCGGCGTGGCCGTGCACCGGAGCTTCCTGAGCTACATCGCGATGGTGGTGGAGGTCGAAGTGCTCCCCGATGGCACGGTCCTCGTCCCGCGTGCCACGGTCGGCGTCGACGCCGGCTTCGTCGCCAACCCCGATCGCGCCCGGGCGCAGATGGAGGGGGCGCTGGTGATGGCGATGAGCAACACGCTCTACAGCGAGATCTCGTTCCGCGAGGGGCGGGTGGTGCAGGGGAACTACCGCGACTACCAGGTCACGCGGATGCGCGCCGCGCCGCGCGTGGTCGACGTGCACATCGTGCCGGGCGAGGGACTCCCGGGCGGGATCGGCGAACCGGGGGTCCCGCCGGCGGGGGCGGCGATTGCCAACGCGATCTTCGCCGCCAGCGGGGTGCGCGTGCGTGAGTTGCCGGTGGGGAGGCAGCTGGCGGGGTGGCAGTCGAGGGCCTCCGCCAGCGAGTTCTAGTTTCGAAGGCGACTGACGGGTGCGGAGGGGCGGCGCTCAGTGGGGGGCCTCACCGGCACCCCCACGCTGCACGGGCGGGCTCGACGACGTGACCGCGTCTCTGCATCACCCGAAACCGGGCATCAGGGCCATGTATCGGTCGCGCAGCAACGCCTGGTGGTGGCGTTCGTGCCCCGCGATCAGGTACGCCAGGGCCCGTCCGGTGATCGATCCACTCCCCACGTTCAGGCGGAAGGCAAACGCCTCCACTGGCGCGCCGTTCACCAGTGCGACGGTCGCCTGACGAACTGCCGTGAGCTCGTCGACCACCGAGGCGAGGGCTCGCTCCTCGAAGTGCCCCGCCGGTACGTAGGCCACGTGGTCGAAGCCGGGGAGCGTCACCGTGTCGGCGCGCAGCGCACGCAGCAGCCGGTACGAGAGCACGCGCTCGCAGTCGCTCAGGTGTCCCATGACTTCACGGACCGTCCACTTGTCGGGTGCGTAGCGCAGCCCCGCGTGTTCCTCGCCGAATGTGGCGGCCAGGGCCCGCGTGACGTCGCCCTGGTCGCGCAGCATGCGTGCAAAGTCGTCGACATCGGGAACGAGGGCGATCTCAGCCGCGAACACCGAGGGGTGCTCGTCAGGGTCGGGTCGCCCGAGGCGAGGCCCCGCCTGCGAGAGGCCCGGGGGGAGCGCACCCGGATCGAGGCACGCGACCGGGCGTAGGGGGTCGTGTCGCGAGAGGTACGACTCGAGCCGATGGCGCAATGCGTCGACGGGGCCGGTGTCGTCGAGGGCGAGGATGGCGCAGGCGCGTCGCAGCTCGCCCTCGGTGGTGTCGGGATGCTCGATGTATCGAACGGCGTCTGCAAGGTGGGGCATGGCCGATTCCTCCTGCTTGGGCGACGTGCGCGCGTTCGTGAGTTGCCTCAGGACCCGCGGATCACCTGCCTCTCCTGCGTCGCGTCCTGACCGGGGTCACGCTGCACCGTCAGGCGCTTCGCGCCCAGCGCGCGGCGTCGTACACACGCACGTACCGCGCGGCCGCGTGCGTCCACGAGTTGTCCTCGCGCATCCCTCGCTCGCGCAGCAACGCCCAGCCGCCTGGGTCGCGATACGCCGCCAGTGCGCGCGCGATGGCGTCGGCGAAGTAGCGCGACTCGTACGGGTGGAAGCGGAATCCGTTCCCCTCGTACCCCTCCTGCACGGTGTCGTTGAGCCCACCGGTGGCGCGCACGATGGGGACGCTCCCGTAGCGCAGGGCAATCATCTGCCCCAGCCCGCAGGGCTCGAACCGCGACGGCATGAGGAAGGCGTCGCTCCCCGCATAGATGCGCTGGGCGAGCGCGGCATCGAAGCCGATGCGGACCCCGACGCGCTCGCGATGCGCCTCGGCCAGCTGGCGGAAGAACCCCTCCCAGCGCGCCTCGCCCGAGCCGAGGAGGACGAACTGCGCGTCGGTCTCGCGCAGCAACCACGGCAGCACCGAGGCCACCAGGTCGAGTCCCTTCTGCCCGACGAGGCGCGAGACGACGGCCAGCAGCGGGCGGTCGGGGCGCTCGGGGAGGAGAAGCTCGCGCTGCAGCGCCGCCTTGCACGCCGCCTTGCCCGCGGGATCGTCGGCGCTGTAGTTGGCGGTGATGTGGCGATCGGTGGCCGGGTCGTAGGTGTCGGCATCGATGCCGTTGAGGATCCCGACGACGCGGTCGCTCCTGGCGCGGAGCACGCCGTCGAGCCCCTCGCCGTACTCCGCGGTCATGATCTCCGCGGCGTAGGAGGGGCTGACGGTGGTCACGACATCGCTGTGCGCGATGCCCCGGGCCATGAAGTTGAAGGTCCCCGCGACGCGCGGCCCCATGCCGTTCTCCACCAGGCCGCGCTCCGAGAGCCCCGCCAGGGACAACGTTTCCGGTGGCGACGCCCCCTGATAGGCGAGGTTGTGGATGGTGAAGACGCTGGCGATGTGGCCGAACGTGTACGCGTAGTACGTCTTCAGGTAGTTGGGGACGAGCGCCGCGTGCCAGTCGTTGCCGTGCACCACGTCGGGCTGCCACCCCTCGACCTCGCGCAGGTGCTGCATGAGGTCCATCACGCCGCGCGAGAAGAGGACGAAGCGCCGGTGGTCGTCGCCCTCGCCGTAGATGGATGCACGCTCGAAGGCGGAGGGGATGTCGAGCAGGTAGGTCGGTGTGGCGGCGTGCCCCACGCGCCACACGCGCTGCTCTTCCGCCCACTCGCCGACCGGGAGGAACGAGGCGGCGATGGGGCCCTGCATGGGGATCCCCCGTTCGCGCAGCACGCCGTAGCGCGGCATCACGACGCGCACGTCGTGCCCAGCGGCCCGGAGCGCCGCGGGGAGGGCTCCGGCCACGTCGGCCAGGCCGCCCGTCTTGACGAGCGGGGCAACCTCCGCGGCCACGAAGAGAACGTTCATGCCACAACCTTACGCCGACGAGTGCAGAGGTGCAAAGTGAGGGGGAGCGGTGCGGTGGGCAGGAACGGGTGCGCCGCCCGCCCCGACGTCATGCGCATGTGAGGTGGATGTGAAGAGTGAGCCCATGAACGCGTCGCACCGCCCTGCGACGATTGCCCGCAACGCCATGGCCTACGTCCTGGCCGGGGGGCGAGGGTCGCGGCTGCACGAACTCACCGATCGCCGGGCGAAGCCGGCGGTCTTCTTCGGGGGGAAGTCGCGCATCATCGACTTCGCGCTGTCCAACGCGCTCAACTCGGGGATCCGGCGCATCGGGGTGGCGACGCAGTACAAGGCCCACAGCCTCATCCGTCACCTGCAACGCGGGTGGAACTTCTTTCGCCCCGAGCGCAACGAGAGCTTCGACATCCTCCCGGCCAGCCAGCGCGTGAGCGAGACGTCGTGGTATTCGGGGACGGCGGACGCGGTGTACCAGAACCTCGACATCATCGAGGCCTACCATCCCGATTACATGGTGGTACTGGCGGGCGACCACGTGTACAAGATGGACTACGAGCTGATGCTGGAGCAGCACGTGGACCAGGGGGCCGACGTCACCGTGGGGGTGCTCGAGGTGGCGCGGCGCGACGCTTCCGGCTTCGGCGTCATGCACGTGGACGCGAGCGACCGCATCATCGCCTTCTTCGAGAAGCCGGCCGATCCCCCGGGCATCCCCGGCCACCCCGACATGGCGCTGGCGAGCATGGGGATCTACGTCTTCAAGACGACCTTCCTCTTCGAGTTGCTGCGCCGAGATGCGGCCGACGCCCACTCCAGCCACGACTTCGGCAAGGACATCATCCCGTACGTCGTCTCGAGCGGGAAGGCGGTGGCGCACCGCTTCAGCACGTCATGCGTGAAGGGCGACCGCGAGGCCGAAGCGTACTGGCGCGATGCCGGGACGATCGACGCCTACTGGGAGGCGAACATCGACCTCACTACAGTGGTCCCGGCACTCGACCTGTACGACCAGGAATGGCCCATCTGGACGTACAGCGAGCTGACGCCGCCGGCGAAGTTCGTGCACGACGAGCGTGACCGGCGTGGCGAGGCGATCAACTCGCTGGTGTCGGGCGGGTGCATCGTCTCGGGGGCGCACCTGGAGCGCAGCCTCCTCTTCACCGGGGTCCAGGTACACTCGTACTCGCGGCTCGAGGGGGCGGTGGTGCAGCCGTACGTCGACATCGGGCGCGGGGCGCGGTTGCGCAACGTGGTGGTCGATCGCGGGGTGCGCATTCCACCCGGGCTGGTGGTGGGCGAGGACCCCACGCTGGATGCCCAGCGCTTCCGCCGCTCGGAGCGGGGGACGGTGCTGATCACGCAGCCGATGATCGACCGGCTGTAGGATCGGCCGGCTGTAGGATCGGCCGGCTGTAGGACCGGCCGCGATGCGCGCGGCTCAGGGAGACGTCACACCCCGGCCGGCGCGTCTCCCACCTCGATTCTGAAACGGCACCGCGGGCGCTTGCCGTGTTCGCAGCACTGGCGTGCGCACTCGCCAGAGACGTCGGAGACGAGCGTCTCGACCGCGCGGCAGACCTCCGGGTGCTCGGATACGGCGAGCGACAGCGGGCAGCCGAAACCGCGAATGACGAGCGCCGTCCCCTCCTCGACGACTTCGACGTCGCCGCCGAGCGCGACGAGCACACGCGCGGCGGCATCGATGCGCTCGCGCCGATCGCCCGCGGCGCGCCCCCCAACCGATCGGGCGAGGTCGTGTCCGACGACGCGGAGCAGGCGCTCGGCCTCGTCAGCCGGGAGCTCGCGGATGATCGCGTCGACCACCGCCATGAGGACGGGGGGATAGGCGCTCGAGATCTCCAACTCCGCCGCCGGGTGGAGGGCGTAGAGCACCGCCGGCTTGCCGGCCCCTGCTCCGCGGCGGACACCTTCCTGCTTCACCAGCCCGTCGCGTTCGAGCGACGCCAGGTGCGAACGCACCGAATTGTCCGTCGTCCCGACCAATCCGGCGAGCTCGTCTACGGTCATCGACCCCCGCCGAAGGTGAGACAGGATCTGTCCGCGGGTCCCGGTGGGGATGCGAGGTCCCTGCAATGGCGCGGTCACGGGTGTCCTCCTCCGATCATGGGGGCTGAGAGCCTAGGGGCCGAGATCCTGGCGCTGGGATCACGGGGTTGAGCGCTGGGGCTGAGATCTCGGGCTCAGGACAATGGAATAGTCCGTGGGCCCCGATGTGTCAAATATATCATATTACTCATTGACAAATAGCCATTATCTACGGAATTTGTTGGCAGCCAGCCGGGGGACGGCCCCGGGGGCTCATGCCAACCGACAAGGAGGAACTCCATGCGTACGACCACTTACTTCATCGCCGCCCTGGTGGTAGGCCCCGCGCTCGGCTTCGCCGCATCCACCGTCGTCGCCCAGCGCCAGACCGTCTCTTCGGCCGTGGAAGGGCAGGCGGCAACCGCGACGAAGCGCGCCCTCGACGATCCCACCATCGTCGCCATCTTCGACGCCGCCAATACGGCGGACATCGAGACCGGGAAGCTCGCCGCCGAGCGAGGAAATTCGGCCGAGGTCAAGGCGTTCGGTGCGATGCTCGTCCATGACCATGAGCAGGTGCGCCAGATGGGGCGGGACCTGGCGGCAAAGCTGCACGTGACCCCGACCCCGCCGGCCGACGATGCCGGTGCTCGTGCGCACGCGCTGGCGATGAAGCAGCTCAAGGCCTTGTCGGGTGCCGATTTCGACCGTGCGTTCCTCAAGCATGAGGTCGCGTTTCACGCCAGTGTCATCGATGCCGTGAAGACGACGCTCCTTCCGGCCATCCAGAATGCCGAGCTCAAGGCCCTCGTGGTGAAGGTTGCCCCGGCATTCGAGGGACACCGGGCCGCGGCGGCGCAGATGGCGGAGAAGCTCGCGACGAAGGGTGGGCGATGAGGCGGCTCAGACGGTCAGCCCTTCTATGGACGATGGTCGCAGTCGGGTCCACTGCGACTCTCGTCTCGTGCGGCGACGATGGGACGACGGGTCCCACGGTCCAGCCGCCAGATCCCACCCAGGTCGCGGAGGGGCGCGACATCTTCCGGCACGACACCTTCGGGGATGAGAAGTACTGGACCGACACCCTGCGCATGCACGAGGTGATCCAGAAGGCGGTGACGCCTCGCGCCGCGCTCGGAGTCGGGCTGCAGGTCGACGTGGATGCATTGCCGCAGGGGGTGCGCGACGCGCTGGCAGTCGGGCAGGTCAACCTCGACGACCCTGCGATCACCGTGGCGCTGCTCAAGCTCAACGCCGTGCTCGGACTCAAGGGGACGGTGCAGGAGGTGGCGGGGCGTGACTCGCTGGTTCGTGTCGGGATCACCTGCGCGCTGTGTCACTCCAAGGTCGATGATTCGTTCGCCCCGGGCATCGGCAAGCGGATGGATGGGTGGGCCAACACGAAGCTGAATCCGGGTGCGATCGTCGCGCTCTCGCCCGCTGTGCCGGCGGCCACCAAGGCAGTGCTGAACAGTTGGGGGGCGGGGCGTTACGACCCGCGCATCAACTTCGACGGGCTCAGCACGCCGATCGTCCTCCCTCCCATCTACGGCTTACTGGGCGTGGACAAGGAGACGTACACCGCTGAGGGACCGGTGTCCTACTGGAACGCCTACGTGGCGGTGACGCAGATGCACGGGCAGGGGAATTTCGAGGATTCGCGTCTGGGGGTCAGGGTCGTGCAGTCGCCCGACCTGGTGACGCCGAAACTGGCCGCGCTTCGTGCGTATCAGTTGAGCCTCCAGGTACCGGCCGCGCCGGCTGGCAGCTTCGACGTGGCGGCGGCGGCGCGTGGGCGGGGCGTATTCGCAGGGGCGGGGAAGTGCGCCGTCTGCCACTCGGGGGCCAGGCTGACCGACATCAACTCGGGGAAGCTGCACGCGGCGAGCGAGACGGGGATGAGCGACGCCTACGCCGCTCGCACGACGCAGAAGCGGTACCGCACGACGCCGCTTCGCGGGCTGTGGCAGCATGCGCCGTACTTCCACGACGGAAGCGCTCCGACGCTGGCGGCGGTGGTCGAGCACTACAACCGCGTGCGGTCGTTGAACCTGAGCGAGCAACAGAAGCGCGATCTCGTGGAGTACCTGAAGACGCTGTAGGCGCGTTGCGCTGCGCGGGAGGGCCGGCGAGGATCCCGGCCGTCCCGCGCCATGCGGCGCCCGCCTCAGGCCGAGGCCAGCGCGTACAACAGGTCCACGTACGACCGCGTCGCACCGTCGATGCCCGACACCTTGGGATTCGCCGACTCGATGACGAAGTACTCGTCAGGCGCGTGCGCCCCTCCGCCGTGCCCGAGGCCGAAGATCCCGGCCGGGAGGTTGAGCGGCGCGCTGGTGAAGGTCGATCCCGGCCACGATCCGGCCAGTCGTGGCCAGAGGATCGGGTCGATTCCCGCCTTGCGGTAGGCGGCGAGCATCCCCTTCACCAGACGCGAGTCGGCGGGGGTCTCGGTGGGGTCGTATCCCCCGGTCATGTTCACCTCGATGTCGCCGAAGCCGCGCTGCTGCAGGTGCCGCTCGAGCAGCGCGAGGGTTCCCTTGGCGGTCATGTCGGGGACCAGCCGCATGTCGATCTTGGCCACGGCGCGGTGGGGGAGGATCGTCTTCCCGCCAGGACCGGTGTAGCCCCCCACCAGTCCCTCGATGTTGATGGTGGGCTGCGAGACGAGGCGCTCCAGCGACCTGGCCCACGGCTCGTCCGCGATCCAGCGTTGCACACCCAACGCCTTCTTCGTCGCCTCCTCGTTCTTGCGCGGGATGGCTGCCTCGAGGATGCGGCGCTGCTCGGCGCTGAGCGGGCGGACCTTGTCGAAGAAGCCCTCGACCGCCGGGGTATGGCCGTCGGGCTCGATGAGGGTGTTGAGCGCCTGCACGAGGTGCCAGGCCGGGCTGTCGATGTGGGCGGCCAGCGACGAGTGGACATCCAGCCTGGGGCCGCGTCCCCACTTCTCCCCGGTGGCGACCAGCTCGAGCTCGCAGATCCCCTTGGCGCCGAGGTTCACCTCCACCGTCCCGTCGAGTCCCTGGCTGCCTAACGGGATGATGATGCCGACGCTGCGGCGCAACGCGGCCTCGACCTCCGGCTTGAAGACGACCTGCGAGAAGTTGGGCGAGCCGATCTCCTCCTCGCCCTCGCAGACGAGGACGATGTTGACCGGCGGCTTGCGTCCGGCGGCCCGGAAGGCGCGGAGCGCGGCGAGGAAGGCGACCTGTGGTCCCTTGGTGTTCGTCGCCCCGCGCCCGATCATCACCTTGCCCACGCCGGGCCGGTCGACGATGCGTCCCTCGAGCGGGGGCGAACTCCACTCCCTGGGATCGAACTGCTTCACGTCGTACATGAAATACACGGCGAGCGTCGTGGGCGCCCCGGCGTCGAGGGTGGCGAAGACGCCGGCCTTGCCCGTGGTGGGGACGAGCTGGACGTGCTCGAAGCCGGCGTCGCGCGCCAGCCTGGCCATGTACTCCGGTCCCTGGGGGTAATTCAGGTTCTCGGCGGCGATGGACGGGAGCGCGATCCACTCGCGCAGCATCCTGACCGTCGCGTCGTGCTGCGCGGCGATCTGCGCAACGACGATGTCCTGCTCGATCGCCCGCGAGAATGGAATGAGCGGGATGCCGTCCTTGCCCATCGCGAGGACCGCCGCCCCCGTCATGGCGCCGTGCAGGAACTCCCGTCGGTTGACCCCTGCCGGGGATGGCGTCCCGCTCTCGAACTTCGAATCCACGTCTTCCTCCGTCGATGGGTGTCGCGGGGTGATGGCGGCGTCGTCTTACGCTTCCCTGGCAATGGCCGCCGAGGTCCTCAGGCCGACCGCCACGAAGGTGAGCGTCCCGTTGCAGCACGAGGCGCTCGGTTGGGCCGGGGCGCCTGCCACCCACAGGTTCTCGTGGTCGTGGGCGCGTCCCCAGCCGTCCACCACGCTGGTGGCGGGGTCGTGGCCCATGCGGCAGCCGCCGGTGGGGTGTTCCTGCCCGAGGTCACCGGGGTTGTTGCGCATCGCGAGGATGTCGCCGCCGCCGGCCCGGGCCATGCGGCGGAAGAGTTCACGGATCTGTTCTTCCTGCCAGTCGCGGAGCGCGGCGCTCTCGGGGGCATCGCGGAAGGTCACGTTAGGCATCGGGTCGCCGAAGCGGTTCCGGTGCGCGTCGTCGAGGACGAGCTTGCTCTCGCGATCGGGGAGGACGTCGTAGTAGGCGCGCACGCGGGCCGTCGCCCCCTTCGCCCGCTGGCGCCAATCGGCGAGCATGGCATCGCCAAGGAGCGGCGCCCCGCGGTCGTCGCGCAGGCGCGGCTCGCGCCCGACGCTCGACTCCCAGATGCGCAGGTCATGGCGGAGGTAGCGCCCGCGGTAGCTCGCGCGCATGAATTGCCTGGAGACGAGCGAGTGTTGCACGTTGACGCCGGGGTAGAGTTCCATGGGGAGCGTGAGCTGTGCCCCGATGTTGCGGTGCCCCGCCAGGTATTTCCCGACCAGGCCGCTGCGATTGGCGAGCCCGTTGGGGTAGGTGCCATCGCGCGAGAGGAGTAGGAGGTGCGGTGACCAGACGAAGCCAGCCGCCAGGACGAAGGTCTTCGCCTCGATCGACACCTCCTCGCCGGGGGCGTCGGTGCGATTTCCCGTGGCCCGGACGATGCGTCCGGTGGCGGGATCGGCGACCAGGCGCCTGACGAGTGTTTCCGTGACGAGGGTGACCTTCTTGGCGGCCACGAGGGTGTCCCAGGTGAAGTCGGGGGAGTACTTGGCGCCGCTGGGACAGATGGGGTAGCAGGTGTCGCAGCGCTGGCACTGCGCGCGCCCGTCGAAGGGGATCGAGTTCTTGGCCGACGGCGTGCTCCAGGTCGCGACGCCGGCCCGGGTCGCCCAGCCTTGCAGCTGGGCGAGGTTGTAGTTGATGGGGAGGGGTGGAAGCGGATACGGCTTGCCGCGCGGGTCGAGCGCCGGGGGGCCCTGCTCGCCGGCGACCCCCATTCGCTCCTCGGCTTCCTGGTAGAAGGGGTCGAGGTCGTCGTAGGTGAAGGGCCAGTCGTCGCCGACGCCGTACAGCGAGCGGGTAGTGAAGTCCTCGGGAGCGTAGCGTGGGGTCACGGCGCCCCAGTGCATCGCCAGGCCGCCGACGTGCATGCTGGGGGAGAAGCCCCACGTGGTGCCGTAGGCGTTCTGGTCGTCGAGGTGGTCGTCCTTCCACGGCCCCTCGCCGTAGGCCATGTAGCGTTCGCGGGCTCGGACGCGCTCGTCGCGCGGTGTCGTCGCGCGCCCGGCCTCGACCACGGTGATGGTCCGCTTCGTGGTCTCGGCCAGGCGGGCCGCCATCAGGGCGGCGGTGATCCCGCTACCGACGATGAGGATGTCGGTCTCGATGCGCCTCATGCGGTGACTCCCGCGATCGGGAGCGGCTTGGCGCCGACGCCGTCGAGCGTGCGGCAGGTCCCGGTGCCGACTTGCGCCCCCAGGGCGAGGTCCCATGCGGCGGGCGAGGCGGCCCAGTGCGCCATCAGGGCGACGGCGACGTGCGAGGCGCCTAACGGGTCCGGGAGGCGTTCGCCGGGGACCGCGTCCAGCGCGGCGGTGACCAGCTCGCGGCGTGCCGCGAGGTCGAGTTGCGCGAACGGCTTCCGCCGCTTCTTCTGGGCGAGGAGGTCGAGCCCCTCCAGCTGCGCCTGCCATGCCGGTGCCGGGTCTGGGGGGAGGTAGCGGATGTCGGAGTAGCCGTAGCCGTGCATCTCTTCGGCGACCGGATCGTAACCATTCACCCAGGCGACGAAGGCCGTGACGGCGGCGGCGCGCCCGGCGGCCCCCAACGATTCCGGGAGGACCGCCTCGCCGAGGGCGGCGAGCGTCTCGCGATCGAAGCCGGCGTTGCGTGACGGGCGCCGCTCCCCGGCCTCACCGCGTCCTCCCGCGGAGGATGGGTTGCAGCCGACGGTGGTGGCGGCGGCGCCGGCGGCGATGGCGCCCGCGACCTTGAGGAAGCCGCGGCGTGACGGCGAGGGACCCGGGAGGTGCGTGGGGTCGGGCGGGGCGGGTTGGTCGGGCACGGCGGGGGCACGAAGGGGTGGAGGTGGAGCGCCGGGTTCGTGTGCAGGCCCAACATTGCGCCGTGGAGCGCCGCCGTCGAGTGGCGGTCGCCGCTCCCGCTGGCCATCACCCGCCGTCGAGGATGGCGGCTGCTTCGGTGGCGATGTCGTCGACGCAGGCGCGCATGCGGTCCTCGTGCGTGCGGAACGAGAGGACGCAGACGCGCGCGAGGTGCCGCTCGCCGATCGTGCAGCCGGTGAGCATCACGCGTCCGCGGGCCGTCACCCGTTCCATGAGCCGGCGGGTGGCCTCGTTACGGGCCGCCTGGTTCGTTAGGCGCGGTCCCTCGAGGTGGAAGGCGAACAGGGAGAGCTGGGGCCACGCATCCATCACGATGCCGGGGATGCGCGCGACCTGCTCCGCCCCCCACACGGCCAGCGCGCGCTTCTCGGCGATGGCGGCGCGGTAGCGCGCGGCGCCGAGCATCTTGACCGCCATCCAGACGCGCAGGCCGGGGAAGCCGCGCGACAGCTCGGGGCCGTACTGGGCGGGGTCGTAGAACTCGCCCTGATTCTCCGGGAGGTAGCCGGCGGTCGCGGAGTGGACCTCGCGAAGGGCGTTGCCGTCCCGCACGAGGAGGGCCCCGGTGCCGTAGGGGAGGAACATCCCCTTGTGGGGGTCGAGCGTGAGCGAATCGCCGCGCGGAAGCCCTTCCAGCAGCGGGCGCAGTTCGGGGCAGGCATGGAAGAAGGCGCCGTAGGCGCCATCTATATGATGCCAGAGCCCCTCGCGCTGGCAGAGGTCGGCGATGTCGTGCAGGGGGTCGACGGCGCCCGTGTTGGTGGTCCCGGCGGACGAGGCGACCATGAACGGTCGCATCCCTCGCGCCCGGTCCTCGGCGATGGCGTCGGCGAGGGCGTCGACTCGCATCCGGAAGTCGTGGTCGGTGGGGATGAGTCGGACGCGATCGTGGAAGATGCCGGCGAGTTTGGCGGCCTTGACGATGCTGTGGTGCGCTTGATCCGACGTGTACAGGGTGCCTGCGCGGATATTGGCGCCCAGGTGGCGCTCTCGTGCGCAGAGGATGGCGTTGAAAGTCGCCATCGATCCGCCTGCCGTGAAGAGCCCGGCCGTCCCAAGCGGGAACTGCATCCACTCCCGGAGCCAGTCCAGGGCGTTGGCTTCCAGCTGAACGAGCGCGGGGGCGGCGGCCCAGACGCCCGTGTAGCGATTGGTGGCGTCGGCGATGAAGTCGGCGAGGGCGGCGGGGTACACGCCCCCGCCGGGGATGTAGGCCAGGTACCCGGGTCCCGGGGTCGTGAACGATCGCGGGATCAGCTCCTCGAACAGGAGGTCGAGGAGTGGTGGGAGGGGAGACGGCTCGTCGGGGGCGGGCTCGCGAAGCGAGCGACACAGCTCGGCGGCGTCGGTGTCTCCGCAGCTCGGGGCGTGGGCGATCGCGGCGAGGTGCGTCACGCTGCGATCCACCACCGCGCGCCCCATCTCGCGCATCGCTTCGGGGGAGAACTCGAGGTCGGCCATGGGGAGCGCCGAGGGGAGGGGGGCGATGGATGGGGGGGGAGTTCGGCTCATGCCGCAAACTACACACGGTACCGAGTCCCCCGCGCCGCGCCGCCCTTACCCCGTGTCCTCCCAATCCCTCCTTGCCGCCCCTCGCGCCTTGCGTCACACTTGCGCGAACCACACCAATGGTCATCCCGTCATGGGTCCTACCGACGTTTCGAATCCCCGCTACTACCATAAAGTCGTGGACTGCCAGTGGGCCTGTCCGGCTCACACGAATGTCCCCGGTTACCTGCGCCTCATCGCGCAGGGGCGCTACGACGACTCGTACCTCGTCAACCGCCAATCGAACGTCTTCCCGGGCATCCTGGGCCGGACGTGCGACCGCCCGTGCGAGCCGGCGTGCCGTCGTGGGCGGGTGGAGGAGAAGCCGGTCGCGATCTGCCGCTTGAAGCGGGTGGCGGCCGACAACCGCGGCGACATTCGCGACCGCCTTCCCAAGGCGCCGGAGCGGAAGAACGGCAAGCGTGTCGCGCTGGTGGGGGCGGGGCCGGCGTCGCTGACCGTGGCCAACGATCTCCTGCCGCTCGGCTATGACGTCACCATCTACGAGAAGAATGCGCAGCCCGGCGGCTTGATGCGGGTGAACATCCCCGCCTTCCGCCTTCCGGCGAGCGTCCTCGACGAGGAGTGCGGCTACATCATCGACATGGGGGCGAACATGCGGTACGGCACCCCGGTCGAGAGCATGCAGTCGCTCCTGGCCGAGGGGTATGACGCGATCTTCGTCGGGAGCGGGGCGCCCAAGGGGAAGGAGCTCGACGTCCCCGGGCGTTGGGATGCCCCGAGCCAGGTGCACATCGGGATCGAGTGGCTCGCGAACGTGCACTTCGGGCACATCGACCGGATCGGCGAGCGGGTGCTGATCATCGGTGTGGGGAACACGGCGATGGACTGCTGCCGCACGGCCAAGCGCGTCGGGGCCACGGACGTGAAGGTCATCGCGCGCCGCGGCCGCAAGTACTTCAAGGCGTCGCCGTGGGAGCTGGAGGACGCCGAGGAGGAGCACGTCCAGATCGTCGAGAACCATGCGCCGAAGCGCTTCGTGGTCGAGAACGGCACGCTGGTCGGGCTGGAATTCGAGCAGCTGCAATGGACCGAGGACGCGGCGGGGAGGCAGGTGAGCACGGTGATCGGCACGGTGGTGATGCCGTGCGACGCGGTCATCCTGGCCATCGGGCAGGACAACGCCTTCCCCTGGATCGAGCGTGACATCGGGATCGAGTTCGATGCCAAGGGGATGCCGGTGGTGGACCGGACGACGCACGCGAGCACGAAGCCGGGGGTCTTCTTCGGCGGGGATGCGGCCTGGGGGCCGGAGAACATCATCTGGGCCGTGGCGCACGGGCATGCGGCGGCGATCTCGATGGACCTGCACTGCCAGGGGATGCCGGTCGGCGAGCGTCCGGCCGAGGGGATGACGCTGGTGAGCGCCAAGATGGGGATGCACAGCTGGGCCTACGAGAACGACTATGACCCGGCCCGGCGGGCCAAGATGCAGCACGAGGCGTTGGAGAAGCGCTTCGCCGACATCGGGGTGGAGGTGGAGCTGGGCTACACGCCCGAGCAGGCGGCCCGCGAGGTGCAGCGCTGCCTCAATTGCGACATCCAGACGCACTTCACGGCGCCGCTCTGCATCGAGTGCGATGCGTGCGTCGACATCTGTCCCACGAACTGCCTGACGATCACGACGAACAGCAGCCCGGTCGACGAGCTGCGCGCGCGCCTCTCGGCGCCGGCGCTCAACCTGGCCCAGGAGCTCCTCGTCTCGCCCGCGCTGCCGCAGACGAAGCGCGTGATGGTGAAGGACGAGGACGTCTGCCTGCACTGCGGTCTCTGCGCGGAGCGGTGCCCGACGGCGGCGTGGGACATGCGCATCTTCGACCTCCAACTTCCGTATGCCGGTCAGGTGGCCCGATGAGCGGGATCAACGACTTTGCGTTCAAGATAGGGACGGTCAACGGCACGGGGTCGGCGAGTGCCAACAGCCTCCTCATGCAGGCCATCTTCCGCATGGGCATCCCCGTCACGGGGAAGAACATCTTTCCGTCGAACATCCAGGGGTTGCCCACCTGGTACGAGATCCGGGTGAGCAAGGACGGCTACACCGCGCGTCCCTCGGAGGTGGACCTCGTGGTGGCCCTGAATCCGGCGACCCATGCGCGCGACGTGGCGTCCGTGCGTCCGGGGGGCTACCTGCTGTACGACTCGTCGTGGCCGATGGAGCCCGACCTGGTGCGCGAGGGGATCACCGTCCTCGGGGTGCCGTTCGGGAAGATGTGCGTGGAGGCCTTCGAGCGGGACCGCGACCGGACGCTGCTGCGCAACATCGCGTATGCGGGCGCGCTGGCCGCCCTCCTCGACATCGACATGGGCGTCGTGGGGCAGATGCTCACCGAGAAGTTCGCGAAGAAGCCGCGCCTGCTCGATGCGAACCACACGGCGATCCACCTCGGCTACGACTACGCCAAGGCCAACTTCGAATGCCCGCTGCCGTTCCACCTCCAGAAAATGGATGCGACCGGTGACGCGATCCTGATCGACGGGAACACGGCGTGCGCACTGGGCGCGGTGTATGCCGGGGCGACGGTCGGGGCGTGGTACCCGATCACCCCGGCCACCGCGCTGATGGAGGCGTTCAAGGGCTTCTGCGAGAAGTTCCGCGTGGACAAGGAGACGGGGCTCCACACCTACGCCATCCTGCAGGCCGAGGACGAGCTGGCGGCCGCGGGGATCGTGATCGGGGCGGGGTGGGCCGGCGCGCGCGCCTTCACGAACACGTCGGGGCCGGGGATCTCGCTGATGCAGGAGTTCATCGGGCTGGCGTACTACACGGACATTCCCGCCGTCTTCTTCGACGTGCAGCGGTGTGGCCCGGCGACGGGGATGCCGACGCGGACGCAGCAGGCGGACCTGATCTCGCTGGCCTATGCCTCGCACGGCGACACGAAGCACCTGGTCCTCTTCCCGGCCAACCCGCGCGAGTGCTTCGAGATGGCGGTGGAGTCGTTCGACCTGGCCGAGCGGTTCCAGACGCCGGTGTTCGTGGCGTCGGACCTCGACATCGGGATGAACGACTGGATGGTGAAGCGGCTGGACTGGGATGATTCGTATCGTCCCGACCGCGGGAAGGTGCTGGACGCGGAGGCCTTGGCGAAGGTGCAGAAGTTCTCGCGGTACCTCGACGTGGATGGCGACGGCATCGCGGCGCGCACGCTCCCCGGCGTGGGAGGGAAGGGGGCGTACTTCGTGCGCGGCTCCGGGCACGACAAGCATGCGGCGTACACCGAGGATTCGGATGCGTACCAGGAAGTGGTCGACCGCCTCAAGCGCAAGTTCGCGCATGCGGCGACGGTGATGCCGGGGCCGGCGCTTCACCGTCGGCCGGGGGCCGAGGTGGGGCTGGTGACCATCGGCGGGTGCGACGCCGCCGTGCGCGAGGCGGGAGACATCCTGGCGGCGCAGGGGATTGCCGCCGACGTGATGCGCATCAAGGCCTTCCCGTTCGGCGAGGAGGTTCGCCAGTTCCTTGGCACGCACGAGCACACCTTCGTGATCGAGCAGAACCGGGACGCGCAGCTGCGGTCGCTGCTGGCGATCGAGCTCGGCATCCCGCGCGACGACATGGTTCCGATCCTCGACTACGGCGGCATGCCGCTCACCGCGAAGGTCGTGGTGGACGCCGTCGCCGCCCATCTTGCCGGAGTACCCGCATGACCTCGATCGCGAAGCCTCCCGTCAGGCACCCCAGCTCGCGCACCAACGGGCTTGGCCTCACCCTGCGCGATTACGAGGGGGCGATGTCGACGCTGTGCGCCGGGTGCGGGCACGACTCGGTCACGGCGGCGCTCGTGCAGGCGGCGTGGGAACTCGAGCTGGCGCCGCATCGCGCGGCGAAGATGAGCGGGATCGGGTGTTCGTCGAAGACGACCGCCTACTTCATGCGCCAGTCGCACGGCTTCAATGCCGTGCACGGGCGCATGCCGTCGGTGACGAGCGGGGCGGCGGCCGCCAACCGCGACCTGACGTACATCGGCATCTCGGGCGATGGCGACTCGCTGTCGATCGGGCTCGGGCAGCTGTCGCACGCGATCCGCCGCAACGTGAACATGCTGTACGTGCTCGAGAACAACGGCGTCTATGGGCTCACGAAGGGGCAGTTCTCGGCCTCCGCGGACATCGGCTCGACGTCGAAGAAGGGCGAGGCCAACGAGCAGGCGCCCATCGACCCGGTGCTGCTGGCGCTCACGTTAGGCGCCACCTTCGTGGCGCGCTCGTTCTCGGGCGACAAGAAGCAGCTGGTGCCGATCCTCAAGGCGGGGATCGCCCACAAGGGGTTCGCCCTCGTCGACGTGATCTCGCCGTGCGTCTCGTTCAACGACCACGAGGGGTCGACCAAGAGCTACGCCTACACGCGCGAGCACGAGGTGGAGGTGGTGCACGCCGATTTCGTCCCCCTGCGGCGCGAGATCACGCTGCCCGACACCAGCGAGGAGGTGGCGGTGGTGCAGCTGCACGACGGGGGGAGCGTGCGGCTGCGGGCGACGGCGCCGGACCACGACCCGACCGACCGCGACTCGGCCTACGCGCACGTCCGCGCCTGCCAGGCGCGGAACGAGATCGCCACCGGGCTCCTGTTCGTCGATGAATCGGGGCGTGACATGCACGACATGTTGCGCACGGTACCGACCCCCCTGATCGACGTCCCGTTCGAGCGCCTGTGTCCCGGCAAGGCGGCGCTCGACGCGCTGATGGAGCGGTATCGGTAGGCGCGCGGTGGGGGTCGCGCCCGGCGGGTGCGGCGCCCGCCCCCACGTCGGGCGGGTCCGGGGGCGGATCGCTGGCGCCTGGGGGTGACCGGAGGTAATCTCGGTACCGTGTCCGCCCCCCCGCCCGGCGCGCGGCCGCCCCTGCGCCGCGCCCGCTCGATCCGCATCCATCTCGCGCTCCTTGCCGTCGTCTCGGCCGTGCCGCTGGCGGTGCTGGCCGTGCGCGCCGGGCTCGAGGCGTACCGGCTCGAGCAGCGGCAAGGCGAGCTTGCGGCGTTGCGCCTGGCGGAAGTCACCTCGGCGGCATCGGTGCAGCTCCTGACCAGCACGCGCCACGTGCTGGAGGGAATCGCGCGGCAGGACACCGCGCTGCTGTTCGACCCCGCGCGCTGCGCGGCCTTGCTGCGCTCGGCGCAGGCGCTCGCCCCGCAGATCGCCAACCTGGTCAACGTCGACACGACGGGGCGCCTCCGCTGCTCGGCGCGGCCCTACCAGGACAGCGCGTTCCTGGACCTGTCCAAGCGACACTGGTTCCGCGAGGTGCAGGCGCGACGCACCTTCGTGGTCGGCGCCCCCCAGATCGGGCTCATCACCGCCGGCTGGGTCATCGCGATGGCCGCCCCCGTCATCGGGGAGGACGGCCACTTCGTCGGTGCGATCGGCGCCAGCATTCCCGCGGTGCAGTTCCAGGAACTCCTGGCGGGGGCCCCGGCGGCGCCCGACGAGCTCATCACGATCGATGACGGCAACGGGATCGTGCTCGCGCGCTCGGCCGAGCCGGGCGTGTGGGTGGGGAAGCGGCTCCCGCCCGCGACGCGTCCCGGAATCCCGATCGGCCCGGGTCGTCAGTTGATCCGCGGGAACGACGCCGACGGCACGCAGCGCCTCTTTGCGAGCGTTCGCGTGCCAAGCGTGGGCTGGACGGTGTATGCCGGCGTGCCGATCGAGCGGGTGGTCGGGCCGGCGCGGGCCAAGCTGGCGAGCGGGATCGCGATCGGCGGCATCGTCCTCCTGCTGGTGGGGACGCTGGCGCGCGGGATCGAACGCCAGATCTCGGGATCGCTGCGACGCCTGGTCGAGACGGCGCGCGAGGCGAGCGAAGGGGCGGCACGTTGGCCCCCGCTGCAAGGGCCGGCGGAGGTGCAGGCGCTCGGACGCCAGTTGCGGGAGAGCTTCGAGTCGCGTGACGCCGCACAGGCGGCGGAGCGCCAGACGCGCGAACGCTACCAGGCGATCGTGGAGCAGTCGGTGTTCGGGATCGCCGAGATCGACGGCGAGGGGCGCTTCTGGAGCGCGAACCCGGCGCTGGCGGCGATGCTGGGGCATGACACGGCCGACCGGCTGGTTGGGACGAGCGTGCGCGAGGTGTTCACCGTCGGCGAGCGGTTCGACGAGCTGCAGGCGCGCCTGCGGCACGAGTCGCTCGTTCGCGACGTCGAGGCGGAGTGGCGCAGGCGGAACGGGGCGCCGATCACCGTGCGCCTGAACGGACGGATCGCGACCGAGGAGGGGGGCGGGACGGTGACGAAGCTGTTCGTCGAGGACATCACCACCCAGCGAGCGCTCGAAGCGGCGTTGCACCAGAGCCAGAAGATGGAGGCGGTGGGACGCCTGGCCGGCGGGGTGGCGCACGACTTCAACAACCTGCTCACCGTCATCGGGGGAAACGCGGCGCTGCTGATGCACGACTATCCGCCGGCGCGCGAGCGTGTCGAGATCCGCGAGATCGCCGATGCGGCCAAGCGCGCCCGGGTGCTGACGAAGCAGCTGCTCGACTTCAGCCGGCGCATGCCGCCGGAGCCGCAACTCGTGGACCTGAACGCGCTGCTGGCGGAGATCGAGCAGCTGTTGCTGCGGTTGCTGGGGGAGCACATCGAGGTGCGCGTCACGCTGGCGCCGGACCTGCCGCGCGTGCGCGCGGACCGGGGGCAGCTGGAGCAGGTGGTGGTGAACCTCGTCGTGAACGCACGCGACGCGATGCCGAGCGGCGGGGTATTGCACCTGACGACGTCCTGGACGCGGGAGGCGCCGGCCGAGCTGGCGCGGCGGCGCCACGTGGAGGGATGGGTCCGCCTGTCGGTCTCCGACACGGGGCACGGGATCGCCCCGGCGGTGAAGGCCAAGATGTTCGAGCCGTTCTTCACCACGAAGCCGCGCGGCGAGGGGACGGGGTTGGGGCTGGCGACGTCGTACGCGAACGTGGTGGCGGCGGGAGGGGTCATCACCGTGACGTCGCGCCCCGGTGAGGGGGCGCAGTTCGACATCTGGCTCCCCGCGCTGCCGGCCGCGACGACGGCGACCCCCGTCGCGCCCGAGCGCGAGGAGGTGGCGGCCGGCGGGACCGAGACCGTCCTGGTCGTGGAAGACGAAGCCTCGGTGCGCCGCCTGGCCCAGCGCGTGCTGGAGACGGCGGGCTATACCGTCTTGCTGGCGAACGACGGCGAGGAGGCGATCACGCGTCTCGGCGATCGGTCGTTGGCGATCGACCTCATCCTGACCGACGTCGTGATGCCACGCCGCGGCGGCACCGACGTGGCGATGGCCGCGCGCGAGCGCGACCCGCAGCTGCCGGTGCTGTTCATGTCGGGCTATCCGGCCGACTTCCCGCTGCAGGAGGCGCTTGCCGGCGACCGCGAGCGGCTGCTCCAGAAGCCGTTCACGCCGACGCAATTGCTGGCCCGAGTCCGCACCGTGCTGGACCGGGGGCGCCGCTCGTAGCCCCGGCCATTGCCCATCCCGTGCGGCCTGCGCATGATGACGAGGCCGCCGCAGCGCACGCTCCATCCCGCGCCCCCCTCATGTTCGACACCATCGAGCAGACCCTCGTGGCCCTTGCCGCCGAGGACTACATCGCGGACGCAGGGCTCGCGACGAGTCTCTTCCTGTCGATCCGCATGGGGAAGGCGCTCTTCCTCGAGGGAGAGCCGGGCGTGGGGAAGACCGAGGTCGCGAAAGTCACCGCCCGCATCCTTGCCGCTCCCCTGATCCGGCTGCAGTGCTACGAGGGGCTGGACGTGAACCACGCCCTCTACGAGTGGAACTACGCGAAGCAGCTGCTCGAGATCCAGGGGAAGCGTGGTGATGCGGGGAGCGGGCACGCGTCGGCGGGGGTCTTCACCGAGGAGTTCCTGATCCGCCGACCGCTGCTGCAGGCGATCGACGCAAGCCACGCGCGCTCGCCGGTCCTGCTGATCGATGAGCTCGACCGTGCCGACGAGGAGTTCGAGTCGTTCCTGCTCGAGCTGCTGTCCGACTTCCAGGTGACCATCCCCGAGATCGGGACGCTCACGGCCGAGCACCGCCCGATCGTCTTCATCACGTCCAACCGGACGCGCGAGGTGCACGACGCGCTGAAGCGGCGTTGCGTCTACCACTGGATCGAGTATCCCTCGCGGGAGGTGGAGCTCGAGATCGTGCGGCGCAAGGTTGGGCGGGCATCGGCGCAGCTTGCGCGCCAGGTGGTGCTCTTCGTGCAATCGCTGCGGGAGGAGGAGCTGTTCAAGCGCCCCGGGGTGGCGGAGACGCTGGATTGGGCGGAGGCGCTGACGCACCTGGGGGCCCGGGTGCTCGACGAGGCCACCGTCAGCGCATCGTTGGGGCTCCTGCTCAAGTACCAGGACGACGTGGAGACGGTGCGCGGCCCGGTGCTGCGCCGCCTCATCGAGCACGCGGCGAGCGCCGCCGACGGGTGAACGAGACGATGGATGTCGCCTCGTTGACGCCGAACATCGTCCTGTTCGGGCGGCTGCTGCGCGAGGCGGGACTCCCGGTGTCGACCGGGCAGGTGCTCGCGCTCCTGGATGCGCTCGGGCTGGTGGATGTCGGAGCGCGCGAACAGGTGTATCACGCGGCGCGGTCGCTCCTCGTGACGCGTCGCGACGACCTCGCGGTGTTCGACCTGGTCTTCCACCGCTTCTGGCGCGCGGGGATCGGGACCACGCTGGTGCCGGCACGACGCGCGCGCGGGGTGAGCGAGGCGGAGCGGGCGGTACAGGGGAGCTTCACGATCGCGACCTACGATGCGTTCCGCGCGCGCGAGCTCGAGCGTGAGGTGGACATCGAGGATCGCAGCGGGGCGTGGAGTGCGACCGAGCTCCTGCGCCAGCGGCGCTTCGCCGAGATGTCGCCGGGTGAGCTGAAGGCCCTTCGCCGGCTGATGCGGAGCATGAGCTGGTCGGCGGCGCTGCGCCGGACGCGCCGGCTGCAGCGTTCCCCGAGCGGGGGCGTGCCCGACATGCGGGCGGCCCTGCGGGGTGCGCTGCGCACGGGGGGAATGGTCATGGCGCTTCCCAGGCGCGAGCGACGCCTGGCGGAGCGGCCGGTGGTGTTCCTCGCCGATATCTCGGGGTCGATGGAGCGATACGCGCGCATCTTCCTGCAGTTCCTGCATGCGGCGGTGCGACAGCGTCGGCAGGTGGAGGTCTTCGTGTTCGGGACGCGGCTGACGCGGCTCACGCAGCCGCTGCGGTTGCGAAACGTGGACCGGGCGATCGCGTCGGCGGCGGCGGATGTCGTGGACTGGGCCGGCGGGACGCGCATCGGCGCGTCGTTGCACGAGTTCAACCACCGGTGGGGGCGGCGAGTGCTGCGGCGGGGAGCGGTGACGGTGATCCTGAGTGACGGGCTCGACCGGGGGGAGCCATCGCTCCTGCGTCGCGAGATGCGCTTCCTGCGCGACCGATCGCATCGGGTGATCTGGTTGAACCCGCTAGCCGGGAGCGCCGACTACGCGCCGGTGGCGAGCGGCATGGCGGCGGCCCGGGAGTTCGTCGACGACCTGCTGGCGGCGCACACGCTGGATGCCCTGGAGTCGTTCGTGCAGCTCCTGCAGCGGGTCCCGTCGCGGCGTGCGCCACGGCGGCCGGATCCCGCACGCGGGCGGGGCGCGGGAACGCGCGCACATTAGCGCACGTTCACCTGTCGCGTGCTTGCTGCGGGCAGGGCCGACGGCCAGAATAGGGACCCGCCCGTCGTTGGCGCCCACTCGTCCCCAGAGCCCGGGTGACCCTACATGAAGATTGCCGGCGAATACTCGTTCGCGGCGCCCCGTGCGGTCGTGTGGGAGGCCTTGCAGGATCCCAAGGTGCTGGCAGCGGTGCTCCCCGGGGCGGAGCGGCTCGACCTGGTGGCGCCTGACGAGTACGAGGGAAAGCTCAAGATCAAGGTGGGGCCGGTGCAGGGCGACTTCACCGGGAAGGTGAAGCTGCAGGACCTGCAGCCTCCCGCCAGCTACAATATGACGATCGACGGGCAGGGGGCGCAGGGTTTCGTGAAGGCGACGGCGTCGATCGCGCTCGCCGAGGACGGCCCGTCGGCGACGCGCATGCGCTACGACAGCGAGGCCCAGGTGGGGGGGCGCATCGCCAGCGTGGGCCAACGCCTGGTGGAGAGCTCGGCGCGCGCCATCGTGAAGCAGAGCCTGGAGGGACTCGACGCGGCGATACGCGCGCGGGCGGCGGCGGCGCAGACGGTGGCCGCGGCGGGTGGAAGTGTGGCCGAGGCGTCGGCCGCGGCCGAGGCGGCGCTGGCGCCCATCGAGGCGGCCAAGCCGTCCCAGGCGGCGTTCGCCGCCGGCGTCGCCAGGGAAGTGGCGAAGGAAGTGATACCGCCCGGAGTGCGACGCGTGATCATCGCGGTCGTCGCGATCGTGGTGATCCTGTGGATCCTTCGGCAGGTGCTGTAGGGCAGTCGTCCAATCACCCGCAACCCCCGAGAGCCAACGTGATACCCGCCGCCTTCGACTACCATGCGCCGTCGACGCTGGATGAAGCGCTCCAGTTGCTGGCGCGACACGGCGATGCCGCCAAGCTCCTGGCCGGGGGGCATTCCCTCATCCCGGCGATGCGCTTCCGTCTGGCGCAACCCGAGGTGCTCATCGACCTCAACAAGCTCGACACCCTGCGCTACGTCCGCGAGGAGGGTGGGGCGCTCGTGATCGGGGCGATGACCCCGGAGGCGTGGCTCGAGGAGTCGGCCGTGGTGCAGCAGCGCTTTCCCCTGCTGGCCGATGCCGTCGCGGTGATCGCCGACCCGCTGGTGCGCAATCGCGGAACCGTCGGCGGGAACCTCGCGCACGCGGACCCGGCCAACGACCAGCCGGCGGTGATGCTGGCTCATGGCGCGACGATCGTGGCCCACGGTGCGCACGGACGCCGCACCATCGCGATCGACGACTTCTTCGTGAGCCTGTTCGAGAGCGCGCTCCAGCCGGGGGAGATCATGGTCGAGATCCGCGTCCCCGCGCCGGCCCCGTCGTCCGGGGGCGCGTACGTGAAGATGGAGCGCAAGGTGGGGGACTACGCCACCTCGGCGGTGGCGGTACAGCTGACGATGAGCGGCCAGACGATCGCCAGCGCGCGCGTGGCGCTCACGAACGTGAACCCGGTCCCGATGCGATCGGCGGGGGCGGAGGCGGCGCTCGTCGGGAAGGCGGCCACCGAGGAGGTGTTCGAGGCGGCGGGGAAGGCCGCCGCGGCCGAGTGCGACCCCTCGAGCGACCTGCGCGGCACGGCGGAGTTCAAGCGCGACATCACGCGCGTACTGGCCAAGCGCGCGATCCGGCGTGCGGTGGCGCGCGCCCAGGGGAGGAGCTGAGCATGAGCACGCACAAGGTCACGGTGGACGTGAACGGGACGTCGCACGCCGGGGAGGTGGATGCGCGCATGCTCCTGGTCCACTTCCTTCGCGAGGAATTGCGCCTGACGGGGACGCACATCGGCTGCGACACGACCAGTTGCGGCGCCTGCACCGTCATCCTCAACGGACGCGCGGTGAAGAGCTGCACCGTGTTCGCCGTGCAGGCCGACGGCGGCGCCGTGGAAACGGTGGAGGGGCTGGAGCAGGGCGGCACGCTCCATCCGCTCCAGGAAGGCTTCTGGGAGAAGCACGGGCTGCAGTGCGGCTACTGCACCCCGGGGATGCTGATGTGTGCGAAGTACCTGCTGTCGAAGAATCCCGATCCCAGCGAGGCGGAGATCCGCGCCGGCATCTCGGGCAACCTGTGCCGCTGCACCGGCTACAACAACATCGTCGAGGCGATTCGCTACGCGGCCGAGAAGATGGCTGCGACGCAGGAGGTGGCACGATGACGACCCACGTCGCTGATCGCTTCGAGAAGCACTCGCCCAAGCCCGAGGGGTCGTCGGCCCACGTGGCGACGACCGACGAGCTGCGCATCACCACGCCGCCGAAGATCTGCGGCATGGGGCATCGCATGAAGCGGAAGGAGGATCCACGCTTCATCCGCGGCAAGGGCAACTACGTCGACGACGTGAAGCTTCCCGGCATGCTGCACATGGACATCGTGCGCTCGCCGTATGCGCACGCGAAGATCCTGAAGATCGACGCCAGCGAGGCGCTCAAGATCCCCGGTGTGCTGGCGGTGATTACCGGCGAGGACCTCAAGAAGGCGGGGAACCTGCACTGGATGCCGACGCTGATGTCGGACACGCAGATGGTGCTTCCCATCGACAAGGTGGTGTACCAGGCGCAGGAGGTGTGCGCGATCATCGCCACCGACCGCTACATCGCCGCCGATGCGATCGAGAAGGTCGTGGTGGACTACGAGCCGCTCCCGGTGGTGGTCGATCCCTTCGAGGCGTTGAAGGACAACGTCATCGTCCGCGACGACAAGGAGCTCAAGACGAACCACATCTGGCACTGGGAGGCCGGGAACCGGGAGGCCACCGACCAGGTGTTCAAGGAGGCGGCGACGGTGGTCGAGGAGAAGATGCACATCCCGCGCATCCATGTGTCCTCGATCGAGACGTGCGGCATGGTGGCGAACTACAACACCGCCACGCAGCACATGCAGATCTACATGACGTCGCAGGCGCCGCACGCGCACCGCACGGTCTTCGCGCTGGTGAGCGGGCTGCCGGAACACAAGATCCAGATCATCTCGCCGGACATCGGCGGCGGATTCGGCGGCAAGGTGCCCGTGTACCCGGGGTACGTCGTCTGCGCGGTGGCATCGCTGGTGACGGGGAAGCCGGTGAAGTGGGTCGAGGACCGGAGCGAGAACCTCCAGGCCGACTCGTTCGCCCGCGACTACCACATTTCGTGCCGGCTGGCCGCCGACAAGGATGGCAGGATCACCGGGATGCAGGTGAAGACGCTTGCCGACCACGGTGCCGCGGACGCCGCGGCGAACCCGTCGAAGTTCCCGGCCGGGCTCTTCTCGATCGCCACGGGGTCGTACGACATGAAGGCGGCGCACATCGAGGTCGACGCCGCCTATACCAACAAGCCTCCTGGCGGGGTGGCATACCGCTGCTCGTTCCGCGTCACGGAGGCGGTGCACATGATCGAGCGGATGACCGATGTCCTCGCGCACCAGCTGGGCGAGGACCCGGCCGACTTCCGCATGAAGAACTTCATCAAGCCGGAGCAGTTCCCCTACAAGTCGCCGACCGGCTGGGACTACGACAGCGGGAACTACCACGCCGCGCTGCAAAAGGCGATGGACGTGATCGGCTATCGCGAGCTGCGCAAGGAGCAGGCGGAGAAGCGCGCGCGCGGCGAGCTGATGGGGATCGGCATCTCGTCGTTCACGGAGGTGGTGGGCGCGGGTCCCTCGCGCGACTACGACATCCTGGGCATCAAGATGTTCGACTCGGCGGAGATCCGGATCCACCCGACGGGGAAGGCGATTGCCCGCTTCGGGACCAAGTCACAGGGGCAAGGGCACGAGACAACCTACGCGCAGATCCTCGCCGAGGAGCTCGGGTTGCCGGCGGAGGACATCCAGGTGGAGGAGGGGGATACCGACACGGCTCCCTACGGGCTGGGGACCTACGCCTCCCGCTCCACGCCGACGGCGGGTGCGGCAGGGGCCATGGCGGCGCGCAAGATCCGCGCGAAGGCGAAGAAGATCGCGGCGTACCTGCTCGAGGTGAACGAGGAGGACCTCGAGTGGAACGTGGACCGCTTCCAGGTGAAGGGGGCGCCCGGCCAGGCCAAGACGATCCAGGACATCGCGTTTGCGGCGTACACCAACCATCCGCCCGGCATGGAGGCGGGGCTCGAGGCCACGGACTACTACGATCCGCCGAACCTCACCTTCCCGTTCGGGTCGTACATCTGCGTGGTCGACATCGACAAGGGGACCGGTGAGGTGAAGGTGCGCCGCTTCGTCGCCGTGGACGACTGCGGCAACATCATCAATCCGATGGTGGTGGAAGGGCAGATCCACGGCGGGCTCACGATGGGGCTGGCGCCGGCGCTGTACGAGGAGATCGTGTACGACGAGAACGGACAGAACCTGTCCGGAACGTTCTCGGACTACCTCCTCCCCACGGCGATGGAGACGCCGAGGTGGGAGACGGACCGGACCATCACCCCGTCGCCGCACCACCCCATCGGGGCGAAGGGGGTAGGCGAGTCTCCCACGGTCGGTGCGCCGCCGGCGATCGCGAACGCGGTGGTCGACGCGCTCTGGCACCTGGGGGTCAGGCACATCGACATCCCGATCACGCCGCAGAAGGTGTGGCGGGTGCTGCGCGAGAAGGGGATCAACGACTAGGGCGGAATGCGGAGCGGGCTCCTGTCATGGCTCCTGTCACGGCGGATGCCGTGGCGGGAGCCCGGCGTCGTCTCTCCCACGGTGGTGACGTGCGATGTACGACGAGTACTTTCACAAGGCAGCCGAGCTGGCCGAGCGCGGACTCCCGTTCGCGACGGCGACGGTGGTGCGTGCCCAGGCCCCAACATCGGGAAAGCCGGGCGATCGTGCCATCGTCACGCTGGATGGCGTGATGTACGGATGGATCGGGGGGAGCTGCGCGCAGCCGACGGTGGTCCGCGAGGCGCGACGTGCGATCGTCGAGGACCGCAGCATGCTGATCCGGCTGTCGCCCACCCCGGGCCTCGAGCCCGTCCCCCCGGGGATGGTGGAGGTGCCGATGACCTGCTTCAGCGGAGGGACGATCGAGGTGTACATCGAGCCGCAACAGCCGCGCCCGCGCCTGGTCGTGGTGGGGCACCTTCCCGTGGCCCAGTCCCTCATCCACCTGGGCAAGGCGCTGAACTACCGGGTGATCGCGGTGGCACCGAGCGAGGAGCAGGCGGCGGTGCAGGGTGCCGACGAGGTGCACGCGTCGAGTGCCGAGATCGCGGGGTGGATCACGCCGCTCACCTTCGTGGTGGTGGCGACGCATGGCTACGGCGACGAGGAGGCGCTGGCCGATGCCCTGCGGAGCGATGCCCCTTACGTGGGACTCATCGCCAGCCGCAAGCGTGCCGAATCGGTGCGCGACGCGCTGCGCCCCATGGGAATCGCCGAGGAGCGCCTGGCCCGGCTGCGCGCGCCGGCGGGACTCGACATTCACGCCCGCCGGGGCGACGAGATCGCCCTGTCGATCATGGCGGAGATCGTGCAGGTGCGTCGCGGGCTGGAGCAGATCGCGTGGGCGCAGCGCGTCGATGACGCCGCGGGCGCGCCGGGGCAGGCCCCCGTGACGGCGATCGACCCGGTGTGCGGCATGACGGTCGAGGTCGCGACGGCGCGGGCCACGCACGAGCACGCGGGCGTGACCTACTACTTCTGCTGCCCAGGGTGCCGGGGGCGGTTCGCGCGCACCCCCGAGCGGTTCCTGCACCCCGAAGCGGAAGCGGCGGAAGGCATCGCGCCCTCCGCCGCATCGCGGGCACTCCCGACGCCCTGACCGGCGGTACTACGGGCGAGCGAGCATGCGGTCGCGCGTCGCCTTGAACTCGTTCCCCGCGCGCCACTGGGGATAGTGATCGGCCTGGGCCACGCGATAGCCAACCGTCAGGAGCAACTGCAGGTCCTCCACGCCGCCGCTCATGTCCCACCCCGCCTTGATCTCGTCCTGCGGCGCGTGATAGTCGTGGTTGGTGTACTCGTCGCGCTTGCGCTTGCCGAAGTCCGCTGGCTGCCCGAGGTAGTCGGTTCCAGCCTCCGCATAGAAGGCGGGAACGCCCTGCTTGGCGAAGTTGAAGTGGTCGGAGCGGTAGTAGAACCCCTTCTCCGGCTCGGCATCGGGCTTGAGGACACGTTGCTGCCCGGCGGCGGCCGCCGCGGCGTAATCGTCGAGCTCGGAGGCGCCGAGGCCGATGACCACCAGGTCCCTGGTGCGCCCCCAGGTGTTGAGCCCATCCATGTTGATGTTGGCCAGGGTCTTCGCCAGGGGGTAGAGCGGAGCGACCGAATAGTACTGCGCGCCGAGCAGCCCCTGCTCCTCGGCGGTGACGGCAAGGAAGAGAATGGAGCGCTTCGGCGGGGCGGGCATCGCCTTGAACGCCTTCGCCATGGCAAGGAGCCCCGCCGTGCCCGTCGCGTTGTCGAGGGCGCCGTTGTAGATCGAGTCGCCGTCGACCGTGTCGCCGATGCCGAAGTGGTCCCAGTGCGCCGTGTAGACGATGTACTCGTCCTTGAGCGCGGGGTCGCTTCCCTCGAGCTTCGCGATCACGTTGCGCGAGTCGATGGTGCGCAGCGAGTTGCGGAGCGAGACGCTGGCACTCACACCTAACGGGACCGGGGCGAAGTCGCGGGTGGCGGCCCGCGCCTTGAGCGAGTCGAAATCCTGCCCCGCCATGGCGAACAGCGCCTTGGCCTGCGGGAGCGCGATCCACCCTTCCACATCGCTGCGCGACATGTTCTTGTCGGGCGTGACGAGGTCGAACCGCTCGGCGGCATTCCCCTGCACCACGGTGAACGGATACCCGGCCGCTTCGGTCTCGTGCACGAGGAGGACCCCCGCAGCCTTGTGCCGCATGCCCTGCTCGAACTTGTAGGTCCAGCGGCCGTAGTAGGTCATGCGGGGGCCGCCGAACTGGGACGTGTCGGGGAGCGGCGGATCGTTCACCAGCATGACGAGGGTCTTGCCGGCCACGTCCATCCCCTTGTAGTCGTCCCAGTTGAACTCCGGCGCCTCGGTACCGTAGCCGACGAAGACGAGCTCCGAGTTGCGCAGGGCGGCGGTTTCGGCGACGTGCTTGGTCCAGGCGACGTAGTCGTCGCGCCACTTCAGCGTGGTGCGCGACGTCCCCTTCGAGAAGGTGAGGGTGGGAGTCCCTTGCACCGTGATCCCGACGAGGGGGACCTTCTGGATGTACGTGCCATCCGGGTTGCCCGGTGCGAGACCGATCGCCCTGAACTGCGACTCGAGGTACGCGACGGTCTTGTCCTCGCCGGCGGAGCCGGGGAGGCGCCCGAGGAGCGAGTCATCGGCCAGGACGCGGATGTGCTGCATGAGCGTCGCGGTGTCGATGGCGGCGAGTGCCTCGGGTGGAACGGGCAAGGCGGCGGTGCGTTCACCGCCCGACCTGCCGCAGGTGATGGCGACCAGGGCGAGCGACGCGGAGGCGAACGCGGCAAGGAACCGCGACCGGAGAGGGCGATGGGACATGGAGTCTCTCGTCGGGTGAAGGGGCGCGGGAAGGGCCGCGACTGTGCGGGCGTCGGCCGAGTGACGGCGATGGTGCCCGACGGCGGCGCCGCTGCACGGGCGGCCGGTCGCGGCTGCGGCGGAAACGGCGAAGCGGATCGGCAATCTACAGGTGGTATCGGTCCGCGGTCACCCGGTCGACGTCGGGATCGGCGTGCCCTGTCGATCGCCGGGTACGGTGCGCATGTTGGGGCGGTCAGTCGTCGTGTCCGCCCTCCTCCCCGTGCGTTTCACATGAGCAGCCGTCGCAGCTTCCTCAAGACATCAGCCGCGGCTGGCAGCGCGCTGGCCCTGCGTCCCCTTGGCACGCCGCTGCATGCGGCCGACGAGCCCAGTGTGCCGCTGCCACGCGATGCGGGGCGTGCGCCAGAGTCGCTCAGCATCCTCATCCTCGGGGGGACGGGGTTCACCGGTCCGGAGCAGGTCGAGTACGCGATTGCCCGTGGGCATCGGGTGACGTTGTTCAATCGCAACAAGACGCGTCCGGGGATGTTCAAGGGGCGCGTGGCCGAAGAACTGATCGGTGACCTGAACGGCGACACCAGCGCGCTGGCCGGCAAGTCGTTCGACGTCGTGATCGACAATCCGACGACTCTTCCGGCGTGGGTGCGCAACGTGGCGAGGCACCTCGAGGGGAAGACGAAGCAGTACATCTTCATCTCGACCACCTCGGTGTACCGCGACCAGAGCCAGATCGGGATCGACGAGAGCTCGCCGACGACGCCGATGCCGGCGGAAGTGGATCCGTACACGCTCGAAGCGGCGCATGCGTCGCGGTACTACGGGGCGCTCAAGACCCGCGCCGAGGAGGAAGTGGAGCGGCACTATCCCGGGATGAGCACGATCATCCGTCCGTGCCTGATCGTCGGGCCACTGGATCGCACGGACCGCTTCACCTACTGGCCGGCGCGCATCGACCAGGGGGGTGACGTGCTGGCTCCCGACACGCCGGACGATCCGTGCCAGTTCATCGATTCGCGTGACCTGGCCGAGTGGACGATCCGGATGGCGGAGCTGCGGGCCTTCGGCGTCTACAACGCCGTCGGTCCGGAGAAGCCGTTGACCATCGCCGAGATGCTGTACGGGGTGAAGGCGGTGACCACGGCCGGGGCGCAGTTCACGTGGGTGCCGTGGGAGTTCCTGGAGGAGCAGGGGGTGCGGCCGTGGCGGCACATGACGGTATGGCAACCGCCGTACGGTCGCACGGCGGGCTACCAGCGCCGCAAGGCGGAGAAGGCGATCGCCAAGGGGCTGACGTTCCGTCCGTTGGCGGTGACGGCCAGGGATACGCTGGACTGGCACAAGACGCGTCCGCCCGAGCAGCAGGCCGCCACCCTGCGCGGGGAGATCAACGGCCTGTCGATGGCGCGCGAGGCCGAGGTTCTGGCGGCCTGGCGGGCGCGTGGTCGTTAGGCTCCTCCTTCCCCTTCCCCATTCGCTCCGATGACCGCTGAAGTCGCGACCCGCCGCGAGTTCCTGGCCACGGTCGGTGCGCTGACCGCCACTTCGATCGCCGCGCCGCGCCTCGTGCACGGCACCGATGTGTCCGAACCCGGGCTGGCGCGGGAGACGACCACACGGGGCCTCGCTCCGTCACCCGACGATTTTCTCCTGGCGCCGGGGCTGACGTACCTGCAGACGGGTTCACTTGGCCCCACGCCTCGCCCGGTGATGGAGGCGTCGATCGCTGCGTGGCGCTTGCTCGAGTCGGACCCGGCGGGGCAAGGGTACGGACCGATGGAGCGCGCCATGGAGGAGGTGCGGTCGAAGGCGGCGGCATTCATCGGCTGCAAGACCGAGGAGCTCGTCCTGACCAACTGCACGACCGAGGGGATGAACTGGGTGGCGCAGGGGCTGGGACTGGTTGCCGGCGATCGCATCCTGACGACCGACCAGGAGCATCCGGGGGGGCGAGTGTGCTGGGACTACGCGGTCCGTCGATTCGGCGCGGGTCTCGACGTGGTGGAGATCCCGCCGGGGGAGGGTGACGCGCAGGCGATCATCGATCGGTTCGCACGGGCCATCACGCCGAAGACGAGGGTCCTGTCGTTCTCGCACGTGCTGAGCTCGACGGGGCTGCGGATGCCGGTCGCGGCGCTCTCGGCGCTGGCGCGCTCCCGCGGCTGCCTCTCCGTGGTCGACGGTGCACAGGCGGCCGGAGGGATCGCAGTGGACGTGAAGGGGTTGGGGTGTGACGCGTACGCGACGTCGGGGCACAAGTGGATGCTGGCGCCCAAGGGGACGGGATTGCTGTACCTGAGCGAGGCGATGGGGACGGCGATCGACCCGATCGCGCTGCAGAGCGGGCGGGCGGCGTACTCGGCGTCGTCGGGGGTGAGCAGCCTGCCGAGCGTGCTGGGGCTTGGCGCGGCGATCGACTACCTCTCGACGATCGGTATCGATCGGATCGAGGCGCATAACCTCGGACTGCGCCAGCAGCTGTTGGAGGGACTGGCCGCCATCCCGAAGCTGCGCGTGGTGAGCGCTGGCGCCGGGGCCCTGGCCTCGCCACTGCTGAGCTACGCGCTTCCGCCCGGTTTAACTAGCGCGGCCTTGCGCCAGCGACTGCGGGAGCGGCACGCCATGGAGGTGAAGGTCGTCCCCGGAAACTGGTTCAACGGGCACCGCATTTCGACGCATTTGTTCAATACGCGCGAGGAGGTCGAGGCGTTGATCGGGGCGTTGCGCGCCGAGCTGGTATGACGGGTCGGGGGTCTCGCGCACACGCGCGCTCCGATCCGCGGCTTGCCATTGCCTGTTTTCGCACTACGTTGGCCGCAATGGTTCCCAGCCGCGGCGGTGCATGTACGAGGTGCCTCGCGGCACTGTTTTCACGGCAGGCGCCGCCGAGGTGCACATGCAATCACGATTCGTTAGGCTCGCGCTCACGCTCGCGGCGTTCTTCGGAACGCTCGCGCCACGCGATGGGCTCGCCCAGGGACAGCAGGGGAGCGTCACGGGTCGCGTGACCGACGCGGCCTCGGGGGCGCCGATCGGCGCTGCGCAGGTGGCCATCGTCGGCACCACGCTCGGGACGCAGACGAACACGGAGGGGCAGTACACGATTCGCGGCGTCGCGCCGGGACGTGTCGAGGTGCGGGTGCTGCGCCTCGGGTTTGGCGAGCAGCGCCAGGCCGTGACCGTCGTCGCCGGCCAGGCTGCGACGCTCAATTTCCAGATGGCCGCAGTGGCGATGACGCTCAACCCGGTCGTCACCACCGCGACGGGGCAGCAGCGCCGCGTGGAAGTGGGGAACGCCATCGCCCAGGTCGACGCCGCGCAGCTCGTCGAGACGCGTCCCGTGTCGGGGATGGCTGACCTCCTGACGTCGCGCGCGGCGGGGGTTCTCGTGACGCCCGGCACGCAGACCGGCGCCGGGACACGCATCCGCATCCGCGGCACCAGCTCGCTGTCGCTCACCAACAACCCGATTGTCGTGATCGACGGGATTCGCGTCGAGTCGGCCACCGGCTCGTCGTCGGTGAGCGTGGGCGGGACGACACCGTCGCGCTTGAACGACCTCAACCCCGAGGAGTTCGAGTCGATCGAGGTGGTACGCGGACCGTCGGCGGCAACGCTCTACGGGACGGACGCCGCCAACGGCGTCATCGTGATCACCACCAAGAAGGGGACGGCGGGGCGGCCGCAGTGGTCCTTCTATACGGAGCAGACGGGGATCACCGACCGGAACGACTATCCCACCGCCTGGCACGGCTGGCGCACGGGCACCACCTCGGGGACGACGTCGTCGCCGTCGAACACGGTGCAGTGCTTCCTGTCGCAGGTGGTGGCCCGCACCTGCGTGCAGGACAGCGTGACCAGCTACAACCTGCATAACGACAAGGACGCCACGCCGTATGGCGTGGGCTACCGGTCCCAGTACGGCGCGCAGCTCCGCGGCGGATCGGACGTGGCGCGCTACTTCCTGCACGGCGAGTGGGAGCGCGAAGACGGCGTGACGAAGGTTCCCGAGTTCGAGAAGCGCTGGCTCGCCCGTAACAACCGCTCGCTCAGCGAACGGCAGCAGAATCCCGGGCTCATGGGGCGCATCACGGGGCGTAGCAACGTGAACATCTCGCTGCCGCGCAACGCCGAGATGCAGGTGAGCGCCGGCTACACGTCGCAGGACATCTACCTGCCCCGCAGCGACGACTCGGGCACCCCGGGGATCGCGGCCAACACCTTCGGCGGCCCGGGCTTCCGCTACAACCTCAACCCGCAGGGCGATACGCTCTTCGGGTGGCGTCAGTTCACTCCGCGCGACATCTACCAGACTGAGACGTCGCAAGGCGTGGAGCGCTTCATCGGATCGGTGAACGCCAACTGGCGCGCCTCCGACTGGCTCTCGGCGCGCGGCAACTTCGGGCTCGACTACACCAACCGGCTCGACTCGCAGCTCTGCCGGTTCGACAACTGCACCAACACCGGGCAGGACCGGCTGGGCTTCAAGGTCGACAACCGGACCAACTTCTTCGTCTACACCGTCGATGCTGGCGCCACGGCCACCCGCCGGTTGAGCGAGACGCTCGAGTCCAAGACGACCGCCGGCTTCCAGTTCTACCGCAACGTCTTTAACCGCAACGGCGCGCGCGGCAGCCAGCTACCGCCGGGGGCCGTCACGGTGACGTCGGGGTCGGTCGCTTCGGCAGACGAGACGACCTCCGAGAGTCGCACGCTGGGCGCCTTCGTCGAGCAGGCGGTCTCGTATCGCGACAAGCTGTTCCTTACCGGCGCGGTGCGCTCGGATCGGAACAGCGCGTTCGGGGCCGACTTCAAGACGGTCTTCTACCCCAAGCTTTCGGCCTCGTGGATCGTCTCCGAAGAAGGGTTCTTCCCCAAGACCGAGTGGATCGACCAGCTGCGGGTGCGCTCGGCGTATGGTGCCTCCGGCGTGCAGCCCGGGACGATTGACGCCGTGCAGTTCTTCTCCTCGTCGGTGTTCCGTGGCGAGAGCGGCGACCAGCCGACGCTCGTCTACTCATCGCTGGGCAACCGGCAGCTCAAGCCGGAGCGCTCCACGGAAGTGGAAGTCGGCCTGGACGGGACGTTCTTCAATTCGCGCCTGACGACGGAGCTGACCTACTACCGCAAGTCGTCGAAGGACGCGCTCATCTCGCGCATCCTCCCGCCGTCCATCGGGACCGGTTCCACCGCGCGCCTGGAGAACCTGGGCGAGGTACGGAACTCCGGCTTCGAAGCGCTCATCAACGCCCAGCTTGTGCGCCGCGACCGGTTCGGCTGGGACGTGTCGCTCAACGCATCGACCAACGACAACGAGTTGGTCAGCCTGGGTGGCGTACCCCCAATCATCGGCACGACGCAACGCCAGATCGAAGGGTATCCGCTGTACGGCTGGTGGTCGCGTCGCCTGCTGGGGTATGCCGACAAGGATGGCGACGGCATCATCCGTTACAGCGCCGATCCCAACCTGAGCGAGATCACCGTCTCGGACGCGCCCGAGTTCCACGGCTATCCGCTGCCGCGCTACGAGCTCGCCCTCACCAACAGCTTCGAGCTCTTCAAGCGCGCACTGCGCCTGTCCGCGATGGTCGACTACAAGGGCGGTCACCTCGTCTACAACAACTCCGAGCGCATTCGCTGTGCGTCGCGCTTCAACTGCGAAGGGCTCATCAACCCGAAGGCGCCACTGTTCGAGCAGGCGCGCACGGTGATGGTGCGCGAGCATCCGAGCCGGTCGGTGGCCGGATTCTTCGAGGAGGGCGACTTCATCCGCCTCCGCGAGCTGTCGGCGAACTGGAACATTCCGCGTGACTGGACGGCGCGACTGCTGCGTGGCCGTTCGGCCTCGGTGACGGCGTCGGCGCGAAACGTCGGGATGCTCTGGACCAATTACCTCGGCGTGGATCCGGAGGCCTTCGGCACCACCGGCGACGCCCCGTCGTCGTTCCAGGCGTTCGGCCCACCGACGTACTTCGCCTTCCGTTTCAACCTTGCCTACTAGGGTGATCGCCATCATGCGAGCATATATGAACTTTGTTCCCGCGCATGCGCCGCTCCGTGCCGTGGTGCGGCGCGCAGCGGGCGCCGTCGGCGTTTCCGTCCTGGCGCTCACGTCTGCGTGCTCGACGGCGACCGAGATCCTCGAGGTGCAGGATCCGGACATCGTGAACCCGAGCGACGTGGCATCCGTTGCCGGCGCCAACGCCGTGCGCCTCGGCGCCCTCGGGCGCCTCAATTCGGCGACGAGCGGCGAAGAATCGCTGTTCCTTCTCGGCGGACTGTTCACCGACGAGTGGATCAACGGCGACTCGTTCATCGCGAGGCAGGAGATCGACCAGCGCACCATCACGCGGGAGAACACGTTCCTCACCGCGGCCAATCGCGCGCTGCACCGCGCGCGACTCTCGGCGGAACAGGCGGTGGAGCTCCTCGAGCAGCACAATCCCTCCGCCCCCGGGTGGCAGGTCGCCGAGATGTACTTCGTGCAGGGTTACGCCATCAACCTCATGGCCGAGCACTACTGCAGCGGCATCATCTTCAGTTCCGTAGTGAACGGCGTGGAGCAATATGGCTCGCCGATCACCAGCGCGGCGGCGTTCGACAAGGCGTTGACGCTGGTGGATCAGGGGATCACGCTCGTCACGGGGAATACCGCCGACGATACGCGGGTGCGCAATGCGCTGCGTGTTCTCAAGGGACGCATCCTCGTGAACCTCAATCGTCACGCCGAGGCGGCGACGGCGGTGGCGGGCGTGCCGAACACGTTCGCGTACACCATGCTTCATGCGGCCACGGCCACGAGCAACCAGATCTGGGCCTTCAACAGCCTGTCGCGCCGCTACAGCATGAGCGTGGCCGAGGGCATCAACGGGATGAACTTCGGGTCGGCGAACGACCCGCGCGTCCCGGCCTGCCAGGGGGGCGATGCGACGTGCCGCGCTCTCGGCGTGACGCTGGCGACGCGCGACGACCTGCTGCGCCCGATCATCATCGCGACGAACTGGTCGGCGCGTGAAAGCCCGGTGGCGATCACCAACGGGATCGAGGCGCGCATGATCGAGGCCGAGGCGCAGCTCAAGGCCGGGAATGCAGCGGCCGCGCTGGCCACGCTCAACGCGGCGCGCGCCACGGTCACGGGGCTCGCTCCGCTCACCGACGCTGGAACCCCCGCGGCCCGGCTGGACCAGCTGTTCCGCGAGCGCGCGTTCTGGTTCTTCGGGCGCGGGTATCGCACGGGCGACATGCGCCGCCTGATCCGGCAGTACGGGCGGGCGGCCAACACCGTCTTCCCCACCGGGGCCTGGCACAAGGGCGGCAACTACGGGACCGACGTGAACTTCCCGGTTCCGCAGGCCGAGGACAACAACCCGAACGTTCCCGCGGGCGGGGCGTGCATCGACCGAAACGCCTGATCGCTCAGCAGTGGCACGACTGAATCACGCGGCGCCTGCCAGCCCTGACGCTGGCAGGCGCCTTCCTCCATCCATTCCCATGCGTCGCTTGTCACTGTTCACGGCCGTACTTGTCCTGGCGCCGGCCGTCGCCCTGGCGCAATCCCCGCGGCCATATGCGGACCGCGTGGAGATTCGCCGTACCACGCACGGTATCCCGCACATCCTGGCCGAGGACCTGGGCGCCTTCGGCTACGCGATGGCGTGGGTGCAACTCGAGGACTACGGCGCGCGCGTGGCGCACGGTCTGGTGCGCGCGCGCGGGCACCTGGGGCGCTACTTCGGGCGCGACTCGCTCGAGCGGGACTTCGGCGCGCGGTTGGCGCACACGCGGGCCGCCGAGACGTGGCTTCAGCTGCAACGAGAGACGCGCCAGGTGTACGAGGGTTTCGCGCAGGGAGTGAATGACTACGTCCGGCGGAACCCGACCGACATCCCGGCATGGATGCCGAGCGACTTCACCGGCGTCGACGTCGCGGCGCTGTGGATGGAGCCGGCGGTGCCTCCGTCCGGACGCGCCTTCACCGACCGCGCCCAGCGCCGGCGTGAGAGGGCGCGCGCGGACTCGCTGGCGCGCGAGGGCGACGGCTCCAACGCGTGGGCCTTCGCCCCGTCGCGCACGCGATCGGGACGCGCGATCCTGCTGCGCAACCCGCACCTGGACTGGAGCGCCGGCTACTACGAGGCGCACGTCACGGTGCCGGGCGTGATGGACTTCTACGGTGACTTCCGGATCGGGAACCCCGCCCAGCTGATCGGGGGGTTCAACGGCCACTTGGGGTGGGCCACGACGAACAACAACACCGACCTCGAGGCGATCTACGCGCTCGACGTCGACAGCGCGCGCATCGACCGCTACCTGCTGGACGGGACGAGTCACCCGCTGCAACGCATCGACGTGGTCGCCGAGTACCGCAACGGTCCCGGGCTCTCGTCGGAGGTGCGCACCATGTGGCGCACGCACGTAGGGCCGGTCATCGAGCGCGCCGACGGCAAGGTGTATGTCGTGCGCTGGCCGGCTGAGGGAGAGTTTCGCAAGGTCGAGCAGTTCCTGCGCATGATGCGCGCGCGCTCCCTCGAGGAGTGGAAGGATGCGATGCGCCTGCGCGCCCACACCACGTCGAACCTCACGTACGCCGACTCGAAGGGAAACATCTTTTATGTGTGGAACGCCACCGTGCCGCAGTTGCCGCATCCCTCGGGGGGCGACTCGGTGGCGATCCCGGCGCGCACGAGCGCCGACATGTGGCGCGACATGGTCCCGTTCGACTCGCTCCCGCAGTTGCTCAACCCGCCGGGGGGATACATCCAGCAGTCGAACGACCCGTTCCACTATACGAACCTCAACGCGATCATGGACTCGACGCGCTTCCCGTCGAACTTCTCGCGCCCGGCGTTGGGTTTCCGCTCGCAGCTCGGCATCCGCTTGGCCACCCAGATGCGCAAGATGACGCTGGAGGATGTGGTGCGTCTGAAGCACTCCAACCGGATGCTCGCCGGCGAGCGACTGGCCGACGACCTGCTGGCCGCCGTGCGCGCGAGCTCGCCCACGCCCGAAGTAGCGGCCGCAGCAGAGATCATCGCGAAATGGGACCGGACCACGAACCCCGAGTCGCGTGGCGGCGTGCTGTTCGAAGCGTGGTACACCCGCCACTTGCAGGGAGGCGACGGCATGCGCGGACTCCCGATGGCCGAGCGCATGCGTCGCACCTTCGCGCGACCATGGACGTCGGCGGCGCCGAACGACACTCCCGACGGGCTCGCCGACCCGGCGCGAGCGGCCGCCGATTTCGCCTGGGCCGTGAGCGAGGTGACGCGCCGGCATGGCAGCGCCGACGTGGCGTGGGGTGCCGTGCACCGGGTGCGGCGCGGCGATGTGGACGTTCCCGTCGGCGGATGCACCGGGGCGTTGGGGTGCTTCCGGGTGATCCAGTACTCCGATGCACCTGACGGCAAGCGTGTGGCTCGCGGCGGTGACGGGTGGGTCCTCGCGGTCGAGTTCACCCCGGTGCCGCGCGCCTACTCGGTGCTGGCCTACGGGCAGAGCGCTCGCCCGGAGTCGCCCTACTTCGCCGACCAGGCGGCGATGTTCGCGCGCGGCGAGATGAAGCGCGTCGCGTTCACGCCGCAGGACGTGGAAAAGGCGACGATCCGGAGATATCGCCCCGGGACGTGAGGCGACCAACACGAGTGCGCCCCGGCGACGCGGATGCGTGGCCGGGGCGCCTTCGTTCATACGCGCCGTGTCACCTTACGGTTCGGTTGCCGGCGCCGCCGCGGGGAACGCGCGCGGGAGCTGCGGATAGGGGACGCTCGGGAACTCCCCGGTGAGCGAGTTCAGGAAGGCGACGAGCTGCCGCACTTCGTCGGGGGTGAGCTTCCGCTTGAGCTGCGAGTCGCCCATGATGGCCACCGCATCCTCCAGCGTCCGGGCCGAGCCGTCGTGGAAGTACGGGTGGGTCACCGCGATGTTGCGCAGCGGGGCGACGCGGAAGACCCACTTGTCGGCGGCGTTCCCGGTGACGGAGGCACGTCCCACGTCCTTCGAACCCTGCACGTGCGAGAAGTTGGCGTAGCCGTTGCCCCCGAGGAGGGGACCATTGTGGCAGCCCAGGCACCCAGCCTGCTGGAAGAGCGCGAGTCCGGCTCGCGCGTCGGGGCCGAGTGCCGCGGTGTCGCCAGCGAGGTAATGGTCGAACGGCGCCCCCGGGGTCAGGAGGGTGCGCTCGAAGGCCGCGATCGCCCTGGCCAGATTGTCGAAGGTGAGTGCCGTCGTGTCGCTGTCGAACGCTTGGGCGAAGAGCGGGGCATACCCAGTCTCGCGGAGGCGCTGGACCGCTTCATCCGGTGTGAGATCCATCTCGACGTGCGCCTGAATGGGCCCCTTGGCTTGCTCTTCGAGTGTAGGGGCACGCCCGTCCCAGAATTGTGCCTTCAGGAATGCCGCATTGAATACGGTAGGGCTGTTGCGAGGTCCGGTGCGTGCCCCCTCGCCCATGGCGACCGAGCGATTGTCGACGCCGGCGGCACCGACCACGTGGCACGTGTTGCAGGAGATCGTCGCCGAGCGGGAGAGCTTGGGTTCGAAGAAGAGCTTGTGGCCCAACGCGACTCGCTCGGCCGTCGTCGGGTTGTCGATCGGCGCGGGGGCCTGGGCCGGGAGCGCCTCGAAGAGTGGGGAGAGGCCGGGGGGGCGCTGCGTCGCGGCGCCTTCGTTACCGGCCGGTGCGGGTTCCTTTCCCTGCTGGCCGCACGCCGCGAGTGCGGCGGCGATCGCGAGCATGGAGATACTGATGCGCGACATGAGATGGATCCTCCCGATGCATGGGGCACGGACCCTGAGGCCGTCCGTCACCCCACGTTTAGGCTAGCAGCAGGCGCCGTCGCGCTCCAGCGCGGAAATGCCGCGATCTCGGTCGGCGCTTGCCGGACAGCCGTCTCACCGGTGGTGGCGCTGCACCAGGTCCCATCGATTGCCGTACAGGTCCTCGAAGACGACCACGCGACCGTAATCCTCGTCGCGGGGCCGCTCGATGAAGTTCACGCCCCGTTCACGCATGCGGGCGTAGTCCTGTTCGAAGGCGTCGGTGTGGAGGAAGAGAAAGACGCGTCCGCCGCCCTGCCGTCCGACGACCGACAGCTGCTCGGCGTTCGCCGCCCGGGCGAGGAGGATCGACACGGCACCGTCGCCGGGCGGAGCCACGACGACCCACCGCTTTTCCGGCGTCATGGGGGTGTCCTCGAGGAGGCGGAAGCCGAGGACGTTCGTGAACCAGGCGATGGCTTCGTCGTAGTCGCGAACGAGAAGGGCCAGGCGGGCGATGTACTGGGACACCGGAACGGGGGTGGAAATGTCGAGGAAGCGAGCGAGCGGGGGCGCCAGGGGGGTCGCCGCGCGAGCTGCGACGAAGCATGGTCCCACGTGGTCGCGATCGGCAACCGCGGGAGCGGACACTTGGGGCGTGGCGTCGACCTCATGCTTGGCAGGGGGGTGCGTCACACTCGCCAAGTGACGCGGGGGGGCGCGGGTTGCGGTGATGGGGATGCATCGTGTCTGTGTATCGGGCCGAGCGCGACTCGCGCGTTCCCCACCCTCAACTGCACTCATACATCATGCGAAAACTGCTGATCCTGGCCGCTGCCACCACTGCCCTGGCCTGCGGCGATTCGACCTCGAGCGTTCGCGGCAACGGACTCGTTCGCGTCCAGCTGACCGACGCCCCGTTCCCGTACGATTCGGTGCAGAGCGTGGACATCTTCGTGGTTCGCGTCGACGCCCGGCTGGCCGAGCCGGACTCGGCCCAGGCATCTACCGCGCTCTCGGAGGACAGCGCGAGCTCGGCGGGGTGGACGACGATCGCCCGTCCGAACCGGTCCTACGACCTGCTGACGCTGCGAAACGGGACGGTGGCCGACATCGGCCAGGATTCGGTCCCGCAGGGGAATTACCGCGGCTTCCGCCTGGTCATCGATCCGTCGCAGTCGGGGATCACGCTCAAGAGCGGGATGATCCTGACGGGAGCGAGCTCGCCGTCGGTCACCTTCCCGAGTGCTGCCCGTACCGGGATCAAGATCGTCCTGACCAAGCCGATCCCCGTTGGCGACGACAGCACGTCGACGGTGCTGATCGACTTCGACCTGGACAACTCCTTCGTGATGCGCGGCAACTCGATCACGAAGAACGGGCTCCTCTTCAAGCCCGTCGTGAAGGCTTCGGCGAAGGTGTCGTCGTAGCCGGCGGCTCGGCGGTCGTCACCGGGCCCACGGGGTGGCGATAGATCGTCGCTCGCGTGGTCCCGAAGTCGAGTGTGGCGGTGCCGGGGGGAAGGGGGTGGGTGCTGGCGTGTTCCACCGCCAGCACCCGCGAGAAGGCCAGGTCGTGCCACAGGCGAATGACCCAGTCGAGCTGGCGCGACTCGTACGGCGGGTCGGCGAAGGCGACGTCGTATCGATCGGCCGTGAGCGCCTCGGCGAAGCGGATCGCGTCCTTCCTGAAGATGCGGGTACGATCGCGCAGCTTGAGGGAAGTGATGTTGGACTTGAGCGCGTGGAGTGAGGTCGGGCGCCACTCCACGAAGTCTGCCGTGGCCGCACCGCGCGAGATCGCCTCGAGGCCGAGTGCCCCGGTTCCCGCGAACAGGTCGAGGACTCGTGCGCCAGTGATCTCGCCGGCGAGATGGTCGAGCAGCGCGCCGCGCACGGGTTCGGCCGTGGGGCGAACCCGCGGGTCCCTGGGGCCGTAGAGGTCGCGCCCCGCGAGCCTTCCGCCGACGATGCGCATGACCGGGGCGCGGAGCGAGCCGGGGCGCTACTGCCCCGGCTTGTACTCGCGCTCGATGTGCCCTTGCAGCTGCGAGCGGTGGAAGTACACCTCACGCAGGTTGCCGCTGGCGTATCGCTCGGCCTGGTCGTTGAAGTGCTTGTTCTTCGGGTCGCCGTTGACGCCGCCGGCGGTGACGGCCCTGGCGCGTACGCTGTCGCCGAACTCCACCACTGCGACGAAGCTGTTGCCGCTGGTCCCGTACCACTTGTGCGTCCCCTTGTAGGCGCGCGCGCCGAACGAGGCGAGCGATCCCCAACGGGCCGAGGTGAAGGGGACGGGGATGCTCGGCCCCGCGTCATCGAACGGCTGGACGATGTCGCCCGTGAGGCGCTGGAAGCGGTTGATCTCGCCCCACGGCGTCTTCCACGTGCCGAATCCCGAGGCGATCGAGTCCGACGCCCTTGCCAGCGCCTGCAGCTTCTGCGTGCCCGTCGTCCGCTTCGCCATGTAGTCGTAGACCGGCATGTCCTCGCTGTCGGCATCGGCGCTCGACTCACGCCACATGACTTCGCCCCAGAAGACGGCGAGCGAGGTGGGGACCGAGGTCGCCGACCATCGGTAGTCCCACCGGCGCAGCGAGTCGACCTGCTCCGCGACCCTGGCCTTGAGCGGGTCGCCGGCCGGGGCCTGGTCGTACGCCTTGACGAGCGGGGGAATGAGGTCGGCGAAGGCGGGGAGGTAGCTGTCGAACGCCGCCGCGATGAGCGACTCGATCGTGAAGTCCTTCTTGTTCTCGAGGACGCGGATGGCGTGCACGCCACGCGGGTTCTCGAGGTACTCGTCCATGTACGCCGGATAGTCCGACTTCTTCGGGCTGTTGGGGCCCGACACGGTGTACGGCCAGTTGTTGGTGTTCTGGATCCACCCCACCGGCGGGTTCTTCACGTGCGGGCTCTCGTCGATGGAGTGCACGCCGTGCCATTCCGTCATCGTGTCATTGCCGGCGACCGGCTTGCTCCAGTCGAAGCGCGTGCTGCGCCGGGGGACATGGTTGGCGTGGAAGTAGGCGATGTTCCCCTCGGCGTCGGCGAAGATCGTGTTGTTGGACGAGTTGGTGTACAGCTCCATCGACTTGCGGAACTCGTCGTAGTTCTTCGCCTTGGTGCGCGTGTACGACTGCGTGAGCGCCTTCACGGGCTCGTTCATCAGGTTCACGGCGATCCACTTCCCGCCATCCTCGCGAACGATGGGGCCGTGGTGCGAGCGGTAGACCGTGAACTCCCGGGTGGCCAGCCCCGTGCCGGACTTGTAGGCGATCGAGAGGGTCTCGGTGCGCAGGGGGCGCTGCTCGCTCCCGTACTCGTAGTAGACCGAATCGCCCTTCTTGACGATCGACTCCGCCCATTCGTCGACCACGTCGGCGCCGCTGGAGGTGTGCATCCATCCTGCGGTGTTGTTGAACCCCTGGTAGATGAAGAACTGCCCCCAGGTGATGGCGCCGTAGGCGTTCAACCCCTCGTCGCTGGATGCGTGCGCCTCCTCGCGAAAGAAGAACGACGTATGCGGGTTGATGAGGAGGAGGGCGTGCTTGTTGGCGGTGTTCGACGGGGCAATGGCGAAGCCATTGGAGCCCGACGGTTCACGCGGGGTGCGGTCACCGACCGCCGAGACCTGCCTGGCGACGCTGTCGCCGCCGTAGAAGGCCTTGAGGTCACGGAGCGAGATGTCCTCGATGTCGCCGCCAATGCTCCCCTCGCTGAACGAGAGGGCCATCCACGGCTCGAAGCGCGTGATGACGCGCGGCTTCACCTCGGGGTGCCTGGCGAGGTAGAAGTTGAGGCCATCGGCCCAGGCGTTCATCAGCGACTTGAGCCACGGCTCGCTCCCGTCGTACAGCACCTTGAGCGTGTCGGGATTGATGAAGAGGCGCTGGCGCAGGTCGCGGTATATCTGCGACTCTCCCTCCGCCTCGGCCAGGCGGCCGAGGCTGTAGAGGTAGTTCGTCTCCACGCGATTGAAGTCGTCCTCGGCCTGCGCGTAGATGAGGCCGAAGACGGCGTCGGCGTCGGTCTTTCCGTGCACGTGGGGAATTCCCCAGTCGTCACGGGTGATCGTGACGTTCTGGGCCTGCTGTTCCCAGCGGGCGAGGTCGGCCTTGGACGCACCGGTGGCGCCTGGGCGAGGGGAGCACGCCGCAGCCAGCGCGGCGAGGAGCAGGATGCGCTTCATCACTTTACCCCGAGGTTCTGCTTCAGGAACGCGATCGTCCGCGGCCAGGCGTCCTTCGTGGCCGCGAAGTTCGCCGCTTCTTCGGCTTCATCACGCTGGGCCTTTGGGTCGTCCTGCGCGCGCAGGAAGCCGTGCACCGCCCCTTCGTAGTTGATGCCCGTGTAGCGCTTGCCCAGCGCCTTCATGATCGAGTCGAGCTGCGGCATCGCGGCGGCAATGCGCGCGTCCTTCGATCCGTTGAGGAGCAACATGGGGACGCGAATCTTCTTCAGCGAGTCGGCATCGATGGACGCCGCGACCGCCGGGGCGTTCGCGGTAGCGGGGGAGCCGCCGCGCATGTAGGGGAGGCCGTAGAACGCCACGCCTCCCGCGAAGCCGGCAACGCCGCCGTGCACCGCGTGCATGAAAGTCGTCGAACCGCCCCAGCAGTAGCCGATCACGGCGTACTTCTGGGTGGCGGCGGGCTGCATCATCGCGAAGTTGGCCGCGGCCACGATGGCCCGGTTGCGCTCGGCGGCATCGACACCGCCGATGAGCCGGCGCGCCGAGTCGGCTGGGAGTTCCACCGAGCTGGGGCCGCCGCGCACGCGCGACAGGAAGTCGGGGGCAATGGCGATGAAGCCGTCGGCAGCCGCCTGGTCGGCCACGGCGCGCACCCACGACGAGAGCCCGAAGATCTCGTGCACCACCACGACGACCGGCGCCTTCTGTGCCGACTTCGGGTAGACGATCCACGCCATCAGCGAATCGCCAGCGCCGGCCCCCCACGGGATCTTGACCCATTCACCGTGCCGGGGGGTGGCCGCGAGGCGGGCGGCGGCGCCGCGCGCGCTGGGCGGAAGCCCGGGGCGGTCCTGTTGCGCCGCGTCGGCCGTTCCGAAGACCGTGCGAGGCGCCGCCAGGTCGGCGGCACTCATGTGCATTGCGTGGTCATCGGCCGCCACGAAGGATTTCGAGGGGACGACCCGCTGGACGGTGCAGGCCGGAAGCAGAAGGGCGGCGACGATGGCGGTGCGACGCATCATGGGGACATCCTCGTCAGGTGGGACTGCACGCTGGTGACCGAAGCGTTAACGTGGTGCACCGATGGGTAGTGCCGCCAGCTACTTCTCGGTCGAGCCTGCCATGCCGTCGTCCGACGAAACGGCGTCGCCCGTTCCCTGCTCGGCCAGTCGCTGCGCGTCCTGCTTGCGCTGCAGCTTCTCCTCGCGCTTCTGGTCCTTCTTGCGTTGGCGATCGAGCTCCTTCTTGCGACGCTCGAAGTCGTAGTTGACGCGCTTCTTCATCCAATACCTGCCGGGTAGGGGGAGTAGGGCTTCATGAAAGCTACTCCGACGCCCCTCCCCCGTGCGACGAATTGGCGCCACTTTCGCGGTTCCCCGACCGTCCCCGGAGCCTGAGCATGTCGCGCGACGTGCCATCCTGGGCGGGGGCTTCTCGGGCCCAACCCGGGGCTCGCGCATCGGTGGGTGATCTTCCTGGTCGAGCTGCACTGTGAGGACGACGTGACGCCCCCTCCGAAGCCGCATCCGGTGACGAACGGCGAGGCGCCGCATGCCTGACGCGAAGGCGACGAGCGTGCATCCCTCGCTCGTCGAGGCGCTGCAGGGGGCGGGGGCGCGGCTGCTGTCGCACGTGCCGGGAGCGGCCGTCCTGCGCCTCCTGGGAGAGCGACCGCACGTGGTGGATGGAATGACGCTCGACCCGCACGTGCAGCTGGTGCGCATGGTGCGCCTGCGCCGGCGCATCCCGCCGCTCTCCGCGGCGCACGTCGATGCGCGGCGCGCGACGTACCGACGCGAGACGGCGTCGGTGACCGGCACCCCGACGCCGGTGGCGAGCGTGCGCGACGTTGCGATCGAGGGGGGAGACGGCACGCTCCGGGCGCGGCTCTACGCCGCACCGGGGGGGGCCGGCGAACGTCCACCGCTCCTGGTCTACCTGCACGGAGGGGGCTTCGCCCTCGGCGACCTGGAGACGCACGACGAACCGTGCCGGCTGCTGGCGCGCCACGCGGGGATGCACGTGCTGAGCGTGGCGTATCGCCTGGCGCCCGAGCACCCCTTTCCCGCACCGGTGGACGATGCCTGCGCCGCCCTCCGCTGGGCCCTTCGGCATGCGTCGTCGCTGGGCGCGGACCCGCGACTGGTGGGGGTGGGGGGCGACAGTGCGGGGGCGAACCTGGCGACCGTGGCGGCGCAGGTGCTCGCGGGCGAGGGGAGATCGCCGGCGGGGCAGCTGCTCGTCTATCCAACCACCGATGCGGAGGCGGCAACGCCGTCGCGCGCTACGTTCGGGGCCGGATACTTTCTGGATACGGCCGACATCGACGCATTCCGCGACATGTACCTGGGGAGCGACGTCGCGGTGCGCCGCGACCCACGCGTGAGCCCGGTTCGATGCCCGGATTTGCAGCTGGCGCCTCCCGCGCTCGTGGTCACCGCCGGCTTCGACGCGTTGCGCGACGAGGGCGACGAGTACGCCGGTGCCTTGCGACGAGCGGGGGTGAGGGTGGGGCAGCTGCGGAACGAATCGCTGGTGCACGGCTTCCTGCACATGACGAGCGTGTCTCCGGGCGCGCGCAACGCCGCCATCGCCATCGCGTCCGCGTGGCGCGCACTCCTCGCCGGGGCGCCGTCGGCCGCGTGACCCCCATGCCGGGAGCCGCCACGGCGACCGCCCTCCACGGCATGGTCCTCCTCATCGTCGTCGGCACGGCCCGGGGCGCCGGTGCCGCGCCGGCGCGCCTGGTCGTGACGCACGGGGCCAGGGTCGCGCCGGCGGGACGGAGCGATCGGAAGGACGGCGCCGTGCCGCCGGGCGACACCGCGGGAGGGAACGCCGCGGGTTCGGGGGAGAGCAACCTCGGGTAGCGGCCGGTGTAGTGCGCGTGCGGTTTGCCGGGTTAGGATTCAGGAGCCGTGGATCTGACCACGCCGCCAGGGCCCCACGCCTCATCACGCCTCACCACGCCTCTCCACGAGTCATCTCATGTCCCGCATGCGATTCATCATGACGCTCCTCGCCACCCTCGTCCTCGGCGCAACCGCTGCGCAGGCGCAGCAGAAGGGCGTGGATGTCACCGGCAGGTGGGCCTTTGCCGTCGTGACCGAGAACGGGACCGGGTATCCTGCGGTCGTCCTCAAGCAGGACGGGGAGAAGGTGACCGGGACCTACGATTCGCCCCGCATGGGGACACGTCCGCTCGAGGGGACGATCAAGGGCGACACGATTCGCCTGGAGATGAAGGGGGGGACGGAGGGGATGCCCCCCTTCCTGTTCGTCGGCGTACTGGTGGACAAGGACAACATGAAGGGAACGCTCGAGATGGCCGGCATGGGGAGTGCGCCGTTCACCGGCAAGCGGGAACCGTAGTCCACTCCTATCCCCCGCATCGCCACGCGTGAGCGACACCCCCGCGCGCAGGTCGGCCGCGTCGTACGACACGACGATCACCGACGGCCCACTTCTCCCGGCCATCTGGCGCATCGCGTGGCCCACGATGCTGCAGAACGTCATTGGGGGACTGCAGGGCGTGATCGACCATGCCATGGTCGGGCACTACGTCGGCTATACCGGCAACGCCGCCATTGGCGTATCGCTGCAGATCTACCTGGTCGTCATCGCCTTCATCTCGTCGCTCTTCATCGGGATGAGCGTCCTGGTGGCGCGCTTCGTCGGGGCGCGCGACACCGAGCGCGTGAACCGCACCGTGGAGCAGGCGTTCCTCGTGTCGGTGGTGCTCTCGTTCGGCGTCCTCGCCCCCGTGGGCTATTTCGCGGCGCCCCACCTGCTGTCGCTGGTGAACGCGGCCCCCGGCGTGCGGGCGCAGGCTCTCCCGTACCTGCGCATCATGTTCGTCTTCGGCGTCGGGATGCTCCAGTTCTACATGGTGGGCGGAGCGCTGCGGTCGGCGGGCGATGCGCGGACGCCGCTGCGTCTGGGGGTGGCGGTGACGCTCCTCAACATCGTGCTGAACGTGATCCTCATCCGCGGGCTCGGTCCCATTCCCGCACTCGGCACCGCGGGCGCGGCGATGGGGACGGCGATCGCGACGGGGGGCGTCGGTGCGTACTCGTTCTACAAGCTGTGGAACGGGACGTGGGTGGTGCGCTTCCCGCGCACCGGCGCGCTGCGTCCGGACTGGGAGATCATCCGGGCGCTCTTCCGCTTTGGCCTCCCGAGCGGGGTACAGGGGGTAGCCATGAATGTCGGCGGGGTCATGCTCCTCGGCTTCGTCGGCTCGCTGGCGCTGAGCGGTCAGGCGCAAGCGGCCTATGCGGTCGGGTACACGGAGCTCTTTTCCTTCATCACGTGGACGTCGACGGGGCTCACCGGCGCGGTGGCGACCGTGGCGGGCCAAAGCCTCGGTTCGGGACAGCCGGAGCGCGCCGCGCGCTCGGCGTTCGAGGCGGCGCGGATCGCCGCCATCGGCGCGGCCAGCATCGGCATCCTGTTCCTCACCATTCCGCGCACGCTCCTGGGGCTGTTCGGGATGAGCGACCCCGTGGTGCTCGATCTCGGGGCGGAGTTGCTGCGCTACCTGAGCGTTTCCGGCATCTTCATTGCCGTTGCCCTCACGTACACCGGAGGGTTGCAGGGGACGGGGGACACGCGGAGCCCGCTGTACATCTCGCTCGTCTCCCAGGTGGTCATCCCACTGGGCATCTGCTGGCTGGTGCGGCGGTATTCGACGCTCGATCCATGGGACATCTGGCGCGCCATCCTTGCCGGGCACGTCACGCGATGCCTGCTGTCCGTCTGGCGCTTCCGCCAAGGGAGGTGGCGCGACATCGCACTCGGGGTCGGCGCGAGTCCCGCCTGAACCCACCCCAGACACCGATCACGAATCCTCATGTTCCGATCATCCGTTCTCGTCGCGTGCGCCCTCTACATCACGAGTGCTGGTGTGGTCGGCGCGCAGTCGCCCGTCCGCGCCTTCACCGGCGCCCGGCTCATCGACGGCACCAGCCGGGAGCCCATTGCCAATGCGACGCTCGTCGTGCGTGACGGTCGCGTCGTCGCGGCGGGCCCGGCCTCGGAGGTTCCGATTCCCGCCGGCGCCGAGCGGATCGCGCTGGAAGGGAAGACCGTGATGCCGGGATTGATCAACGCGCATGGGCACGTGAACGGCGTGCGCGACCTTGCGACCTACGCGGCCTATGGTGTCACCACCGTGTACTCGCTGGGGGGGGAGCCGCAGGAAGTGTTCGCCGCGCGCCGGACACAGGATGCGCCGACGCAGTCACGTGCCCGCGTCTTCGTGGCGGGGCCGGTGCTCGATCCGACCACGGCGGAGGGGGCCCGCACGCAGGTGGGGGCGGCGGTGGCGCAGGGGGTGGACATGGTGAAGATCCGGGTCGACGACAACCTGGGGACAACGCCGAAGATGCCTGCCGAGGCGTATCGCGAGGTGATCGCGGAGTCGCACCGCCGGGGGAAGCGCGTGGCGGTGCACCTGTTCTACCTCGCCGATGCCGAGTCGCTCCTCGCGGCCGGGGCCGACCTGGTGGCGCATAGCGTGCGCGACGCCGAGGTGGATGCGGGGCTCATCGGCGCGCTCACGTCGCGCGGGGTCTGCGTGAGCCCGACGCTGATGCGCGAGGTGTCGACCTTCGTGTACGAGTCGACGCCGACCTGGTTCGATGATCCGCTCTTCCTGGCGCATGCCAACCGCGAGTGGATGGCGTCGGCCATGGACCCGGCGCGCCAGGCGGCGGTGCGCGCCAGCGCGAGCGCCCAGCGCTACAAGGCCGCGCTCGATGTCGCCAGCCGCAATCTCAAGCGCCTGTCGGACGCCGGCGTGACGATCGCGATGGGGACCGACACCGGTCCGGTGGGGCGCTTCCAGGGGTATTTCGAGCTGATGGAGCTCGAGCTGATGGTGAAGGCTGGCCTCACCCCCCGCCAGGCGATCGCCGCCGCCACCCGGGACGCCGCGCGCTGCATGAAGCTCGATGGCGACCTCGGCACGCTGGAGCCCGGGAAGTGGGGCGACTTCGTGGTGCTGGACGCCGACCCGTTGGTCGACATCGCGAACGTGCGCCGCATCGACTCGGTGTGGATTGCCGGGAACCGCGTGGCGCGCTGAGCGAATGGGCCGGCGTCACCGAGGGACGTCATGAACCCGGCGGTCTCTCCCGGCATCGTCGTCTCGATCTTCGCGGTGGCGACCTTCCTGAATGCCGCGCTCCTGTTCGTGGTGGAGCCGATGTTCACGAAGATGGTCCTGCCGCTGCTGGGTGGCGCGCCGGCCGTGTGGAACACGTGCCTCCTGTTCTACCAGGGGGCGTTGATGGCGGGGTACCTGTACGCCCACCTCACCTCGCGCTGGCTCGCGCCTGCGCGCCAGGTAGTCGTCCATCTCGTCCTCCTCACGGCGTCGGTCGCCCTCCTCCCGATCGCCGTGTCGGCGTCGCCGCTGCCTCCGACGGGAGGGACGGGGCAGGCGGTCACCTGGCTGCTGGCGCGCCTGGCCACCGTGCTGGGCATCCCCTTCGTGCTGCTGGCGGCGGGGGCGCCGATGCTCCAGCGATGGTTTGCATCCACGCGCCATCCGCTGGCGGCGAACCCGTACTTCCTGTACGTGGCCAGCAATGCCGGGAGCTTCGTCGCCCTGCTGGCGTATCCCACGCTCATCGAGCCGACGCTGCCGCTGGGCGCGCAGAGCGCGCAGTGGACGCGTGGGTACGGCATCCTGATCGCCCTCGTGCTGGCGGCGGGGAGCGCGACGTGGGTGTGGCGAAGGATGGACGCCGCCGCCCCGTCTGCTGCCCAGCGAACGGGCGAGGGAGAGGATGGGGGGGGGACCCGAGACGACGCGGTGGTACTCCCCAGCATCGTCCCCACGCCTGCCTGGCGCCTGCGTTGGGTCCTCCTGTCGTTCGCCCCGTCATCGCTCCTCCTGGGCGTGACGACGTTCCTGAGCACCGACATCGCCTCGGTCCCCTTCCTGTGGGTCGGGCCGCTGGCGCTGTACCTGCTCACCTTCATCCTGGTCTTCGCCCGCCGTCCGCCGCTCAACAGGCGGATGATCCTCCTGCTGCAGGCGGCCCTCGGGCTCACGATCGTCATCGTGATCGGGGCGAACCCGGCGCGCCATCTCGCGGCAGCGGCGGCGTTCCATCTCGTCACCTTCTTCGTGATGGCGATGGCGTGCCACCGCGAGCTCGCCGACTCGCGTCCACGCGCCGAGCACCTGACGGAGTTCTACCTGTGGATGTCGCTCGGTGGGGTGCTGGGCGGCGCCTACAACGTCCTCCTGGCGCCCGTGCTGTACGACCGGGTGCTGGAGTATCCCCTGGCCATCATCGTCGCACTCGCGTTGCGCCCGATGTGGCGCACGCGGGGCCATGCGCGACGTGCGCTGGCGCTCGACTTCGCGCTCCCGCTGCTCCTCTTCGGCTTCGTGACGCTGGGCTACCGGTTGCCGTCGCTTCCGGGGAAGTGGGCGACGTACGGGCTGTACGGCTACCTCGGTGTGGCGGCATTCATGGCCGCGTCGTTCTACCAGCGCCCGCTGCGGCTGGCGCTGGGGGCGGCGGCGATCTTCTTCGCGACCGACCTGGGGTTGCGCGCCACGAATGACGACCTGTACCGGGGGCGCTCGTTCTTCGGCGTGTATCGCGTGCGCCGGTGGGAGGACTATCACCTGCTGCAGCACGGGACCACCACGCACGGTGGGCAGAGCGTGATTGCCAGCCGCCGGACCGAGCCGCTCACGTACTACCATCGCGAGGGGCCGCTGGGCGACCTCTTTCGTTACGCGACGGATCCTGTCGCGGCGCGGGCGGTGGCGCTGGTCGGGTTGGGCGCGGGGACGACCGCCTGCTACTCGCGCCCCGGCGAGCGGTGGACCTACTACGAGATCGACCCGCTGGTGGTGGCCATTGCCCGCACGCCGCAGCTGTTCAGCTACCTGCGGGATTGCCAGCCCGATGTGAAGATCGTGATCGGCGATGCGCGGCTGTCGCTGGCGGAGGCCCCCGACTCGTCGTTCGACCTCATCATGCTCGACGCCTTCAGTTCCGACGCGATCCCGGTGCACCTGATGACGCGCGAGGCGTTGCAGCTGTATGCCAGGAAGCTCCGCGCCGGGGGAATCATTGCCTTCCACATCAGCAATCGGTACCTCGACCTTGGGCCCGTCCTCGTGGAGCTGGCGCGCGACGCACGGCTGGCGGGGGCGACGGTCAACCGCGACGTCGACGACGCCCAGAAGGCGAAGCTGTACTACGGGTCGCGGTGGATCGCGCTGGCGGCGCACGCTCACACCCTGGCACCGCTCGTCCGCCAGGCCGGGTGGGAGGTGTTGCCCCCCTCGGCGCCGGTGCGCGTCTGGACCGACGACTTCTCGGACGTGCTCGGCGCCCTCAAGTAGGCGTCCTGGAGCGCTGCCCCCCGCCGGGCCACTGGGGCGCGTCTCATTAACGCGCCGTGTAGGGAGCCGGCGCCAAACTGTGGGGGGTCGACCGTACGGGCGGCCCGACCGCTCCCCCTCGCGCCGGGCCGGGTTCGGCGGCACGTTATGCGCCGGTCCGAAGGTGCGATCCCACGCCCGCTCCCTGGAGGATTCGTGCGCCGAACGCTGCTCGCCGTGATAGCTGGAGGAATCGCCATCTGTGCGCCGTGCACCGGCGCGCAGGAGAGCTCGTCAGCTGCAATCCACGCCGATGCCTTCCCGTCCGACACCCTCCGTCACTCGTACGACCCCCGGCTGCCGCTCGTGATGGCGCAGCCGGCGGGGGTGGTGCCGGGGATGCCGGCAGCGCACGTGGAGGCGGTGGCGCGCACGGCGCCGGCGTTCGTCCGCATGTCGGTCGCGGCGGTGGGGGTGTCGGCGCTGGTCTCGCTCGCCGACGCCCCGGTGATGCGCGGAATCGCCCGGCTGCGAACCCCGGGTGGCACCGCGCAGCGGGCGTCGGTGGTCGCCGCGTCGCTCGGGGGCACCGTCCCGCTGTCGTTAGGTGCGGCGCTCTGGGCCGGCGGGGCGATGTCCGGCAATGACTTCGTGGAGCATCTCGGCGTGGAGTCGACGCAGGCGGTCCTCCTGAGCGGTGCGCTGACGGTCGGAATCAAGGGACTCGTCGGACGGTCACGCCCCAACGCCAGCCCTGACGACCCGGACGAATACCATCTCGGCGGCGGCTTCTTCAACGCCCGCCTGGCCTCCTTCCCATCGGGGCACACGAGCGCGGCGTTCGCCGTCGCGACCGTGCTCTCCAGGGAGCTCTCGGCGCGGTATCCGTCGCAGCGCTGGCTCATCCGGTCGGTGCTGTACGGCGCGGCCGGTTCCGTCGGCATCGCCCGCATGTACCAGAACGCCCACTGGCCGAGCGACGTGGTCACCGGCGCGGCGCTAGGGACGCTGAGCGGGATGCAATCGCTGGCATGGCATCGGGGGAGCCGGTAGAGGGTCGGGGGGGACACCGCCGGACGATGTTCCCCCCACACGCAGCGCGTGCAGACGCATGTCGGGCGGCAGGCTAGGTTGATGTCATGCTCGGGGTGATGCGACGGCGGCAGGTCCTGGGATGGCTGGCCCCCTTCCTGTGGGGCGCCGCGGGAGCGCGCGCGGAGGGGCAGCTCCCTCCGGTGGTCGATTCGCTGGAGCGTGCCGAGCGTGCCGAGCGATTCGCGGGGCCGAGCGGTGGCGAGCGGGGCATGGGGAGCGGGGGGGCGGGCGGTGCGGCCGGGGCCCGGGTCGTCGCCACCCGGATGCGTGGCCCGGCCCAGCGTTTCGACCTCGGGGGGCATGGGACGTTCGAGTACCGGCGCCCTGTCCGCCTTCGCGCGCTGCGCGAGATCCCGGCCACCGTCGGCGGGGCGTTCGCGCTCGGTGTGGAGCCGAGCACGCTCCCGGAGTGGGGGGTGGCGGCCGTGAGCACGCTCGCCTTGTACGCAGCCGACGAGTACGTGCTCGACAAGACGCGCATGCTGGCGCGGCAGGTCGGCCTCCCGCCGAACCACCCGTCCATCAACCTGCGCTTCGCCGGGATGAAGCTCCCGGTTCCGACGACGCTGGGGTCGGCGCTGTACTTCCTGGGTGACGGGACGACCGACCTGCTGGTGGCCGGCGGGTTCCTGGTGCACGGCCTCCGCAAGGACGACAACCGGGCCCGCACGACGGCGAGCGAGATCACCTCCGGGCTCCTCTCGCTCGGCGTGTACACGCAGCTGCTCAAGCGCTCGTTCGGCCGGCAGACGCCTAACGAATCCACGCAGCCGCGCGGCCGGTGGCGCCCGTTCCCGGCCCCGGGGGACTACAACGACAACGTCCCGGCCTACGACGCCATGCCGTCCGGGCACATGGCGGCGGCGATGTCGACGGTGGAGATCGTCGCGCTCAACTATCCCGAGAAGCGCTTCATCCGTCCGTTGGGCTACTCCCTGATGGCGGTACTGGGGTTCACGATGGTCAACAACGGCGTGCACTGGGCGAGCGACTATCCGCTGGCGCTGATGATCGGCGGGGGGGTGGCGCATGTGACGGTGGCGCGGGGGCGCGCGGCGCTGCCGTCACCACGGGAGCCGCAAGGGGAGTCGTCGCCCGGCGCCGGCGCCGGGCGTAGCGGGCGTAGCGGGATTACCGGGCGTACCGGACGCGGCTACTCGTGGTCGCCGATCGTCACCCCGCGCGCCGTCGGGGTGCGCGTGGGGCTTCCGTACTAGCGGATCCGGCTCCCCGCCGAGAACTCCTTCAGCTGCAACGAGATCGTGCCGAAGATGACGTGCGTTTCCATGCGCACCATCAGGCGGCGATCGTCGTCGGTGAACCAGAGCTCGGCGCGCCCGTTCTTGGAGAAGACCCCCTTCGACTTGATGATCGGCTTGACGACGATCGTCTGGAAGGTGCCCGCCGGGACGGTCAGCTCCTCGCGGCGGTGGGCGATGACCGTGACCGGGTTGCGGTCGGGGATGAAGTAGCGGTTGAAGTCGTAGGTGCGCCCGATCTCGAGCGGCTGGTTGCGCACGAAGTAGATGAACGCCCCCTCGTCGAGCGGGTGCTCCACCGTGGGGCGCTCCGGCTTCCCGTTCTCGCGATAGACCCCGCGCTCCGGGTAGATCTCGTACGTCTTGATCCGCTCCCGCTTCCCCTCGACCGTCTCCTGCCGGTGGCGGAGCGAGTTGAAGGTCTCGACGTCGATCCAACTCTCGAGGACGTCGTGGACGCGATAGCCGGGAATCCCGCCCTTGATCTCGAGCTTGGTGTGCCAGACCCGGCGCCCCCGCAGCGTATCGAGCCCGACGATCTCCATGCGGGCGGTTCCGACGTTGAACATCCCGTACTTCACGTCGTAGATCATCGACTCCCCCATGCCGAAGACGGGGGGGCGGGCGTCGCCGTTCCACTGAGCGCCGACCATGCCCTCCGGGACGAGCGGGGCCACCGCTAGCCCCGAGAGGGCGAGGGCTCCCGCCGCGACGAGGGGACGAAGGCGAGAGGCGGTGGGAGCTCGGGGTGCGCGGTGGATGGGCGACATGCGGTCCGGGGGGCGTCGGTAAGGCAACCTAGAGGCTTACTCCCCTCTCCCGGCTGGGGTTCCCCAAGGGCAGAATTCGCCGAAGACGTGTGCCGCAGCGGTTAGCACGCATGCCAATCCAGACCACCCAACACGATCCTCACTCCCAGATGTCCGGTCCGATCGACGCCCTGCTCACCCTGCTCGACCTCGAGCCGCTGGAGGTCAACATCTATCGTGGCCGGAATCGCGACGTGGGGACGGGACGCGTCTTCGGTGGCCAGGTGTTCGCCCAAGCCCTGGTGGCGGCGCGGCGCACCGTCGAGGGAGCGCGCGAGGCGCACTCCGTGCATGGCTACTTCATCCTCCCCGGTGACCTGGCGGCCCCCATCGTCTACTTCGTCGACCGGCTGCGCGACGGGAATTCCTTCACCACCCGGCGGGTGACGGCGATCCAGCATGGGCAGGCGATCTTCAATCTTTCGGCGTCGTTCCACGTGTCCGAGCCGGGGCTCGAGCACCAGGACGAGATGCCGAAGGGGGTGACGCCCCCGGAGGAGCTTGCTCCCGAGCTGCAGCTGATCCGGGAAATGGCCGATCGCATTCCCGAGTCGCTGCGCCCCGTCCTCACGCAGGATCGCCCGCTCGACTTCCGCCCGGTGGCGCCAAGCGACCCGTTCCACCCCGACGTCCGCGCACCGGAACGATTCGTCTGGTTCCGGGCCGTCGCTCCGCTTCCCGACGATCCGATCATCCACCAAGCGGTGCTGGCCTACGCATCGGACCATGGATTGCTGCCGACGGCGCTGGGGCCGCATGGCCTGTCCTTCCGCTCCACGGGGCTGCAGATGGCGTCGCTGGACCACTCGGTCTGGATGCACCGTCCCTTCCGTGCGGACGACTGGCTGCTGTATGCCATGGACAGCCCGGCGGCGGCGGGGGCGCGCGGATTCGTGCGGGGAGCCGTTTATCGGCGCAACGGCGAACTGGTCGCATCGGTCGCCCAGGAAGGGCTGACGCGGATGCGCACTCCCAAGGCCTGACCCCGACCCCGGCTCATGACGCGGGGCACGGGTCCACTCATCGTGTGGATCCCGGGGCGCGGCTGGTGATCGAGTTCATGATCCGCGAGATTCCCAATCGCACGGACCGCCCGGCGAAGCACCCGACTCTCGTGCACCGGGCGCTGACGGGAACGACGCCCTGGTAGCGCCGGGCGCCGCCCTGCGGCGGAACCAAGCGGAGGAGAGCGATGGCCAGACGCGACGTGCAGGGCGGGCTCCCGGCGGTGCGCAAGCCCACGGACGAGGAGATCGACGTCTTCGGCCTGACGCATCCCGGCAAGGTGCGGCCGGAGAACCAGGATCACTTCATGGTGGCGTCGCTGCACCGCCAGATGCGGGTGCACCTGACGAGCCTCCCCGCGCTGGCCGGGGCGACGCGGGACACCAACCGGCTCGCCTTCCTGGCGATGGTCGCCGACGGGGTGGGGGGAGGGGACGCGGGCGAGGAGGCCTCGCGTTTCGCCCTCGAGGCGATCACGGGGTTCGTGAGCAACAGCGCGCACTGCTTCTACACCGCCGACGCGAGCAACGACGACGAGTTCCGGGCGACGCTCGAATCGGCGGCGCTGCGCGTGCACGAGGAGCTGAACCGGCGCAGCGCCCAGCTCCCGGGGCGGCGCGGCATGGCCACCACGCTCACCCTCTTCCTTGGTGTGTGGCCGCGCATCTACCTCCTGCAGGTGGGCGATTCGCGGTACTACTTCCTGCGCGACGGCCAGCTGACGCAGGTCTCGCGCGACCAGACGATGGCGCAGGAGCTGATCGACATGGGCGTCCTGACGCGCGGCGACACGAAGGCGAGCCGGCTGTCGAACATCCTCTCCAGCGCCATTGGCGGGACGCAGAGCGCCCCGGTCGTGACCGGGGTGGAGAACGACTGGGACACGACCCACCTGTTGTGCAGCGACGGGCTGACGAAGCACGTGAGCGACGAGCGCATCCGCGAGCGCCTGCTGGCCATGACCTCGGCGCGCGAGGTGTGCGAGCAGCTGGTGCAGGATGCGCTCGACGGCGGGGGACGGGACAACATCACCGTCGTGGTCATGCGGGCCGTGCGCCGCGACGGGGGTGGCGGCGGCGATGAGGGTCGTTAGGCGGCGGACGGGAGCGAGGGTGCCGCGGCCGGGGCGACGCGCACGACGCTACAAGGCCATGGCCGCCAGCGTGCCGATGATGCCCACGGCGAGGAGGGCGACGAACCCGCGCGCCGCGAAGGCGAGCCACCGGGTGTAGGGGACCCCCGCCGCCAGCAGGATGGCCATCAGCGCCCCGTTGGTCGGGGTCAGGAGCTCGGTGAGCCCGGCGCCCGTCTCGTACGCCATGACGGTGGCCTGGCGCGAGAGGGCGAGGAGGTCGGAGAGCGGGACCATGACCGGCAACGTGAGCGCGGCCTGGCCACTGACGCTGGGGACGGCCACGTGGATGAGGGCGTGAATCGGGATCATGAGGAGGGCGGCGATGGCGGGAGGGTGCCCGGCCAGCGGTGATGCGAGCCCGTGGACGATGGTGTCGATCACGCGTCCGTCGGTGAGGACGACGGAGATGCCGCGCGCGACGCCGATCAGGACGGCGGCACCGACCATCGTCTCCATCCCCTTGAGGTAGGCGGCGATCCCCTGGCTGACCCCGAGCCCCGACACCACGCCGATCACGACGGCGGCGAGGAAGAAGAGGGCCGAGAGCTCGTTGAAGCCGAAGTCGAAGCGGAGGACCCCGACGACGTAGGTGACGAGCGCGACGAGCGTCAGGGTGACGGCGAGGGCATCCCGCCGGGTGAACGGGTCGGGCAATGCCTCGTCGTGCCCGGCGCCGGGCGCCGAGCGGTGTCGGAGGGCGTGGCGCATCGTCCAGGCGATCCACGCGGCCAGCCCCACGGCGAGCATCGCCAGGCGCAATCCGGCGCCCGAGAGGAGGGGGAGCTGGGCGAGCTTGAGGGCGATCCCGGCCTGGAACGGGTTGGTGGGGCCGTACGCGGATCCGACCGCCGCCGCCCCGGCGCTGGCGGCCACCATCGTGAGCGCATCGACGCCGAGTCCGCGCCCCAGGACGAGGAGGACCGGGACGAGGGCGATGATCTCCTCCTGCATGTTCTCCATGGCCCCGAACGTCGCGAAGATGACCGCGACCACGGGGATGGCCCAGATTCCGCGTCCCCGGAAGCGCCGGACGATGGCCTGGGCGCCGCGCGCGAGCGCCCCCAACTGCTCCACCAGGGCGAAGGCGCCGCCGACGAAGAGGATCGAGACGATGACCTCCGCTCCCTCGACCAGGCCCCGCGGAACGGCGACCAGGGCGCCTAACGGGCCGACCGGCGTCGGCTGCACGCGCTGGTAGGTCCCGGCGACCACCAGGCGGCGCCCGGTGGCGGGGTCGTCGCGCCGCTCGTACTCGCCGGCGGGGAGGACCCACGTGAGCACGGCGGCGATGACGATCCCCAGCAGGAGGAGCACCACCGGGTGCGGAAGGCGAAGGCGCGACATGAGGGGTGTGGTGAGGCGGGAAGGGTGACGCGTCGGCCCGCACGATCCGATGCGGGGGGAAATGTGGCACCGGATGCGCCAGCCCTCCACACCCGCTCGTCCTCTTCCGGCTCACCGGCACCGCCCGCACATTCCGCCGGTCACCGCCCCTCGACACCTCACCCCCTGCTCCGCCATGCCCCTCGGGATCGGTTTCATCGGCTCGGGCTTCAACACGCGCTTCCACATCCAGGGGTGGCGCGGCGTGCGTGATGCCGACGTCCGTGGGGTCTGGAGCCCCAACGCGCGCAATGCCGCCAGCGCCGCCCGCCTCGCGCAGGAATGCGACGTCGGCGCCGCCAAGCCCTACAAGAGTATTGCCGCCATGGTCGCCGACCCGGCAATCGATGCCATCTGGCTGTGCGGTCCCAACCATGCGCGCATCGAGAACGTCGAGGAGATCGTCGACACCATCAAGCGCGGCAAGGGGACGCTCAAGGGCATCGCGTGCGAGAAGCCGCTGGCCCGCAACGTCGCCGAGGCGAAGGCGGTGCAGAAGATGGTGGCGTCGGTGGGGCTGGCGACCGGCTATCTCGAGAACCAGCTCTTCGCGCCCCACGTGGAGGCGGGGCGCGCGCTGCTGTGGGCGCGCGGTGCCGCAACCACCGGGCGCCCGTACCTGGCGCGGGCGGCCGAGGAGCACAGCGGGCCGCACGCCCCCTGGTTCTGGCGCGGGAGCCTGCAAGGGGGCGGGGTGCTCAACGACATGATGTGCCACTCGGCGCTCGTCGTGCGGCACCTGCTCACCCGCCCGGGCGACGCGCTCGACTCGGTGAAGCCGGTCCGGGTGACGGGGCACATCGCCTCGCTCAAGTGGACGCGCCCCAGGTACGCCAGGCAGTTGAAGGCCACGATGGGGAAGGCGGTGGACTATGCCCGCGCGCCATCGGAGGACTTCGCCTCGGTGACGATCGAGTTCGAGACCGCGGACGGGCATCGGGTGATCGGCGAGGCGAGCACGTCGTGGTCGTTCGTGGGCGCAGGATTGCGGCTGTCGGCGGAGCTGCTGGGGCCGGAGTACTCGATGCGGTGGAACTCGCTGGACAGCGGCCTGCAGCTGTTCTTCTCGCGCGCGGTGACGGGGCGTGCCGGCGAGGACCTGGTCGAGAAGCAGAACGCCGAGCAGGGGGTGATGCCGGTGGTCCCCCAGGAGTACCTCGCCTACGGCTACACCGACGAGGACCGGCACTTCGTGCGGGTCTTCCAGGGGAAGGAGGCGCCCCGCCTCACCTTCGCCGACGGGGTGGAGGTGGTGAGGCTCCTGATGACGGCGTATGCGAGCGCGGAGCAGGGGAAGACGCTCGCCTTCCCCGCGCGCGGCGTCGACACGTTCATCCCGGCGGTCGCGCGCGGGACGTGGAAGCCGTAGGCGGTGCTGCGCCCGTTGCCCATCACGCGACTCACCGTGGACTGCCCCACGATTCCGCCCATCCGGCGCTCCATCGCGCGCCGGCACGCCGCCCTTCACCTGGCCGTCGTCGCCGCGCTCGCCCTCCCCTCGAGCATGGGGGCCCAGCGCCCCACGCTCTCCCCGCCGGCGCGCCAGTACGTCAGCGTCGACACGGCGATCCTCGCCCTCACCAACGCGCGGGTGATCGACGGAACGGGGGCGCCGGCGCGCGAGGGACAGACCCTCCTGGTGCGCAACGGCCGCATCGAGGCGGTGGGGCCGGCGCGGGCGGTCGCCATCCCGGCAGGGGCACAGGTCATGGACCTCGCCGGCAAGAGCGTGATCCCCGGCCTGGTGATGGTCCACGAGCACCTGTTCTATCCGGTGGGCCCCGGCGTGTACGGCAACCTTTCGGAGTCGTTCGTGCGATTGTACCTGGCGGGAGGGGTCACCTCCATGCGCACGGGCGGCAACATGAACGGATACGGCGAGCTCAACATCGCCAAGGCGATCGCCCGCGGCGACAAGGCGGGACCGTGGATCGACGCCACGGCGCCATACGTGAACGGTCCCAACCCGTTCGGGCAGATGCAGGCGCTCACCACCGCGGCCGAGGCGCGGCGCTTCGTGGACTTCTGGGCCGACCAGGGGGCGACGTCGTTCAAGGCGTACATGCAGGTGTCGCGGGAGGTCCTGGGGGCGGCCATCGCGCGGGCGCACGACCGCGGCCTCAAGGTGACCGGACACCTCTGCTCGGTGACCTATCGCGAGGCGGCTGCGTTAGGCATCGACGACCTCGAGCACGGCTTCCTGGCCGCCTCCGACTTCGTGGCCGACAAGGAGCCGGATCGCTGTCCCGGACAGGGACGGGGACAGCAGTCGGTGAACGCGACCGATACGTCGTCCGCCGAGTTCACGTCCCTCGTCGCGGAGCTGGTCCGGCGCAAGGTTGCCATCACCTCGACCCTCACTGTCTTCGAGACGTTCACCCCCGGGCGTCCCCTCCCTCCGGGGGTGGACGTCCTCCTCCCCGAGTTGCGCGAGGCGTACCTCCAGCAGCACGCCCGCGTCGCGCGCCTGCCGCAGTCGATCTACGCCACGCTCTTCCCCAAGGCGATGGCAATGGAGCTCGCCTTCGTGCGCGCCGGCGGGCTGCTGGTGGCGGGCACCGATCCCACGGGCGGCGGCGGCGTCATCGCGGGCTACTCCAACCAGCGCGCGCTCGAGCTCCTGGTCGAGGCGGGGCTGTCGCCCGTGGAAGCGATCAAGGTCGGGACGCTGAACGGCGCCACCTACCTGGGGCGCGACGCGCTGGTCGGGTCGATCGCCCCTGGGAAGCAGGCCGATCTCGTGATCGTGAACGGCGACCCGTCGGCACGCATCGCCGACGTGCGGAACGTGGAGCTGGTGTTCAAGCAGGGGGTCGGCTACGACCCGCACAAGCTGATCGACTCGGTGAAGGGGAAGGTCGGATTGTACTGACGCCGAGCGCGCTGGTGAGCCGGAACCTCGGCGGCATCGGCGACACGACGACGCTCCCCCTCGCTATCGTTCACGGTAGGCGCGCCGCGCGCCATCCCGATCGTCTCTCAGCCTTCCACGTGCCAAGCCTTCGACGCATTCGCCAGTTCGTGGCCGGGTCGCTCTCGACCGCGCTCCCGGTCACGCTTCCGGTCGCGCTCCTCACCGGTTGCCTCATGGGCCCCTCCAGCGCGCTGAGCGGCGGGCCGATCGGGCGCGCCCCCGACTTGCGCGAGGCGGCGCTCCTCCCGGAGCCCGATTCGACGCGCGGCACCGGCTTCACCATCATCGCCAACCGGCGCGACATCCTCGAGGAGTCTCGGGTCGAGCTCAACGCCGCCGCGCGCGCGTATGAACGCCTCTTGGGCGCTCGCCCGGCGGACGGGGCCATCCGGCTGACGAGCGATGACCGTCAGGTACATGTCGTCATCCGCGGTGCTCGTCCGCAGCCCACCGCCTTCGTCGCGTCGCTCGGCCGCGAGGCGCGCGGGCGCCCTCTCCTGCCGGAGGCGATGCGGATCGCCAACGATGTGGTGCTGGCCATGTCGCACGAGTGGCTGTCGAGCGCGGTGCACGACCTCGTCCCGGGCGACACGTCGAGTGCGGGATGGATGGCGCGCGCGAGCGTCCCGGCGTGGCTGCGTGCCGGCCTGCTGCTCGGCGTCGCCGAGAACGCGACGCGCGAACGCTGGCTGGTACAGCTGGCGCGACAGCGCGATTCGCTCCCGTCGGTCGCCGAGATGCTGCGCTCCGAGGGGTGCGATGCTTGCCTGGCGTCCTTCGCGCGACTCGCGAGGCAAGGTGGCGCAGTGGATAATGCGGCCGATCCCCTCACCGAGGACGTGTTTCCGGCGGCGCGGCGCGGGCGCGCGGAGGCGATGGACGCGCGCGAGCGCCTCCTGGCCTCGACCTACTCGCTCGTGCTCTTCATGTCTCGCCGCGAGGGGCCGGAGTTCATGCGGGCCCTGGTCGCCGCCGCAGTCGCCGGGGGCGACGTGAGTGCCGCGTTAGGCACGGCGCGTTCCTTCACCGCCGACCCGGGCGACATCGACCGGCAATGGCGGGTGTGGCTGGCCTCGTTCGCCAATTCCGGCCGACAGTAGCCGCTCCGGCGCTGCGTCGCCGACGGCTCGCTGCGCCATTCACCCCTTCCCGCCCCGGCCATGCCCTCCGTCTTCACTCCCGATCGCGAAGCCGAGTTGCGCACGCGCGTCGCGCGCCTGTCGCCCGATGCGCCCGCGCAGTTCGGGACGCTGAACGCCCCGCGGATGATCTGTCACCTCATCGACGCCTATCGAAACGCGCTCGGTGAGAATCCGACCCGGTGGAAGAAGGGGGTGCTGAGCACTCCGGTCATGCGGTGGCTCATTCTCTACGTCATCCCGTTTCCCAAGGGGAAGGCGCAGACGGCGCGAAGCTTCCTCGCGACGCAGCCCGCCGACTGGGCGGCCGACGTGGCACGCTGGAACGAGCTCCTCACGCGCATCGTGGCGATGGGCAAGGATCCCTCGCCGCGCTGGGACCTGCATCCGCTCTTTGGCCCCCTCTCCACCAGGGACTGGGGGACGCTGATCTACAAGCACACCGACCATCACCTGCGGCAGTTCGGGGTGTAGGGCGGCGCAGCACCGGGCGACACGCGACGAAGGGGTGGCCGTGCACCACGCGCACGACCACCCCTTTCGCGCCTTCGCCGGCTGCACGCTGGCGACGCGCGCGCCCGAGGGGGTTCCGTCAGGCTATAGCGCCCACCCGCTGCGGTATGCCGGGAGGATCCACTCCTGCGGGATCCCCGTCGTCGTGAGCCTGCCGGTGGCGGGGTCGAGCTCGATCACCCGCCCCGAGCGGACCGCGAGGTTTCCGAGCACGATCATCTCGGTGAGCGGGCCGGCGTACCCTGCGAAGTTCGACCCCGGCTGCGTCCCGGCGCGGATGGCCGACGTCCACTCCTTGTAGACGCCCTCGGTGCGCGGGTACTTGACCGGCGGCATCGCCTTGGCGAGGGCCGCCTGCTTCACCGGATCGCACAGTTGCGGCTCCTGCCCGTAGGTGCCGGCGATGAGGGTCCCGCGGTCGCCGATCCACAGCTGCCCGCCATCGGCATCGGGGACCCAGGGGCGGTCCATGCCGTATTCCGCGGGGCGGGGCGGGTACAAGCTGCCGTCGCGCCAGGTGAGGGTGACCGCGGGGCGGCCATTGGCGGCCGGGAACTCGTAGGTGATGCGCGACATCTTCGGCGCCGTCTCGGCGAAGAGCTGCGTCGACTCGGGGATGACGCGAGCGGGATACTGGAGTCCCAACACCCAGAAGGCGGCATCCATGATGTGACACGCCATGTCGCCCATCGCCCCCGTCCCGAAGTCCCACCATCCGCGCCAGTTGAAGTGCGCATAGCCCGGGTGGAAGGGGCGCTCTGCGGCGGGGCCGAGCCAGAGGTTCCAGTCCAGGTTGGGGGGGACGTAGTGCATGTCGGTGGGGCGATTGATGGCCTGGGGCCAGATGGGGCGGTTGGTCCAGAACTCGACGCGCTGGACCGTCCCGATGTGCCCGGCCTCGACGATCTCGCGCAGCTGGCGCGTCCCCTCGCCGGCGTGCCCCTGGTTCCCCATCTGCGTGACCTGCCGTGGTCGCCGGGCCGCCTCGTCCTTGAGGGCGCGCACCTCGCCCACCGTGCGGGCCAGCGGCTTCTGGCAGTAGACGTGCTTGCCCGCCTTGAGCGCCAGCATCGCCGCGGGGGCGTGCGAGTGGTCGGGGGTGGAGATCGTGACGGCGTCGACGTTGGCTCCCTCCCTGGCGAGCAGCTCGCGGTAGTCGCTGTAGCGCCGGGCTTGCGGGAAGGCCAGCGCGGCCTTTTCCAGGTTGCGGCTGTCGACGTCGCAGAGGGCGTAGATGTTCTCGTGGGCCATCCCCTTCACGTCGTTGAACCCCATCCCGCCCACGCCGATGCACGCGACGTTGAGCGTGTCCGACGGCGGGCGGTGGCCGCGCCCGAGGACGTGGCGCGGAACGATGGTGAAGGCGGCGAGGCCGGTGGCGAGCTGGCGGACCGATTCGCGGCGGTCGATGGGGGTGGACATGGGGGGCGGCGAGACGGGAGACGGGAGACGGGAGGTGGGAGACGGGGGGGGCGGGTGCGTCGTGATGCGCTCGCGGTGTCAGGTCGCGGCGGTGGCGTTCGTGGCGGTGGCCTTCGTGTCCGGGCGGAAGCTCACCAGGAACAGCACCAGCACCACGGCGGCCATGATCGCGGGGACGGTCCAGATGCCGGGCCAGTCGTGGAGCTGCTTGAGGCACTCGCCGGCGGCGGCCTGGGCGTCGGTGCAGTCGGCGTTAGGCGTGGTGTAGCGGTCCACGACGCGGCCCGAGACGAAGGCGCCGATGAAGTAGCCCACGCCGTTGGTGACGAAGTTGATGAACCCCTGGGCGGCGGCGCGGATCTTCGCGCCGGCCTTCTCGTCGGTGTAGATCTGCCCGGCCACGAAGAAGAAGTCGTAGCAGATGCCGTGGAGGAGGATGCCGGCGTAGAGGAGCCACATCCCGCTCCCGGCGTTCCCCGCGCCGAAGGCGAGGTAGCGCAGCGACCAGGCGGCCATCCCCAGCACCATGATGAACTTGATCCCGAACCGCCTGAGGACGAGCGGGAGGAGGAGCATGAAGCCGATCTCCGACACCTGGCCGAACGTCATGATGAAGGCCGGCTCCGGCGCCTTGATCTCGTTGAGGAAGGGGTTGGCGAAGGCGTAGTAGAACTGGAGGGGGATGCAGAGGAGGAACGAGCCGAGCGTGAAGACGAGGAAGTCGCGTCCCTTCAGCAGCTGCAAGGCGTCGAGGCCCAGGGCGTCGCGCACCGAGAAGGGGGCGCCCGCGGCCCTGGGCGGGGTGTGCGGGAGGAAGAACGCGTAGAGCCCCATCACCACCGACCCCAGCGCCGCCACCCGCATCGGGAGGGCGAGGGCGTCGGCCTGGAGGACCTTCCCGATCAATGTCCCGGCCACGATCCACCCGATGGTCCCGAGGACCCGGATCAGGGGAAACTCCCGCGCGGGGTCCTTCACGTGGTGGAAGGAGATGGAGTTGGTCAGGCTCAGGGTGGGCATGTAGCACAGCGCGTACACGATCAGGAGCGGGTAGAACGTGCCGAACGTGGTCTGCGTCGAGACGACCCACATGAGCGCCCCGCCCACCAGGTGCAACACGCCGAGGATCCGCTCGCTGGCGAAGAAGCGGTCGGCCACCATTCCCACGAAGAACGGGGAGACGAGGGCGGCGATCGCGGTGGCGCCGTACGCCAGCCCGACCTGGCCACCGGTGAAGCCGAGCGTCTGTCCCAGGTACGTCCCCATCGTGACGAACCAGCTCCCCCAGATGAAGTACTGGAGGAACATCATGACCGAGAGCGACGCGCGCGCGTTCACGGGAGCACCCGGATGCGGACGTTGCGGAGGGCGAGTGCGCCGTCATGGTCGCCCTGGATGGCGATGTGCCCCGTCTTTTGCCGTCCGTATCCCCCGGCCGTGGCGAACTTGCTGGCCTTGACGCGCGCTTCCCAGTCGGGCGACCAGAGCTCGTACTCCAGGAGCTTCGTCCCGTTGAGCCAGTGCTCCACGTGCGCGCCATTGACGACGATGCGCGTGCGGTTCCACTCGCCGGCCGGCTTCACGACCCCCGCGGGCGAGGGGTAGATCGCGTAGGCGGCCCCCGCCGACGTCAGGCGGTTCCTGGAGTCTGGGGCCTTGGCGTCGTCCAGGAGCTGGTACTCCGGGGCGGTGAGCCAGATGTACTTCTCCGTTTCGGCCCCGCGATACAGGATCCCCGAGTTTCCCCCCTCGGCGATCTTCCATTCGAGCTCGAGCTCGAAGTTGGCAAACTGCTCCTTGGTGACGATGTCGCCCGTGGCCCCCATCTTGGCCATCGTGCCGTCCATCACGTGCCACCCGGCCGGGAGCGCGGCTCCCTTGTAACCGCGCCACGCATCCATCGACTTGCCGTCGAAGAGCGACTTCCATCCGTCCGGTTGTGCGCCCTGGGCGTCGGCGCGTGTGGCAAGGGTCACGGTGGCGGCGCCAAGCAGCACGCTGCCGGCCACAGCCGCAATGGAAGTGAGGTGCATGCGGGGTACGGTGCGCGAGAGGAAGTGATGTACGGCGAGCCAACGTAGGACGGCCCGGACAGAAGCGGAAGGGTCGTGTCCGGCAGGAGCATGGGGCCAAAGCATGGGGCCAAACGGCTCGACGCGGGAGGGTGAATCGGTTTGCTTTCATGGCATCCTTGTCTCCGCGCCAGATTCCCGAGGCTGACGATGACCGTCCAACTCCGCGCCGTCGCGCGTTCCACCGCCGTCGCCGCCCTGGCCGCAGTGGCGGCCACCTGCGCCACCAACCCGGCCACGGGCAAGCGCGAGCTTTCGCTCGTGAGCGAGTCGCAGGAGATCCAGATGGGACTCGACGGCGCGAAGGCAGCGGCGGCGCAGATGGGGGTGTACCCCGACAGCGCCGTGCAGCGCTACGTCTCCTCGTTAGGAAAGCAGGTGGCTGCGGTCGGCGAGCGCCCGGGGCTCCCCTGGTCGTTCACCGTGGTCGACGATCCCATCGTCAACGCGTTCGCACTCCCCGGCGGCCCCATCTTCGTCTCGCGCGGGATCCTGACGTACATGACCTCCGAGGCCGAGCTGGTCTCGGTGCTCGGGCACGAGGTGGGGCACGTCACCGCCAGGCATTCGGTGAGCCAGATCTCGAAGCAGCAGCTCCTCGGCGGGCTGTTCACCGTCGGGATGATCGTGCACCCGGCGCTCCAGCAGTACAGCGGCGTGGCGTCGCAGGGGCTCGGCCTCCTGTTCCTGAAGTACGGTCGCGACGACGAGACCCAGGCCGACGAGCTGGGCTTCCGCTACATGACGCGCGTCGGCTACAACCCCGCCGAGATGGCGGCGATGTTCCGGACGCTCGAGCGCGCGAGCGGGGGGAGCTCGCGCTCCACGCCGGAGTGGCTCTCGACGCACCCCGACCCGGGGAATCGGGTCGAGCGGACCAACGAGCGGATCGCCGCCGCCGGGGCGTCGATCGCGAGTGCGACCAAGGTCGAGCGCGCGGCCTTCCTGCGCCACATCGACGGCATGGTCTTCGGTGACGACCCGCGGCAGGGGTACTTCGAGCAGCAGCAGTTCCTGCACCCCACGCTCAAGTTCCGCTTCTCCTTCCCGTCGGGATGGAAGATGCAGAACACGGCGTCGGCGGTGATCGGCGCCAGCGCCCAGGGCGATGCCCAGATCACCCTGGAGCATGCCGGGAACGCGGCGCCGTCCGCGGCGCTGTCGCAGTTCCTGGGGCAGCAGGGAGTTGCGGCTGGCGGAACGAGCACGGCGCCCGTCAACGGACTCCCCGCCGCCGTCGGCCAGTTCGCGGCCACCCTGTCGGACGGGACGCGGCTCGCGGGCTACGTGGCCTTCATCCAGCTGGATGGAACGACCTATCGCCTGCTGGCCATCACCCCGCAGCAGCTGGTCACGTCGTACGACGCGTCCTTCCGCACGACGATCAACTCCTTCGCGCGGCTCACCGACCCCAAGGCGCTCGCCGTGAAGCCGATGCGCGTGCGCCTGGTGACGACGCCGCGCGCCATGACGCTGGCCGAGTTCAACTCGCATTATCCCTCGGCCGTCCCGCTGGCGACCATCGCGGTCATCAACGGCATGGAGAGCGCGGCAACGATCCCGGCCGGGACGCTGGTCAAGCGGGTCGTGGTCGAGTGACCCGCGTCCCGGCCGTTAGCCGGGATCGGCGACCAGCGCCCTGAGCTTCTCCATCGTGGCGAGGTTGCGCGCCGTCCCCGTCGCGCCAAGGATGCGCCCCGCGGCCGACAGCACCTCGCTCTTCGAGATGCCGTTGACGCACCAGAAGTAGGCGACGCGGCCGGCGAGCGCGATGCGCTCCGGCTCCCAACGCTGTGCCAGCAACGGTTTCAGCGGAGCGGTGGCCACGGCGTCTCCCAGGACCCAGAGCAGGAGCCGGGCGGGATCGGCGGCGAACTCCTGGAGCGGATTGGCGTCGAGCACGGCCGCGACCTCCGTGCCCGCGAGGATCGTGACCTGCGTCGAGACGCGCAGCTCTTCCTCGATGGCGCGCTCGAGGCGTCGCGCCTCGGCGGCGGCGGCTGTCGGCCTTCCGGAGTACACCACGTTTCCGCTGTTCAGGAGCGTGCGCACGTCGTGGTAGCCCAGCTCGCCGAAGAGCCGGCGCAGGTCGGCCATCGCGATCCGCTTGGCGGTGCCGACATTGATGCCGCGCAGCAGTGCGACGCGTCGTTCGAGCGGCCTGGTCACCATGCCACCCAAGGTAACAGGCACGCGACGTGGCGCGACGCCGTTGGCGCCGCGCCCGGTCGTCCACCGCTCGGCGTCGCGTGGACGCCGAGCGCCCGATGCGTCAGGCAGGGCGGGGGCGTGTCGCTACTTCGCGTACGCGCAGCTCACCTTGGGGTTCCACGCGGCGAACATCCCGCTGGGATTCGGCCGCCACGCCCAGATGTGCAGCGCCCAGACCCCCAGCGGTTCGTTGCGCATGAACGGGACGCCAAGGAGCGTCGGCGGCTCCGCGGAGGCGGCCAGCGGGACCACGTAGTCCACGCCGACCAGCTGCAAGGAGCCGTTGGGCTGCGGCTCGTACATCAGGAGCTCCGGGTGCAACAGCTCGACCTTGTCGTTGACCAGGCTGTCGTTGAGGTAGTGGTACGCTTGCGCCCCGGCGGCGGACTGGGAGCAGCCGGCCGGGTACTGCGTCGTGTAACCCGCGGCCTTGGCGACGGCGATGTCGTGGAATCGCGCCGTGGCATTCCGGACCTGGGCCACGGCTTGCAGCTGCTGGGGGGTCAGCTCGCCGTTGTCCATGCGCGCGTGCATGGTGTGCGAATCGGGCTCGGTGACCGACTTCGCGACGGCATTCGGCGCCTTGGCGCCGCCGGAACAGGCGGCCATCACGGCCAGCAGGGGGACGACGAGCGGCCGGAGGAGTGCGGCGGCGCCGGCGCGCGCGTGGGGCGTGGGCGCCGGGGCGGGTGCAGGGCGAACAGAGGGGACACAGGGGACAGAGGGGACTGCGCGGCGCTGCAACTGGCTGATGTGCATGGAAGTCTCCAGACGGTGGTGTGCCGAGCGGACCACTGAGGCGGGTCGCCCTTCACCCTGAAAAGCCGAATTCGCCGCGAATCCGGCTCATCGTCCGACTTGCCATCCCCGGAAGGCACGCGATAGTATCGCATGCCTTCCCCCTCCGATCCCCGCGTCATCTCGCCGAGCCAGGAGACACCGCTGTCGATCACATCCGAGCAGTCGGGACGCGACGGACTGCACGATGTCTTCCCGTCGGTCTACCAGGAGTTGCGGCGAGTGGCACACCGTCACCTGCGGGGGGAACAGTCCGGTCATACCCTCGGCACCACCGGGCTGGTGCATGAAGCGTATCTGGAGTTGGCCAAGCTCGACCACGTGCGCTGGCACGGAAGGGGCTACGTCCTCGCCGCGGCGTCGCGGGCGATGCGCCGCATCCTCGTCGACTATGCCGTGGCACGGCGTGCCCAGAAGCGCGGCGGCGGCGTCGTCGTCGAGTCGCTCGACGATGCCCTGGCGATGGCGGTCGCTCGCGGCGACGAGCTCGTCGCCCTGGACGAGGCGCTCGAGCGCCTCGCGGCAGTCAACGAACGCTGCGCGCGGGTCGTCGAGTGCCGCTTCTTCGGCGGCATGAGCGTGGAGGAGACGGCGGAAGCGCTGGAAACCTCGCCAGCCACGGTGAAGCGCGATTGGACGGTGGCCCGCGCGTGGCTCAACCGGGAGCTGGGCGCGTGACGCCGACACCAGCGCCGGAACGGTGGCGTCGCATCGAGGACGTGCTCGCCCAAGCGCTGCAGCGCTCACCCGACACGCGGGATGCCTTCCTGAATGCGGAGTGCGCGTCCGACACCGAGCTCCGGCGCGAAGTCGACTCGCTCCTGGCGGCGCACGAACGCCAGGGGGCGGTCGATCGCCTCGCCGCCGACATCGAGCCGCTGGCGGCACAGTTGCGCCCGTCGGACGACACGTTGTCGGGACGCACGATCGGTCACTACGTCCTCGGCGAGCGGGTCGGCGGCGGCGGCATGGGCGTCGTGTACAAGGCCCACGATACGCGCCTTGGACGCATCGTCGCGCTCAAGTTCCTCCAGGCGCACTTCGCCAGCGAAGACAAGGCGGCCGAGCGCTTCCGCCTGGAGGCACGGGCCATCGCCGCGCTCGAGCACCCCAACATCTGCACGGTCCACGAGATCGGCGAGACGGACGACGGCCGGCTCTATCTCACGATGCCGTTGTACGAGGGTGAGACGCTGCAGCAGCGCATCGCGCGCGGTCCACTCCCCATCGGCGAGGCGGTGTCGATCGCGGTGCAGGTGGCGCGCGGGCTGGCCAAGGCGCACGCCCGCGGCATCGTGCACCGCGACGTGAAGCCGTCCAACGTCTTCATCACGAGCGACGGCGTGGCCAAGCTCCTCGACTTCGGGATCGCCAAGCTGGTCGACGTGACCCTCACGGGAACCGCGGTCGGTCCGCTGGGGACGGTGGCCTACATGAGTCCTGAGCAGGCGATGGGAGTCGGAGTAGACCATCGGACCGATCTCTGGGCGCTCGGCGTGGTGCTGTACGAGATGCTCACCGGCGAGCGCCCGCCGTCGGGGATGGCGATCGCGATGCGCGATCCGGGGCAGCGAACGGCGACACCACGCCCCTCGGCACAGCGCCCCGAAGTCTCCGCTGCCCTCGACCGCATCGTGCAGCGCTCGCTCGCCTGGTCGGCCGACGAGCGGTATCAGGGGGCGCAGGAGCTCGAACGGGAGCTGTTGGCACTGGGCTACTCCACCGACGTGCCTGGAGGGGGGGCGCCGGTCGCGTCGGGAAGCACACGTCCTGCTGCGGGGCGGGTCCCCGCCTGGAGGAGTCGCCGCGCGGCGATTGCCGGCGTGGCGACGGGCGTCCTCGCGCTGGCGGGATGGTTCGGCACCGCGCGCCTGCGCGACGAGGGGCGAGGGGCCGCAGCTGGCGTCGCCCCGGCGGCGACGACGATCGCCGTCCTCCCCTTCGCGGATCGCAGCCCGTCGGGCGACCAGGAGTACTTCAGCGACGGCATCACCGACGAGCTGATCGCGACGCTCGCGCGGGTGGACGGATTGCGGGTCGCCTCGCGTACGTCGGCATTCGCCTACAAGGGGCGCAACGCCGACATCCGGACCGTGGGTGCACAGCTCGGCGTCGACAAGGTGCTGGAGGGGAGCGTGCGCCGCGCGGGCAACAGGCTTCGCATCACGGCGCAACTGGTGAACGTGGCGGACGGCTACCAGCTCTGGAACGAGAGCTACGATCGTGAAGCGGGAGAAGGGTTCGCCATCCAGGAGGAGATCGCCCGCGCGATTGCGCAGACGCTGCAGGTGCGCCTCATTGGCGCGGTCGCGCGAGGGGGCGAGGGAAGTGCGCCCGACGCCGAGGCGTATGACCTGTACCTCAAGGGGCGCCATGAGTGGTATCGCCGCACCGAGGATGGGCTGCGGAACGCGGTGAAGTACTTCGAGCAGGCCGTGGCCAGGGCGCCGGGGTACGCGCGTGCGCACACGGGGCTCGCGGATGCGTACGCCGTGCTCGGGTTCTACGACTACCTCCCTCCCGCCGAGGCCTTCCCGAAGGCCGAGGAGGCCGCGAATCGCGCGGTGGCGCTCGACCCGACGCTCGCGGCGCCGCACGCCACGCTCGGCTACGTGGCGCTGTATCACCACTGGGATTTCGTGCGTGGCGAGGAATCGTTCCGGCGTGCCATCGCCCTCGACCCGAACTACTCGACGGCGCACCAATGGTACGCCAACCTTCTCACCGCGGCCGGGCGCTTTTCCGAGGCCGAGGGCGAGATGCGGCGAGCGCAGCAGGATGACCCGCTCTCGCTGATCGCGACCGTCGCGCTGGGGTGGGTGCAGTACCACGCGGGGAGCAACACGGCGGCGCTCGACCAGCTTCGCAGGGCGATGGAGCAGGACCCGAACTACCCGCTCACGCACCTGTGGGAGTCGATGACGCTCGAGGCGATGGACTCGCTGGGTGCGGCGGTGGAGGCGAGCCGGCGCGCGGTCGCGACGTCGGACAGCGGGGCGATCCACGTGGCGCAGCTGGCGCGCGTCCTGGCCCTGTCCGCATCGCGGGGCGAGGCGGAGCGACTCCTCCAGCGCCTGCTCGTGCGTGGATCGGGAGGCGGTTACGTCCCGTCGTACGAGGTTGCCAAGATCTACGAGGCGCTCGGCCAGCCGGAACAGGCGTTCGCCTGGCTGGAGCGTGCGCGCGCGCAGCGATCGCACTCGCTCGTCTTCCTGCGGGTGGATCCGCAGCTGTCGCGGCTTCGCAAGGATGAACGGTTCGAACGCCTGGCTGCACGCGTGTTCGGGGGGTAGGAGGAGACGGTGGGAACCGGCGACTGGGGGGGAGATGGCCGATAGCGAGTTGCGGGAAGAGCTCCAGGAGGCGCTGGGGGCGGACTACGCCATCGAGCGGGAGTTGCCGCGCGGGGGGATGTCACGCGTCTTCGTGGCCACGGAGCGCGCGCTCCAGCGCCACGTCGTGATCAAGGTGCTGTCTCCCGAGCTGGCGCGCTCGCTCTCCGCCGAGCGGTTCAAGCGCGAGATCGCGTGGGCGGCGCGACTGCAGCACCCGCTCATCGTGCCGTTGCTCTCGGCGGGGGTGGCCGGGACGCACTTGTACTACACCATGCCGATGGTGGATGGCGAGTCGCTCCGCGAGCGCATGAACCGCGAGCGCCCCATGCCCATCGTCGACGCCTGCCGCATCCTCGAGGACGTGGCGAGCGCGCTGGCCTACGCGCACGAGGAGGGGGTGGTGCACCGCGACATCAAGCCCGAGAACATCATGTTCTTCCATGGGCGGGCGGTGGTGCTCGACTTCGGTATCGGCAAGGCGCTGATCGACGCGGCAACGGGCGAGACCGAGGCGCTGCGCATCACGGCGGCCGGGATGAGCCTCGGGACGCCGATGTACGTCGCCCCGGAGCAGGCGCGCGCCGATCCGGCGCTGGATCATCGCGCCGACCTGTACGCGTTAGGCGTGGTGGCGTACGAGATGCTCACGGGGCACCCCCCATTCACCGGGAAGTCCGCTGTGGCGGTGCTGGATGCGCACGCCCACCGCGCGCCCGGGCCGATCGAGGCGCGCCGCCCAGACGTCCCCCGCCGTTTGTCGGCCCTCGTGATGAAGTGCCTGGCCAAGGACCCGTCGCAACGGCCGCACGGGGGGGACGAGATCGTGCGGGCGCTGTCGCCGACGACCTCTCCCGCGGGACGCCAGGCGAGCGGTGTCGGTGCCCTCGCGGCAAACCTTCCGGCCTGGCTCCCCTGGGCGCTCGCCGGGGTGTCGACGCTGGTGGCCATCGCCCTGGCGATCCTGTACGCGAGGGCGCGTTGAGCACATGAGGCGTAGCCGGACTCCCACGCGCCAGCGCTAGATTGGCGTCAGCATCGTCGCACGCCCCCAGAATCGCCCAGCCTCCGTGCCCGAGCACCCGCACAAGGGGATCCAGTCCGCCCAACTCGGCCTCCTGGTCAATACGCTCCTGGCCGGGGTGAAATTCGTTGCCGGGATCCTGGGGAATTCGTACGCCCTGGTGGCCGACGCGGTGGAGTCCACCTCGGACATCCTGTCGTCGGCGATCGTGTGGGGCGGGCTGCGGATCGCGGCGCGCGAGGCCGACAGCGAGTTCCCCTTCGGTTACGGGAAGGCGGAGTCGCTGGCCGGGGCGGTGGTGGCGCTCATGCTCCTCGGCGCCTCGTTCGGGATCTCCGTGGAGGCGATCCGCGAGATCCGCACCCCGCATCACGCGCCAGCGCCGTTCACGCTGGTGGTGCTGGTGGTGGTCGTCCTGGTGAAGGAGACGTTGTTCCGGCGCGTCTTTCGTGTGGCGGACGAGGTGGGAAGTTCGGCGGTACGCGCCGACGCATGGCACCATCGTAGCGACGCCATCACGTCAGTAGCGGCATTCATCGGCATCAGCGTGGCGCTGTGGAAGGGAGAGGGGTGGGAGTCGGCCGACGATTGGGCCGCACTCGTCGCCGCGCTCGTCATCGCCATCAACGCCGTCATCCTGCTCCGTCCCGTGGTCTACGACCTCATGGATCGCGCCCCCGCTCCCGACATCATCGACCACGTCCGCCTGGCTGCACTCGGCATCCCCGACGTCCTGGCGATCGAGAAGCTCAAGGTCCGTCGCGCGGGTACCGGGCTCTATGTCGACCTGCACGTCCAGTCGGACCCCGAGCTCTCGCTCCACGACGCCCATATCGTGAGCGGGAAGGTGAAGAGCGCCATCCTTGGCGCCGTCCCCCGCGTGAGCGGGGTCCTCATCCACATGGAGCCGTTCGAGGGGAAGAGCCGCCCCCGGACGCGCAGGGTGTGACGCTGCGCGGGGGGAAGGCGACAGGGGGGCGATCCCGTCGTGGAACCGCCCCCCTGTGGCCTTCGGCGTTGCGCTGACCTATTGACGCCCCGCCGGGCGATCGACGCGCTGCTTGCTCCAGAGCACGATCGCCGCGCACGAGCTGTTCCCCGCCTGCTGGAACTGCGCCGGGACCGAGATCCCGTTGTAGACCTCGATGGCGGCGATCTCTCCCGGCGGGAGGAGGCGATCGACGTCGCCCGGAAAGACGGCCTCGAACGGTGCCCCGTCCACGAAGTAGCGCACGCAGCTCCCCACCACCGCGCGGGCGCTCTCGACCTGGTAGTCGATCCCGTTCCCCGACGGGACGACGCGCAGCCCGGGGATGGTGCGGAAGAGGTCGGTGAGCATGTTGGGGGCGCGCTTCACGATGTCGTCGCCGTCCAGGTAATAGCCGCCCCCCGACTTCTTGCGCTGACTGAAGCCGACCCGTTCGAGCCCGACATCGCGATCGGCGCGCACGACGACCGTGTTCAGGACCGTCGCCGGGCGTGACATGGCGATCTCGATGCGTGCCGGGGCGCGCGTCGAGAGCTCGACGGGGCGCTCCTCGGGGGCGAAGCCGATCTGGCGCACCACCACCGATTGCGTCCCCGAAGGGAGGCCGCTGATCGAGAACTCCCCGTTCTCCCTGGTGAGCGTCGCTCCCGGGGTGCCGATGACGTCCACCCGGGCGCCGACGACGGGCTGTCCCGCCGCGTTGACCACGCGCCCATTGAGCACGGCATTGCCGGTCTGGAGGCGCGCTGCCGAGAAGGTGGGGCCGGTGGCCGCCTCCTTCTGGCGGCGCTGCGCGGCCGAATCGGTGGCGGCAGCGACGACGGTGTTGGGGTTCCCGATCTTGAGCCCCTGCACCACCAGGGGGAATCCTTCTGCCTTGACGCGCACCTCCGACGTCGTGATCCCCTTGAGTTGCGCCTGGAGCGTTCCCTCGAAGTTGGCCGGGAGGCCGCAGATGCGGAACATCCCGTCGGCGGTGCTCAGCGCCTCACGGACGCGGGGGATCTTCCGGAGCCCCGCGTTGAGCGACATCTCGAGCCACGCCACCGAGACTCGCGCCCCGGCCACGGGTTGGTCGGTGTCGGCGTCGAGGAGGCGACCGATGACCGCTCCCGGGCCGAGGTTCCGCCGCGCGGCCGGACACGACACTTCCACCAGCGTCTCAGCCGAGGGGATCGCCAGCTGCATCGTGCTCTCGTCGCCGTCCTTCAGGTCGAACGGCGCGGTGACCATGACGATGCCCAGTGAATCGAGGACCGGGTGGTCGACGCGCATCCGGTGGGTCCCGGGGGGGATGCTGTCGAGCAGGAAGAGCCCGAGCCGGTTGGTGGACGTCATGCGCGTCGTCCCCTCGATGCTCACGAGCGCTTCGCCCAGGGGGGCGCGGTGCAGCGAGTCGTACACCGTCCCGGTGAGCGTTGCGATGGGGAGGGGTGGTGCCGTATCCGGCTTGGGAGCGGGGGCGACGCTGGCGCTATCCGCCTTCTTCGGCGCGGGGGCCTTGGCCGGGACGCGCTTGGGGGGCGTGCGCTGCTGAGCCGGGAGCGCGGTGCCGACCAGCGCCAGCGCGGCGACGACCCCGAGACGGGGGGCGAGATGGCGAAAGTGGAAGAGCACGGTCCTGATGCGTGGGGATGTGAAGCGGGCCAACAGGTAATGTCTATTCCCGGGGGACGCGGCTGACAACCTTCTCCCTAACCGCCCCAGCGCCCGGGGTTCCACGAAAAAGTCGACGCCCCCGCCCCCTGATCGGGGCGAGGGCGTCGGATGAGGGCCATGCGAAGCTAGTGCCGGTCGTCTTCCTCGAAGAACGAGGAGACGACCCCGCTCCCGCTGGCGCGCTCGACGCGGAGCGTCTGCTTGAGCGTCTTCCCGTTCAGGGTGACGGAGACCAGGTAGTCGCCCGGCTGGACGATGGGGGCCTGACCGCGAGCGGCGCCGGGGAGCTGGAAGCCGCCGCCACCGAAGCCGCCGCCGCGCGGCATGATGAGCTGGACGATCTGGAAGGCGAGGGTGGGATCGGTGATCCCGGCCGCCGCCGCGGCACCGGCCGCACCGCGCCCGCCGCCGCCACCACCGCGCTGTCCGCCGGCCTGTTCACCCGGCCGCGGGTTCCAGACGGTGGACTGCCCCATCCCGCCCCCCATGAACATCTGGGCCATCTGCTGCATGTCGCCGCCCATCAGCATGCGGCGGAAGCGCCCGAGCGCGGCGGTGTCGAGTCCGGCCTTCCCGAGCGAGTCGAAGACGAAGTCGGCGCGCCGGACGGCGAGGATCGAGTCGCGCTTCCCCGCTGGGGAGAGCGGCGGCTGGGGCGCGGCCTTGCCGCGGAAGTCCCAGACCACCTTGTGGACGCCCGCGCCCGAGGGGCCGTTGAGCGTGCGGATGGTGTCGCCGCTGACGTCCTGGATCACGACGCGCACCGGGCCGTTGCCGCGCGTCGTCAGGCGGTACGAGATCTCGGCGCCGTACTGAGGGCTCGGCGTCTGGAACCACTGGTGTCCCACCGATTGTCCCTCGAACGCCATGTCGCCGAACTGGAAGGCGGTCTTCGGCTTGAAGAGGTACGACTCGGCGGCCGCCACCTGCGGCGTCATCTGCTGGAGCGCGGCGATGTCCACCACCCAGATCGCGCGCCCGTGCGTGGCGGCGATCAGCTCCTTGTCGCGGGGGTGGATCTTGAGGTCGTTGACCGGGACCGTCGGGAGCCCCGACATGAAGCGCTGCCAGCTCTGCCCGCGGTTGAGCGACACGTACGCGCCGACGTCGGTTCCCACGAAGAGGAGGTCCGGGTTGACCGGGTCCTGCCTGATGACGTGGACGAAGTCGGGGCCGCCGCTGGGGAGGGTGCCGGCAATGGACCGGAACGACTTCCCGAAGTCGGCCGACTGGTAGACGTAGGGCGCGTAGTCGCCGACGCGATGGTTGTCGAAGGTGACGAAGACCGTCATCGAGTCGTGCGGCGACGGTTCGATCTCGCTCACGTACGCGTTAGGCGGGAGCCCGGGGAAGTGCTTCGACAGCTCTTCCCACGTCCCGCCGTCGTTCTTCGTGACCCAGACGCGCCCGTCGTCGGTTCCGGCAAAGAGGATTCCCGGGCGGATCGGCGACTCGGCCAGCGACACGATGGTCCCGTACGTCTCGGCGCCGGTGGCGTCGACCGTGATGCCGCCGGTGGTGCGCGTCGAGATCCGGATCTTCTCGGGGTCGGCGTAGGTGAGGTCGGCCGAGATGGGGTACATCTCCTCGCCGCGCCTGGTGCTCTTGAGCACGCGGTTGGCGCCGAAGTACAGCACCTGCGGGTTGTGGGCGGAGATGATGTACGGGGTGTTCCAGTTCCAGCGCAGGTCGAAGGCGACCGAGTCGGTCTTCTGCTGCGCGCGGAAGGCGTCGATGCGCTTCTTCTGGTCCCTCGAGATCGGCGCCGTGGTGTCGGGGCGCTCGGTGAGGATGGAGTCTTCCCACTGCTGGTACCGGGGGCGCCAGTTGGGCTTCACCAGCGAGGTGCGCTCGCTGGTGGCGAAGTCGAAGCGCGAGATGTTCCCGCCCTGCGACTCGGCGTAGACGGTGTTGGGGTCGGTGGGGTCCTGCTGCGTGACGAAGCCGTCGCCCCCGGCCACCGTGGCCCACATCGCGTTGGTGATCGCCCCCTGGCGGCGGCGCGACGGCCCGCACCACGAACCGTTGTCCTGGAGGCCGGTGCAGACGCGGTAGGGGACCGACATGTCGAAGGAGACGTTGTACGCCTGCGAGACCGGGAGCGTCATCGGCACGTCGTAGCTCCCGCCCTGGTCGTACGAGATCGCGATCCCGCCGTCGTTGCCGACGATCATGCGCTCTGGATCGTTGGGGTCGATCCACATGGCGTGGTGATCCACGTGGATGCCGACGGTGGCGTTCTTCGCGGTCTTGCCGCCGTCATCCGAGACCTTGACCGGGGTGGACGACCAGTAGACGCGGTCGGGGTTCTTCGGGTGGACGCGCACCTGCGAGTAGTAGAAGGGGCGCACGTTCTCGCTGCTGGTGCGCACCCAGGTCACGCCGCCGTCGTCGGAGCGATAGAGCCCGCTCGGCTTCTCCTGCGGCTTGGCCCCCTTGGCCGGCTTCGGGTTGGGGGCCGTGTCCGCCTCGACCATGGTGTACATCACCCTGGGGTTCGAGGGCGCGATGGCGATCGAGATGCGGCCCTTCGTCGTCCCGGGGAAGCCGCCCCCCTTCACCTCGGTCCAGCTCTTCCCGGCGTCGGTCGACTTCCAGAGCGCCGAGCCCGGGCCGCCGGACTGGAGGAAGTACGGGCCGCGCACGCGCTCGTAGCTCGCCGCCCATACGATGTCGGGGTTCGACGGATCGAGCTGCACGTCGACGAAGCCGGCCTTGTCGGAGATGAACTTGACCAGCTCCCAGGTGGTGCCGCCGTCGATGGTCTTGTAGAGCCCGCGCTCCTTGTTGGCGTTCCACGGCGCACCTAACGCGGCGACGTAGACGATGTTGGGGTTGGTGGGGTGCACCTGGATGCGCCCGATGGCCTGGGTCTTCTCCAGCCCCATGAGCTTCCAGGTGATCCCGCCGTCGGTGGACTTGTAGACGCCGCCCCCCGGGGAGATCGAGTTGCGCGAGTTGGGCTCGCCGCTCCCGGCCCACACCTGCATGGTGTCGCTGGGGGCAATGGCGAGCATCCCCATGGAGATGACGCGCTCGTGGTCGAAGACGGGGCGCCAGGTGGTCCCGTTGTTGGTCGACTTCCAGATCCCGCCCGCCGCCGCGGCGACGAAGAGCGTCTTGGAGGGGGAGGGGATGCCGGCGACGTCGGAGATGCGCCCCATCGTGTTGGCGGGGCCGATCAGCCGCCAGCGGAAGGCGGAGAGGGTGGCCGAGTCGACCTCGAAGGGGGCGCCTTGCGCGGGGAGCACGGCGGGGGGGCCGGCCACGGCCAGCCATCCGGCCGCGAGGCCGATGGCCCTGCCGAGAGTCGCGCGGCGAAGCGGGGATCGAAGCATGGATCGTCCGGGATTGCAGTGGAGTGCACGGGCACCGCTCCAGGGGCGGCGCGCGGGGAACATGTCCGCAGAGCGGGGCGAACGGAATGCGCCCTGCGCCGATTTAACGGCGCAGGGCGTCGGAAGCGTTGAAGGGGCGCCGCCGCTCACGGGACCACGCGCACCAGCCTGACCATGCCGTGCTGCGAGTGCAGCTGCCTGGAGAGCGGGTTGTACGTGGTGCACAGGAGGGCGTAGTCGCCCGGCATCAGGTCGACGGTGACGTTCACGGCGCGTCCGCGCTCCAGGTTGGTCGTCCCGCCCACGGCTTCGTAGGGCGACGCCCCCACCGGCTGCTCGGCGAACCGGACGGCCTGCTCGAGCGTGCGCCCCGGGAGGAGCCTAACGATGGAGACGTGGTGCTCGAACTGTCCCTTGTTCTCCACGCGGATGGTGCGGCGCCCCGCATGGAGCGGCCCCTCGAGCGTGAATCCCCACTCGTTCATGAGGAGCGCCACCTCGGTGACCGGGAGCATCTTCGGCGCGCCGCCATCGGCAGGCCGGATCACCGACAGCTCCTGGACTTCCGTGAGGACGAGCGGTCCCCCGCGCGTGGGCGGCACCGGGAGTTGCGCCATGACGTACCGCCCCGGCTCGAGGACCATCGACACCGACGACACGCCGCCAGGGACGCTCGATTCGGGTCCGCCCATGCGGTTGATCCACGGGACGTTCCAGTCGCCCGAGCGCAGGTAGTCGGCGATGGCCGCCACGCGGTCGAGGCGGCCGACCCTGAGGATGGCGATGTGCTGCGTGGTGCCCGAGCGGTTGAAGAGACGGATGTTCACCAACCCGGCCTCCACCTGCGACGGTGCGTCGAACCCCTTGTCGCGCGCCACGATGACGAGCTCGGCGCCCGGGATCCCGCCGATGCGTTGGGCGGCGGGGCGAGGCTGCTGGCCCTGCGCGCCCTTGCCTGTGGCCTGGGCGCCGAGCGGGGCGACCAGTGCGGGGGTGAGGGCGAAGGTGAGGAGTGCGGCGGCGAAGCGGATGCGCATGCGGTCCCTCCGGCACGAAGTGGGGTGACCCCAAGCTCGGCCTTATCGGGACGAGGCGCCAGCAGCGGATCCCGGACGCTGAGGGAGCTGGCGCCCGCGACGCACCGCCAGGTGCCGGATCAGGTGGAGGCGGGCTCCTCGAGACGCTCGGCCAGGGGGACGAACGCGAGGGTACGGGCGCGCTCGGCGGCGAAGCGCCGCGTGGCGTCGATGGCGGGGAGGCCGGCGCGCTCGAGCACGCCGGCGCACTCGGCGACCAGCCACGCCCCGGCGTACGGATCGACGGCGTCGAGGCGGTGCCGGGCGCGGGAGAAGAGGTCGAACGCGGCCCCGGTATGGCCGGAGGCCAGCGCCATCTGCAGCGCCAGCGCGTCGACCATCTCGCGCCCGGGGAACCACCACTCCGGCACAGCGCTGGTCATGAGCTCGGTGGCGCGCTCCCAGCGCTTCCAGGTGGAGGGGGATTCGGGGCCACCGTTGGTGAGGGCAGCGCCGGCCAGCGAGGCCAGCTCCAACCACGCCACCTCCAGCGTTCGCGCCCTGGATGTTGCAGCGTTGTAGAGCGCATGGGCGCGCGAACGCTCGCCCATGTCACGCGCGACGTTGGCGGCGACGAAGGTCGTGCGCAGCGACTCGGGGACGTCGCCGATGGCGGTGAAGATGCGCTCGGCGTCGCCCAGCCACTGTGCCGCCTCGCCGAAGGTGCCCTGGCGCGAGCGCAGCTCGCCCAGCGCCCGCGAGACGCCGGCGGCCAGCGGGGCGGCGTGAGCGCTGCGGGCCGCCTCGAGCGCATCGCCCAGCGCCTCCTCGGCTTCTCCCACGCGCCCCCTTCGCAGCTGCAATTCGCCGAGCGCCAGCCGGGCGCGGGCCATGGCAAGGCGGTCTCCCGAGGCCGTGGCGTGGGCCACCGCGTCGTGGGCCAGCGAGATCGCCTCGTCGGGGGCCGCGCCGTCACGGGCGAGCGCCAGGAGCCGGCCTGCCGCACCCCGGTGGGCGAGGGTGGCCCGGTCGCCGAGCGTCTCCAGCGCCTTGCGGGCGAGCGTCGCCGCCAGCGGCCAGTCGGCGACCGCCGTGGCCACCGCCGACGCCGTCAGCTGCACGTCGGCCCGGAGGGCGACGTCGCCTTCCGGGGCGGCCGCGAGGATGGCGCGCAGCTCCTCGAGGGTGCGAAGCGGCGGCTTGCCGCTGTGCATCCGGACGCACTCGCGCAGGCGTCGCACCTCGAGCGCCGCGTGCGCGTCGCCGCTCCCCTCGATCCACTCCAGCGCCAGGTCGCACCAGGCTTCCGCCGGGGCGTACCGCCCCGCGCCGACGGCCACTGTCGCCAGGCGCACCCTGAGCGTCGCCAGGTCGCGCGCCGAGGGGGCGTACCGCTGCGCCACCTGCAACGCCTCGAGCGCGAGGTCGTGCGCGAAGGCAGCGCCCATGCGGTCGGCGGCCGCAACGGCGTACCGATAGGCCTCGGCGTCCAGCCCGGCGGCGTGATAGTGGCCGGCGATCTCGTCCACCGACGATGGCGTGCGCAGCTCGAGAAGGCGCGCCGCCACCTCGTGCATGCGCTGGCGCCGCCGCTCGGGGACCTCGCGCGTGATGGCCTCGCCGAGGAGGGCGTGGGTGAAGGTGAAGGCGCCGTCGCGCCCCGCCACCGGCGTGACGATCCCCGCCGCCACTCCCTCGTCCAGGGCGGCGGTGACCTGTGCCTCGGGGGCGTTGGCCGTGGCCACCAGCAGCTCCACGGCAAACGGGGCCCCGAGGACCGCGGCCGTGGCGAGAATCCCCCGGGCGGGGGGCGACAGGCGTTGCAGCCGGCGCTCGAGGATGAAGGCGACGCCCGGGGGGAGCGCCTCGAGCGAGGTGGGGCGCCACTCCCAACGCGTCCCGCCGTACCAGATCCCCCCCGATTCGGCGAGGGCGCGCAGGACGTGCACGACGTGCAGCGGGATCCCCTCGGTGTAGGCGTGCAGCACGCGCGGGAATTCGTCGCCCGGGTCGGCATCGTGAAAGACGACCTGGACCCATCGGCGCAGCTCGTCGAGGGTGAAACGCTGCAGCGCGAGCTGCTCGGCGCGCGGATGCTGCATGAGGCGCCGGCGCCAGTCGGCGGCGGCGCGTGCCTCGTCGGGGCGAAGGGTCAGGACGACGAAGAGCTGCTCGCCATCCAGCGCGCCGAGCAGGGCGTCGAGCACCGTCCAGGTGGCGGTGTCGGCCCACTGCACGTCCTCGAAGACGAGGACGAGGAGGCGCTCGCGCGCGGCCCGACGCACGGCGCGCACGATCTCCTCGTGCAGGAGCGAGGGGGTAAGGGCCCACTCGTCGCCGTCGCCCGACGGCGGAATTCCCGGGACGAGTTGCGGAAGGGCGCGCCACTGGTTCTGGGCCAGGAGGCCAGTCGCGTGGAGGCGCGCGAGGACGTCGGCCCAAGGCGCGTACGCCGAGGCCTGGTCGCCCTCCAGGCATTGCGCCGTCACGAGGGTTCCGGCGCGCAGCCGGATCTCGGGTTCCAGGCGCCTGACGAGTGCGGACTTCCCGATCCCTTCCTCGCCGGAGATCGACACGAGGCGCGCGTCGCCGCGGCTGGCCAGGTCGAGCAACCCGACCATGGTGCGCAGCTCTTCTTCGCGTCCCACGAAGGTGTCGAACGCCAGGCGGGCGCGCGCCGCGCCGGCGTCTCCGTGCTCCGCCACGACCACGCGATCGCGCCCGTCGCGCTTGGCGCGGTGGAGCGCGCGGTCGGCCGCCGCCAGGAGCGCCTCGACGGAGTCGCCGTCCTGCGGCGCGCCGACGACCGCGATCGAGACGGAGATGGCGATCTGCTGGTCTGGTGCGTCGCGACGCGCGCAGCGCAGCTGGGCGCACGCCTCGCGCAGGCGGTGGGCCACCTCGAGCGCGACGTCGGGGGGGGTGGCGGGGAGGAGGACGAGGAATTCGTCGCTCCCGCGTCGTCCCACGAGGTCGCCGGTCCGGAGGCCGCGCTGCAGCACCTTGGCGACGGCCCAGAGGAGGTCGTCGCCCTGGAGCCGCCCGTAGGCGGCGTTCACGCGCTCGAAGTGGTCGATGTCGAGGAGGAGGACGGCGACCGACTGGTCGGCGCCGCGGCGCCTGGCCAGGGCGTGGGCGGCGCGCTGCATCCACGACGAGCGGTCGGCGACCGAGGTGAGCTCGTCGTCGACGATGGCCGGCTCGCGCGACTCGGCGCGGACGGGGAGTGCCGCCGCCGAAGTGACGCCGGGGATGGCGACCCCCTCGCGGACCACCTCCTCGAAGACGCGGAAGACCGCCGGATCGAACTGTCGCCCGACGTCGCGGCGCATGACGTCGATGGCCTCGTCGTGGCCGAGCGCCGACTTGAAGGCGCGGCGCGAGACGAGGGCGTCGTAGACGTCGGCGACGGTGAAGATGCGGGCGGCGAGGGGGATCTCCTCGCCCGCGAGCCCGTGCGGGTATCCCGAGCCGTCCCAGCATTCGTGGTGCGACTCGACGATGGGGCGCACCTCCCACGGGAAGTCGACGTCGCGGAGCATTTCCGCCCCGGCCACCGGGTGGCGCTTGACGATGGTCCACTCCTCCGGCGTGAGGCGTCCCGCCTTGTTGAGGATGGCGGCCGGGATGCCCAGCTTCCCGATGTCGTGCAGGAAGGCGCCGACCCGGTACCAAACGAGCGATTGCCGGTCGGCTCCCATGCGCCGTGCGATCTCGCAGGTGAGGTCGGCGACCCTATCGAGGTGGCCGGCGGTGGCGTGGTCCTTTCCCTCGATGCGTTGCGCCCAGCGCCGGATGACGTTCAGGAAGCCGTCGTCGAAGCGGCGCAGCCGCCGGGTCGTCTCGCCGTCCACGTCGCGGGCGCGCAGCTGGGTGGCGGCGCGGTACGCGCGGTTGAGCGCCTGCAGCGCCTCGGCGTGCCGGTCGTCGCGGGCGAGGAGGTCGGCGTGCTCGCGGGCGGCCTCGGCGACGAGGAGGAGGTCGCCGGCGTCCTCGGCGAGGCGCTCCCCCTGCTCCAGGAGACGCGCCGCGCGATCGCGGTCGCCGAGCTCCCGGGCCACGGCGCCGTTCAGCACGAGGGCGCGGGCCACCAGCGACGCGTCGTCGAGCTTGCGCGCCAGGTCGATGGCGCGATCGGCGCTGGCGTGGGCGCGCTCGACGTTCTCGCGATCCAGCGCCATCCCGGCGCGGGCCAGCTCGATCGTGGCCAGCAGGCGCTCGTCATGTAGCTGCGTGGCGGCCGTGGCCGCCTCGGCGAATGCCTGCTCGGCCGCATTCCACCGCTTGAGCTCCGCGTAGAGCGTGGCGAGGCGGGCCAGGGCGGCCGCCTCACCCCGGCTGTCACCGGCGGCATGGAGGTCGGCGCGCGCCTCCTCGTGCAGGGCAATGGCCTGCGCCGTCGCTCCCTCGAGGAGGGCGAGGTCGGCGAGCCAGGTGGCGCCTAACGCGGACCGGGCCGCGTCGCCCAGCTGTCGCGCGCGGGCCCGCAACTCGGCGAAGTCGGCGGCGGCGGCGGCGAGGTCGCCCTCGTGCCAGTGGATGCGCCCGCGGAGCTCGACGGCGTCGGCCGCGATGGCGGCCATCTCGGGCTCGCCGGGGAGCGCGAGGATCGCCGCGACTCGCGCGAGGGCCGCCTCGGCGTCGCGCGAGGCCAGGTGCGTCCGTCCCAACCCCAGCAGGAGCCGGCCGACCCCCCAGGCCGGGGCATCGCTCGCCATCGAGTCCAGTGCCCGCTCGTACAGGTCGCGCGCCACTTGCACCTGGCCGCGCGCCTCGGCCAGGCGCCCCTGTTCAAGGAGCGCCTCGAGGGCGGGAGGTAGGGGAGTGGGTGCGACCATCGAGATGGGGGCGTTCGGCGGGATTGGCCCTCGAATTGGCCAACTATAAGAAAGACGACCCAGATGGAGGGGCGTTGCAGCGGGACGTGGATGATTTCCAATGATCGGCGCGGGGGGCGCGGGTGGAATCCGCGTGTTGACAGCGTCCCATTTCGCCCCGATGCTATGCGCGCGTTTCGCTCGCCCTCGCGCGGCACCCACCCCCAGCCGCGCTCCCCCCCTCGTCGCAGTGCTCTCCCCCCGTGATTCCGCAGTCGGAGCCTCGCCGAAGCGCGCGTACGCATACTAACCCCCCCTCTCCATCGGAGGCCGTGATGCACAGAAGTCGTCGAACGTCGGGTCGATGGCCCATCGGGCTCGGGAGCGCACTGGCAGTGCTGTGCGCCCTCGCGCCCATGGCCATCGGCGCCCAGCAGACGCAAGGAACGATTCGCGGAAAGGTCACCAACGCCGGCACCGGGGCTCCCCTCGGGAATGCCCAGGTCTTCGTGGCCGGGACCACGCTCGGCGCGCTGACCGGTGCCGACGGCGCCTACTCGATCGCGGCGGTCTCGGCCGGCCCGCGAGTCGTGCGCGTGCGCCTCATCGGCTACCAGCCCACCGAGCGCACCGTGACCGTCACCGCCGGCCAGTCGGTCACCGCCGACTTCGGACTGTCGCAGAGCGCCATCTCGCTGGATGAAGTCGTGGTGACAGGAACCGGGGGCTCGGCGCGCAAGCGCGAGGTCGGCAACTCGATCGGGCAGGTCAAGCTCTCCGATACCCCCGAGGTGCCGACCAACCTGTCGAACATGCTGTCGGGGCGCCTGACGGGGGTCACGGTGGGCGGCGGGACGGGGAATTCCGGCGGCGGGGCGGCCATCCGCCTGCGCGGGACGACGAGCGTCGCCCTCACCAACCAGCCGCTGATCTTCATCGACGGGGTGCGCACGCGCAGCGACGAGTATCCGCGCAACGGGGTCTTCACCGGCACCACGCAGCGTGGGGCGAACGTGAATGCGAGCCCGCTCAACGACATCAACCCCGATGACATCGAGCGCATCGAGATCGTGAAGGGGGCGGCGGCGGCAACGCTGTACGGCACCGACGCGGCGGCCGGGGTGATCCAGATCTTCACCAAGCGCGGCGCCGCCGGCGCCGCCAAGTGGAACGTCCAGCTCAACTCGGGGATCAGCTCCCTGCAGAAGTTCGGGACCGATTCCGTCCCGCTCCTCTTCATGGACCCGTTCCTGCGCAACAGCGACCCGGGACGCTTCGGTCCGGACAACTACGCGCTGCGCTACGGGACGTCGCTGCAGGTGTCGGGCGGCCAGGGCGACAACCTGAAGTACCTGGTCTCGGGCGGAGCCGACAACACCGACGGCGTCCTCCCCAGGGACAAGGACCGCAAGTACCAGATCCGCGCCAACCTCGACTTCACGCCGATGAAGAACGTCGTGATGAACTGGAGCAGCGCGTACACCAACAACCTCATCAACCAGACGCCGGCCGGGAACAACGCCCAGGGGATCACGCTCAACGCCTTCCGTCGTGACCGCAACTACTACGCGACGACGAACGTGGATTCGCTGAGCAAGGTCTTCATGCAGCAGCTCGACAGCTACATCGACCGCATGATCATGGGGAGCACGACGACGTGGACCCCATTTGCCCGCTTCTCGAGCCGCTTCACCGTGGGCTACGACCGGGCGGCGGTGGAGAACCGGAACGTCCGCCCCTTCGGCTTCCCCGGGGCCAACCTGGGGGTGATCCAGAACCAGCGGTGGCAGAACACCACCCTGAGCCTGGACTGGGTGAACAACTACGAGTTCCAGTTCGGCCAGGACCTGCGCATCACCGCCTCGGGCGGGACGCAGTACGTCAACTCCAACGTCGGCGACGTCATCGCCTACTCCGAGAACTTCGCCACGCCGTCACCGCCCACCGTGGCGTCGGGCGGCGTGAAGCTCGCGGACGAGAATCGCCAGCGCGTCATCACCGGCGGCGCCTTCACCCAGGCGCTGGTGGGCTACAAGGATCGCTACTTCGTGACGCTGGGCGGACGCCTGGACGGCAACAGCGCCTTCGGCTCGGACTTCGGCTTCCAGTTCTATCCCAAGGTGTCGGGATCGTGGGTCATCTCGGAGGAGGGCTTCTGGAAGCCGTCGCTCGGGACGCTCAAGCTGCGCGCGGCCTACGGCGCCGCCGGTCGCGCCCCCGGCGCCTTCGCCGCGGTGCGCACCTACAGCCAGGTGGGCTGGGGGACGGCGACCGCCGTGCGCCCGGACAATCTCGGCAATCCCACGTTAGGGCCCGAGCGGACCACCGAGCTCGAGCTCGGCTTCGACCACAGCATCCTCGACGGGCGCCTCGGGATCGACTTCACGTACTTCAAGGCCACCACCACCGACGCGCTCTTCAGCGTGCGCTCGGTCCCGTCCAACGGCTTCCTCAACAACACGCTGCAGAACGTGGGCGAGATGGAGAAGTCGGGGATCGAGGCCGCCATCACCGGCACCCTCGTCGACAAGCCGCGCTTCGGGCTCACGGCGGGGCTCAACATCACCACCAACGACTCCAAGGTCATCAGCCTGGGCGGCGCCCCGTCCTTCAGCGTGGGCAACTACGGCTGGGTCGTGGAAGGGCAGCCGGCCCCCGTCCTCCGCGGGCGCAAGATCCGGAACGCGGATGCGCGCGGGGTGGCGCCGGACACGGTGAGCAATGCGTTCTTCGGCCCCAGCCAGCCGACGCACATCATCGGCGGGAGCCTCAACCTTCGCACCTGGCGCAACATCGCCCTCTCGGTGCGCGGCGAGTACCAGGGGGGCGCCTACATCGACGAGGATGCCTCGTACCAGGCGCTGTCGCGCTCGGTGCTGTGGCCCACCTGCTTCGATGCCTACCAGAACATCGCGGCACAGAAGCCGATCACGGTCCGCGAGACGCTGACCTGCATCCCGCGGAACGTGCGCCCGGACATGTTCATCTTCCCGGCCGACTTCTTCAAGATCCGCGACATCACGCTCACGATCCCGCTGGGGAAGGCGATCCCGCGCACGGCCAGCAGCTCGCTGGTCTTCTCGGCGCAGAACATCTTCCGCCATAACTACGGGATGCCGCTGTTCGACCCCGAGATGTCGGGGAACGACGGGTTCAACGCCACGGTGCGCTACATCTCGGAGCACATCCCGGCACCGGCGGTGTTCCTGACCTCCCTCCGTCTCTCGTTCTGAGGAACCCGCCAATGACCATGACGATTTCCTCGACGATGCGCCGCGCCTCGCGCGTGACGCTCACCATCACGGCCCTCGCCGCCATGGGGGGGTGCACCCTCGACGCCACCAACCCCGGCCCCATCCAGGCCGCGTCGCTCGACAACGCCGGGGCGCTGGGTGCGCTCATCAGCGGCTCGGGGCGCGACCTGGCCGAGGCCCTCAACTGGACCTCCTACACCGGCGCAGCGGTCACGCGCGAGCTGCACCCCGCCGGCTCCACCGACTCGTTCGGCATCTCCGTGCGCGCGCAGGCCGGAGTCTTGGCCGAAGACGAGGTCAACACCTGGTGGAACTACGCCCAGCGCGCCCGCTGGACGTCCGAAGACGCCGTCGCGCGCGCCAAGACGGTCCTGGGCGCCAACGCATCCAAGAGCGCGCAGCTGGCGCAGGCGCTCGTTTGGGCCGGCTACGCCAACCGTCACCTCGGCGAGAACTTCTGCGAAGGGGTCATCAACGGCGGGGCGAAGGGGCCGCACACGGTCTACTTCGAGCGCGCCGAGGCGAACTTCACCGAGGCCATGACCGTGGCGCAGGCGGCGGGGAACACCACGCTCGCCATGGCGGCCCAGGCGGGGCGTGCGTCGGTGCGGCTGCTCCGCAACAACCCGGCCGGCGCCGTCGCCGACGCCGCGGCGGTGCCGAACACGTTCGCGTACCGCATGCCGTACTACGGGACCGAACTGGACCAGTACAACCGCATCTACTGGGCGGGCGCCAACCAGCCGTATCGCGCGCACACGGTCTGGAACACGGTGTACGACTCCATCCGCAAGACCACGCGCGACCCGCGCATCCCGTTCGACAGCAGCCTAACGGTCCTCACCGGCGACGCCGCGGTCGGCAGCCTCGGGCGCGTGCGCTGGTACTTCCAGACCAAGTACAACGACCGCACCTCTCCCATCAACCTCTCCACCGGGTGGGAGATGCGCCTCATCGAGGCCGAGGCCAAGCTGATTGCCGGCGACTGGCAGGGGGCGATGACGATCATCAACGCGCGTCGCACCAACCTGAGCCTCCCGCTGTATACGGTCGGTAACTCGACCGATGCGTGGGCGGTGCTCAAGCGCGAGCGTGGCATCGAGCTCTGGCTCGAGTCGCGGCGGCTGGGCGACCTGCGCCGCTGGGAGGCGCTCAGTCGTCCCGGGGCGCTCCACCCGCTGGAGATCCTCCCCAACCGCGACCTCTGCTTCAACACCCCGCGCTCGGAGAAGGAGACCAACCCGAACTACTGATCCCACGACCCTTCACGTGACAGGCGCGGCGTCCACCAGGCGGTGGGCGCCGCGCTTCGCTCGGGCACGGGCGGTCCCCTCCCTCGATGGGGGCCCCGCACGCTACACTGCGGCATGCGCCTCGTCTCGCTCTGCCCCTCGCTCACCGAGCTCCTGCACGACCTGGGCGCCGCCGATGAAGTGGTGGGGCGCACGAAGTTCTGCATCCACCCCGCCCCGTGGGTCGACGGGATCGAGAAGGTCGGCGGGACCAAGAACCCGAAGATCGCGCGCATCGTCGCCCTCGCTCCCGACCTCGTCTTCATGAACGAGGAGGAGAACCGCGCCGAGGACGCAGAGTCGCTGCGCGCGGCCGGCATCGCGGTGCACAGCTCCATGCCGCGCACGGCCGCCGAGACCGCGGCGATGGTCCGCTCGATCGCCGGTGCCATCGGGCGGGGCGAGGCGGGGGAGCGCATCGCGGGCGAGATCGAGCGGCGCGCGGCGCGCGTGCAAGAGGCGGCCGCGGCGTTGCCGCCGGTCTCGTACGCCTACCTCATCTGGCGCGAGCCGTGGATGACGGTGAGCGACGACACCTTCGTGAGCGCGCTGCTCGCCCTGGCCGGCGGGCGCAACGTCTTCGGCGCGTCGGCCGGCCGCTACCCGGTCGTCACCCCCGCCCAGCTGCGGGAGGGCGCGCCCGACGTGGTGCTCCTCTCCAGCGAGCCCTTCCCGTTCACGGCGCGCCACGCCGACGAGCTGGTGCAGCTGACGGGGATGGCGGCGGAGCGCTTCGTCCTGGCCGACGGCGAGCTGCTGTCGTGGCACGGCTCGCGCACGCCGGCGGGGATCGATTACGCCGAGTCGCTGCTGCAGCGTGCGCGCGGGCCGTCGGCCGGCGCGCGTTGAGTCACGGCGCCGGCGCGACGCCGGCCGTCATTCCTCGGTCCTGGACCAGCGGAAGAAGATGACCGAGAGCCCGACGAAGGCGACGAGCGCCCCGCCGATGCTCATCAGCGCGCCGGCGGCCTGGTGGTCGTCCTTGGACGAGATTCCCGGAATGGGCGGGGCGAGCTCGTAGAAGGCGTACATCGGCGAGTCGCTGTACGCCAGGAAGCCGGCCAGCCCGAACATCACCGGCGAGAACATCAGCCCCCCAACGAGATACAGCATGCGCATGGGCGGGGGGAAGCGGCGCGGCGCCGGGTGCACCATCACGATGGGCCACCAGAACAGGAGCCCGGTCGCCAGCCAGGTCAGGTCGATCACCATCGACCCGAACTCCGACGGCATCAGCGTGTCGGCGACGAACGGGAGGTGGGTGACGAGGACGGCGACGTTGAAGATGGCGACGGCGAAGATCGGGGACGTGATGCGCCGCACCAGCGGGTGCGCGCCCACCATGGCCTGCGCCTCGAGCGAGACGCCGCGCAACAGGAGCGGGGGCGCCACCAGCCCGATCAGCAGGAACTGGAGCATGTGGACGCTGGTGAGGTAGCCGCCTAACGCGCCGATCGGCCAGTCGAGCGCCGCCCAGAGCGCCAGCACCCCCACCGGGAAGAGCGGGTGCATCGGCGGAACGGCGGTCCCGGCGCGGCGCGCGGCCGCGCGGTTCCACGCCACCACCCCCGCCACCAGGACCACCATGAAGACCCAGACGCCGACGATGGCCTGCCACTCCCAGGTCCACGCCGTCGGCTTGGCCGAGCACCAGAATTGCATGGCGCCCTACTGCCCGAGCGAGGTGGCGGCGGCGGCCAGCATCCGCTCCACTTCGGCGTAGCTCACCACGTTGGCGGCGAGCACGATGTCGCCGGCCTGCCTGAAGTGGAGCCGCACGGTGATGGTCTCGCCCACCTCAGGACGCTTGGCGAAGCCCATCAGCATCACGTGACGCCCGCCAGGGGCAAGCTGCAGCGTCTCGCCGGGGCGAAGGACGATCTCCTTGACCGGCATCATGTGCCCCATGCGCTGTTGGTCGCCGGGCATCGTCTCGTGCAGCTCCGCGGTCTGCACCGCCTCGCTCGAGACGGAGACCAGCGTGTCCTCCACCGAGCCGTTGCGCAGCACCACGTACATCGCCCCCTCGCTGGTGGAGGGGGGCTGCGGGATGAGCGCCGCGGCCACGCGAATCGGGACGCTCGGCACGTTGCTCTCGTCGCCGAGCGGCTTGAGGTCGACCGCCCCGGAGCCCGAGGGATTCACCCCCGTCGGGAGCTCGCCGCGTGCCAGGCGGGGGAGATCCTGCATCCAGTCTTCCTGCCGGATCCCGAAGGGGTACTCGAGGCGCGCCTTCCCGTCGATGCCGAAGGCCAGGACCTGCGCGGCGTGTCCCACCAGGTATCCCGCGGCATCGGACGACGCGGTGTCCTTCTGGATGGGGGGGAGGCGCAGGGTGTAGAGGATCCGGTTCACTTCCTCTTCCGTCCCCCGCAACCCGATGAAGCTCGGGTCGAAGGTCCCCAGCCATTCCTTGAGGCGCGCGGGGGTGTCGCGCGCCGGGTCGGTCGTCACGAAGACGAAGCGGATGGCGTCGCGGGCCTCGAAGGGGAGCTTCTTGAGCACCGCCGCCACGTTGGCCACGTGCAGCGGGCAGATGTCGGGGCAGTGCGTGTAGCCGAAGAAGAGGAGGGTGACCTTTCCGGCTGTCGCTTCACGGAAGTTGAACGGCGCCCCGTTGAAGTCGGTGAGGGTGAAGTCGGGCTTCTCGCGCGGCGGGTCGCTCAGGACCCCGCGAAAGCCGCTGGTCACGGCGAATGCCTCACCCTTGTCGGCACCGCGGCCACCGCACGCGGCAAGAGCCAGCATGCCGCCCACGAGGAGCGGCGCGAAATATCGGAGATGGCGGGACATGAGCGGCGCTAGAACTCGCGCTTCTTCATCTCCTTGAAAATCCGCTGTGCGTCGGCATCGTCGCGCTCGGGACTACGGGTGGCCTCGAGCGTGGGGTCAGAGAAGGTCCGCGGCTTGCCGGTCGCCTTGGCGGCCTTGAGGGCGTTCTTGCGCACCAGCGCCTGCAACTGCTTGTCGTTCATCCCCGGCTCCTGTGGTGTGGTGGGGAATCGGCGCATCCGTCCACTGCGGATGTCCCCTTAATCGTAAGCCCGTGCCTCCCCCCTGCGGGAGCGGGGGCTCCCCTATCTTCCCCCGCATGGCGCTCCCCGACCTCCCCTTCGAGATCCGCTCCTCCCCCATCCAGGGGATGGGGGCGTTCGCCACCCGGGCCATCCCCGCCGGCGTGCGGTTGATCGAGTACGCCGGCCAGCGCCTGACCCCCGCCGAGGCCGAGGCGCGCTATCCCGACGTGGCGGGGGAGCGGCACCACACCTTCCTGTTCGCCATCGACGACGACGTGGTGATCGACGCCGCGGTCGAGGGCAACGAGGCGCGCTTCATCAATCATTCGTGCGATCCCAACTGCGACGCCATCGTGGAGGAGGGGCGCATCTGGATCGAGACCATCCGCGACGTCGCCCCCGGGGAGGAGCTGGCGTACGACTACGCGTACATCCTGGAGGAGCGGCACACGCCGGCGGCCAAGCGGCGCTTTCCGTGTCACTGCGGCGCCGCGACGTGCCGCGGGACGATCCTCGGGAAGAAGCGGTAGCGGACGCCGGCGCGGCGTCGCCCGGGCGGCGCCGGTGGCGCGCCCCTAGCCCAGCAGGACGTGAAAGTCGCCCGTGGCCGCGCCGGCGCGTCCGACGTGGACCTCGCTCAGGTCGCGCACCACGCGGGTGGCGGCGGTGAGGTGGCCGGCGTCGTAGGTGGTGGAGAGCCCCACCACCTGGGCCCCCGCGGCCAGCCCCGCCTGGATGCCCGGCGGCGTGTCCTCGAAGACGATGCAGTCGGTGGGGGCCAGGCGCAGCCCGCGGGCGCCCGCCAGGTAGCCGTCGGGGAAGGGCTTGCCGCGGTCGATGCGTTCGCTGGCGATGAGGACGCGGGGAATCGGGAGCCCTGCCGCCTCGAGGCGGGCGCGGGCGAGGGCGTCGCCGCACGACGTCACCACCGCCCAGGCCACACCCGGGAGGTGGGTCAGGATCGCGACAGCCCCCGGCATGGCGACGACGCCGTCCAGGTCGTCGCGTTCCGCTTCGTCCAGCCACTGCACCTCGGCGGCGATGTCGAGGTGGGGGGCGATGTCGCGCAGGGTGTCGCTGGTGCGGCGCCCGTGGGCGACGGCGATGATGGGGTCGGGGTCCATGGCGTGCCGCGCGGCCCACCGCCGCCAGGTGCGGTCGACCACCGCGTGCGAGTTCACCAGCACGCCGTCCATGTCGAACAGGAAGCCGCGGCACTTGAGGAAGGACATGTCGATTCAGTCGCCGATGGAGGTCGCGGGGAGGTAGGCGTAACCTAACGACCGAAGCGCCGCCGTGGCTTCGTCGAGGGCGGCCGGGTCGTCGATGGTGGGAGGAATCGTGAAGGGCTCGCCGTTGGCGATGCTGCGCATCGTGGCGCGCAGGAGCTTGCCCGAGCGCGTCTTGGGGAGGCGGCTCACGACCGCCACCTTGCGGAAGTTGGCCACCGGACCCACCGCCAGGCGCACCGCCTGCACCAGTTCGTCGCGGATGGCGGCGTGGTCGCGCGTGACGCCGGCCTTGAGGACCACCAGCCCCACCGGGAGCTGCGTCTTGAGCGGGTCCTTCACGCCGAACACCGCGCACTCGGCCACGTCTGGGTGGGCGGCCAGGACCTGTTCCATGCTCCCCGTGGAGAGGTTGTGGCCGGCGACGATGATCACGTCGTCGATGCGACCCATGACGAAGAGGTAGCCGTCCTCGTCCAGGTAGCCGCCGTCGCCGGTGACGTAGCGACCCGGGAAGCGCTCGAGGTACGTCTGCACGAAGCGCTCGTCGTCCTTCCAGAGCGTGGTGAGCGTCCCCGGCGGGAGGGGGAGGCGCAGGGTGACGATCCCTTCCTTTTCCGGCGGGAGGATGTTCCCCTCGTCGTCCAGGATCTCCACCGTGTAGCCGGGGACGGGGCGCGAGGGCGACCCCGGCTTGACGGGGAGCTGCTCGATTCCCAAACAATTGGCAGCGACCGGCCACCCTGTTTCCGTCTGCCACCAGTGGTCCACCACCGGGCGCTGGACCAGCTGGCGGGTCCAGTGGTAGGTGTCGGGGTCGAGGCGTTCTCCCGCCAGGAACACCGCGCGGAGCGACGAGGTGTCGTAGCGCGCGAAGTGCTCGCCGTGGGGGTCTTCCTTCTTGATGGCGCGCATGGCGGTGGGCGCCGTGAAGAGGGTGCGGACCTGGTACTCCTGCACCACCCGCCAGAACTCGCCAGCGTCGGGCGTCCCCACCGGCTTGCCCTCGTGGATGACCGTCGTGCACCCCAGCAGGAGCGGGGCGTAGACGATGTAGGAGTGGCCCACCACCCAGCCCACGTCGCTCGCCGTCCAGAAGACCTCGCCCGGGTTCATGTCGTAGACGTGCTGCATGGACCAGAGGAGGGCCACCGCGTGCCCACCGTTGTCGCGGACGACGCCCTTGGGGCGTCCGGTGGTTCCGGAGGTGTAGAGGATGTAGAGCGGGTCGGTGGCGGCGACCGGGACGCTCGGTGCCGGCTGGGCCGCGGCCATCAGCGTGTCCCAGTCGTGGTCGCGCCCGGGCACGAGGTGGCAGGGGCGTTGCGGGCGTTGGAGGCAGATGACGTGCCGCGGCTTGTGCGCGGAGCGCTCGATGGCCGTGTCGAGGAGCGCCTTGTAGTCCACGACGCGCGCCACCTCGACGCCGCACGATGCCGAGACGATCACCTTTGGCTCGGCGTCCTCGATGCGGACCGCGAGCTCGTGCGAGGCGAAGCCGCCGAAGACCACCGAGTGGATGGCGCCGATGCGGGCGCAGGCCAGCATGGCGATGGCCGCCTCGGGGGTCATCGGCATGTAGATGACGACGCGGTCGCCCTTGTGGACGTCGAGCGCGGTGAGGGCGCCGGCGACGCGCGCGACCGCGCCTTGCAGCTCGCGGTAGGTGAGGGTGCGCTTCGTGGCCGTGACCGGCGAATCGTAGATGATGGCCGGTTGGTCGGCGCGTCCGTTCTCGACGTGGCGGTCGACGGCGTTGTAGCAGGTGTTGAGGACGCCCCCGGCAAACCAGCGGTAGAGGGGGGCGCGGGAGCGGTCGAGGATGACGTGCGGGGTCACGTCCCAGTGCAGTGCGCGGGCGGCGTGGGCCCAGAACCACTCCGGGTCGCGCGACGCGTCGTCGTAGGTGCGGGCGTAGGCGTCCGTGGTGTGGGTGTGGGGGAAGTCGCGCATGGCGGGCGAGGGCCGGGGTGTCGGACCACGATGCCGCCGGGCCCGGCGGTGCGCCAGCGGGGAAATGCCTGATGGGGTGCCCAACCGAGCGCTGACCACCGCAGGCGAATGCGACCGCTACACACGAGACCATGGCATGGCCTCGACGTACCGACCCTCATGCGTAAGATTGATGGCACCTGCCGCGGTAGCCAGAAGGGCCCGCACCTGGATCGCGTTCGCTCGCGCGCGATCTGCGCTGTGTTCGCGCCCTTACGCGCTTGCTGCACGCTGAGAATTGCGGTGTCGAGGGAGGGTCCCGCGCGACTCCTGGTGGGGTGCGGAAGGGGGAGAGGCATGAGGATGCAGATTGAGGAGGCAAGTGGACTCGCGCCTGCGCGCGATCACTTCGGGCAAGGCCCGCGCATGATGCAGTCACTGCAGGTCCATGGCATGCCGACGGACGTCCCACGGTCGGACCCGCATCGTCGACGCCGCACGCGTCTTACCACCTTCGGTCCGCCACTTCGTCGCGCTGCGTTGGACGCCGAGCACCGGCCTGTCAGTCCTCGATATCCGTCGCTGCCGGAAGCAGTGTTCACCAGCGTGACGATTGGCACAAGTGGACGAGCCCGCTCGATGCAGCGTTGCGCGCTGCTTGGTGCGGTGCGACCGCTTCGCGCAGGGCAGCTCGCGAACTGGTTCGGTGTCTCAGAGCGTACCTGTAACCGGCGCCTCGATGAAGGTGGGCTCGGTTCTCTGCGGGACGTAATCCGCTACAGCCGCGCAGTTCGAGCCGTCTGCACGCTCGTGGCCCGGAAGAGCTCACTGGCGCAGGTCGCCACTGGACGACGCCACGAGCCAGGCGGCGCACTCGTTGAGCTAGCTCCGCGTACGCATCCAGGTGCTGTCAGATTGCGTTAGGGTTACCAGCGCAGCGCGTGCTCGACTGATCTCGCACGGTCGGATCTCCGACGGTGCGTGACTTCCGGTAGCGACTGACGCCGCTCATAGGGGCCGGGACGCTGATCAGCGGAGGCTACATATGACAAGAGGATGTGCATTGGTTCTGACGATCCTTGCGCCGCTGCTCGCCGGTGCGTGCGACCGGCGCGACGGACCACTGCCGACGGCTGACACCTCGTCCCTGCTTCGCGCAGCGCTGACTCCAGAGGCAGCGGCACGACTACATCCGCGCGATGTGTTTCCCAATTCGGTCGCGAGCGGTCAGGGGGTCATCTCACCCGATACCGCGAGAGCGCTCGCGGTTGGCTATCTGAGGCTGTTCGGTGCGCAGACCATGGAGCGCACCAGGGCTATCCTGGGACGGGACATCGATTTCGTGACGCTTGCCGCCGAGGAACGAGTACTACTTTCCGAGACGCCATACGCTCCACTTCCCGCAGATGTGAGTCCGGCTCTCCGAAATGCAGCAGGCGCGAGCTACTTGGTGCGGTTGCGCGACAAGTATGGACAGGTGGCTGTTGTCAGCGTGTCCGTGCACGCGTCGGCCATTCGCGCCGATAGCAGTGGCATTTCCTCGAAGGAAAGCGAGCGCGGTAGCGAGTTCCGCAGCTGGATTGTGCCGCGGGGCGGAGTTGCCGAGCCAGCGCTTAGTGCCGAAGCGGCGGTCGTGCTGGCCTATGCAGCCTTCGGGGTGCGCATTGCCCATGCCCCACGCTTCATTCGCAAGGGGATCGAGTTCGTTCCTCAGCTTGGCAATTGGCGAGTGCAATTCGCGGAGCCTGTGCAAGTTCGACGATCCGGGACATCGACGGCGGAGCGCACGGATGTGGTGTACATCACGCCCCAAGGCGAATTTGCCGCGCCGACTCTCTCCGAGAGCACAGGCACTACGAAGACAGCACGGTTGCAGAGCGAGATCTACGGCATAGTACTCCAGCCACGACAAGACATCGCGAAGGACCTCGACATTGTTGTGCCCCTCCCGTCTCGTCACCGGAATGCGAGGTAGCAATCACGCTGGAGCTGACCCGCTTTGATGGACACCTCAACAAGCCCCATCTTCGGAGCGGAGGTGTTTCATGGCCAAGGCACCACGAATCCGACGGACGTTCGACGCCCAGTTCAAGCTCGAAGCGGTCCGTCGTCGAGAGGAGCAACGCGCGCGTGGGGTGACCCTCGCGCAGGTGGGGCGCGAGCTGTGCGTGCGCCCCGACGTCCTCCGCGTCTGGGCGAAAGAGGCGACGGCGCGCGCGGGCGCGCCGCCCAGCGCGAGGACTACCCCGTGACGCTGATGTGCGCCGCGCTCGACGTGTCGACGAGCGGCTTCTACGCCGCGCAAACGCGGCCGCCGAGCGCGCGGGCGACGACCGATGCCGGCCTGTTGGTGCAGGTGCGCGCCGCGCACCTGAAGAGCCACCGGCGCCACGGCGCGCCGCGCGTCTGCCGCGCCCTGCGGGCGCAGGGCGTGCGGGTGGCGACGAAACGGGTCGCCCGGCTGATGCGCGCCGATGTACAGGATCACCCATTCTTACGCACTAGCGATCACCCAGATCTACGCACCTGACCTCGCCCGGTGCGGCGCGTGACCGCACCCTTCGCGCACCCTCG